>NZ_JACCQC010000004.1:0-328981 GCF_015712225.1 Burkholderia sp. 9775_39 | reverse complement strand
TCATCCCCGGCACGGCGTTCGGCAGCCCCGCCTTGATCAGCGACTGCCGCGCCGGGTTCTGCCCGGAGCCGGCCGTCAGCACCTGGCCCATGATCACTTCGCTGACCTGCTCGGGCTTCACGCCCGCACGCTCCAGCACTGCGCGGATCACCGTCGCGCCCAGTTCGGGCGCCGCAATCTTCGCCAGCGAGCCGCCGAATTTGCCGACCGCGGTCCGCGCGGCCGATACGATCACTACATCCGTCATTTCCCTTTCCTCCAGGCCCGCACGACACGGCGCGTCGTTACCGGCCCTGTTAAAAAAACTGCGGTGCACCGGACAGCGTGCGCCGCTGTCCGGTTTTCGTCAATCGCGCTGCAACACGTAGCGCCCGGGCGCCGGCTCGATCACCGGGAATTGCGCGGAACCCGGCTGGGCCGGCGGCGCGACCTTGCGACCGCCGTACGCGTCGAGCCACTCGACCCACGTCGTCCACCAGCTTCCCGGCTGCTCGGTCGCCGCGGCAAACCAGTCGTCCGCGGATTCGGGCAGGTCGCCCTCGTTGACCCAGTAGCTGCGTTTCTTCTTCGCCGGCGGATTGATCACGCCCGCGATGTGTCCCGACGCGCCGAGCACGAACTTCAGCGGGCCCGACAGGATCGACGTCGATGCGTAGGCCGTCTGCCACGGCACGATGTGATCCTCGCGCGAACCGTAGATGAAGGTCGGCACGTCGATCAGCGACAGGTCGACCGATTCGCCGCACACGGTCAGCGCACCCGGCTCGCGCAGCTTGTTTTCCAGATAGGTATGGCGCAGATACCACGCGTACATCGGGCCCGGCAGGCTCGTCGAATCGCTGTTCCAGTACAGCAGGTCGAACGGCGCGGGCGTGCGGCCCTTCAGGTAGTTGTCGACGACGTAGTTCCACACGAGATCGTTCGGCCGCAGGAACGAGAACGTGTTCGCGAACTCGACGCCGCGCATCAGCCCCGGCTGCGCACCGTTCTTGCCGCCGATGGTCTGCTCGCGCATCTGCACGTGCGCCTCGTCGACGAACACGTCGAGGATGCCCGTATCGGTGAAGTCGAGCATCGCGGTGAGCAGCGTCATCGACGCGGCCGGATGTTCGCCACGCGCGGCGAGCACCGCGAGCGCGGTCGCGAGCATCGTGCCGCCGACGCAGAAGCCGAGCGTGTTGATCTGCTCGCGGCCGCTGATCTGCTGCACCGCGTCGATCGCCGCGAGCAGCCCTTCGTTCATGTAGTCGTCCCACGTCTTGTGCGCGACCGATGCGTCCGCGTTGCGCCACGACACGAGGAATACCTGATGACCGTTCGACAGCGCGTGCGCGACGAGCGAATTCTCCGGCTGCAGGTCGAGGATGTAGAACTTGTTGATGCACGGCGGGACGATCAGCAACGGCCGCTCGAACACCTTGTCCGTCTTCGGCGTGTACTGGATCAGCTGGATCAGGTCGTTCTCGTACACGACCGAGCCTTCGGTACATCCGAGGTTCTTGCCGACCACGAACTGCGATTCGTCGGTCTGCGAAATCTTGCCGCGCTGCAGGTCGCCGAGCAGGTTCATCATCCCCTGCCGCAGGCTTTCGCCCTGCGTCTCGAGGATCGATTTCTGTGCGTCGGGATTGAGTGCGAGGAAGTTGCTCGGCGCGGCGGCGGCCGTCCATTGCTGGACCGTGAAACGGATGCGCTCACGCGTCTTCGGATCGGTCTGAAGCGCGTCGGCCAGCTCCTGCAGATAGCGCGCGTTGAGCAGATACCAGGCGGCCGCGAACGCATGCGCGGGGGACGCCTTCCACGCGTCGCCGCTGAAGCGGCGGTCCTTCAGCTCCGGCGACTCGAGCTTCGCGGCGGCCGCCTGCTGCATCAGCGTCATGCAATCGCGTGCGTAGTCGGCCTGCAATGCCTGGAGCCGTTCGGGCGGAATCGCGGCAACCGGCAGCTTCAGCCCCGCGAACGGCGACGCCATCGCGCCGAAGTCGGGCATCGACGGCATCTGGAACGGAAACGACGTCGGGAACTGGAATGTCGCGAACGGATTGACGGAGGCCGATGCCGTCGCGGCGCGCGCCGGATCTGCAAAACCGCGCCACGCGTTCAACCACGACTCGAACATCTGCTGCATCGGCTGGGCGGCCGGATCGAAACCGGTGCTGCCCGCGGAAGTGCCCGCATGCGCGGACGTCGACGAATTTTTCGATGCTGTCATTACCTGCCTTACCGGTGATTCGTGAGCGTCAATCGTGAAATCCTGCTCGCGCGCGGCGTGCCGGCTGCGAGCCGGGCCGTCATGCTCTGGAGAGGCGTCTCCAGATTCTGCCGCAGTGCGGTATTTTTATCATTATCGTTTTCCCCATGTGAAGCGCCCCGTCAAACCACTGAACATTTCGGCACGGAGATAATCCGCGCACAACAGACGGGACAAGGGTTCCGGCGAAACATAAAACATTTTGTTTAGCTTGACGTCGGGATTTTTCATTCAGTCGCGCATGCAACGCCGTATTGCCGCCTCAATATCGAGATAACTCGATTTCGCGGCGCAACAAAGCCGGCGCGCATGCGCATGCAATCAATCGGCCAGCCAGATTGCCGCGGCCATGCGCCCCGTCACGCGGTCGCGCCGGTACGAATAGAAGCGCGCACGCTCGGCGACCGTGCACGCCGTCCCGCCGCTCACGTGCGCCACACCCGCACGCGCGAGTCGCAGGCGCGCGAGCGCGTAGAGGTCGGCCAGGAACTTGCCGGGCGCGCCGTCGATCGCGACGAACGCATGACGGGTTTCATCATGCTCCGACTGCGGAGCCGTGTCGAGAAACGCGTCGCGCACATCGGCGCCGACCTCGAACGCCTGCGGCCCGATCGCCGGACCGAGATACGCATGCAGCGCGTCCGTCGCGCCGCCCGCAAGCGCCGCGACGCGCGCCGCCGTCTGCTCGACGATGCCGGCCGCGAGCCCGCGCCAGCCCGCATGCGCGGCGCCGACCGCGCGGCCCTGCGCGTCGCACAGCAGCACGGGCAGGCAATCGGCCACCATCACCACGCAGACGGCGCCTGCCTGATCGGTCACGCTTGCGTCGGCCTGCACCGGCGCCGTGGCACCAGGCGCGGCGGCGATCACCGCGTCCGCCTGCACGATCTGCGCGCCGTGAACCTGCTCGAGCCATGCGGCGCCCGACTGGCCAGCGAGGGCCAGCACGCGCGCGCGGTTGGCGGCGACATGGTCGGGATCGTCACCGGTATGCAGGCCGAGATTCATCCCGCCCGGCAGCGCAGCGCCGTCCTGCCAGCGCCCGTACGGGCCTTCGCTCACACCGCCGTCGCGGGTCGTGATCAGCGCGCGCACGCGCGGCGACACCTGCCAGTCGGGCCGCACGCAGTCCTGCCACGTCAACGGCGCCAGGTTCGTCATCGGCACTCACTCCTCCTCATCGTCGTCCAGATACGGCTCGTCGTCGTGATACTCGCCGCCGAAATCGTCATCGTCGTAGACACCGTCGTCGTCGTCGAATTCCTCGTCGCCCTGCCCGAAGCCGAGCGCGGCGACCAGTGCGTTCATGTCGTCCGGCAGCGGGCAGCGCCACTGCATCGCCTTGCCCGTGACCGGATGCACGAGGCCGAGCCGCCACGCATGCAGCGCCTGTCGCGCGAACCCGTCCGGCAGCGGCGTGACCGAGCGCTTGCCGCGCGCGCGCCCGTAGACCGGATCGCCGAGCAGCGGATGTCCGGCGTGCGCGCAATGCACGCGGATCTGGTGCGTACGGCCGGTTTCGAGATCGCACTGAATCGCCGAAACCGGCTGACGTTGCCACAGGCATGTGTCAACCGTGCGGAAATGCGTGCGCGCGGGCTTGCCCGACGCGCCGGTGACGACGGCCATGCGCGTGCGCTCGCGCGGATCGCGGCCGATCGGCGCGTCGATCGTGCCCGCCTCGGGCATCGTGCCCCACACCAGCGCGAAATAGCGGCGCTTCACCGTGCGGGCCTGCAGCTGGCGCACGAGGTCCGTCTGCGCGGCCAGCGTGCGGGCGACCACCATCAGGCCGGAGGTTTCCTTGTCGAGCCGGTGGACGATCCCCGCGCGCGGCAGGCCGGCCGCCGCGTCGCCGTAGCGATGCAGGAGGCCGTTGAGGATCGTGCCGCTCCAGTTGCCGGCGGCCGGATGCACGACGAGGCCGGCCGGCTTGTTGATGACGACGAGCGCGTCGTCCTCGTAAATCACGTCGAGCGGCACGGGCTCCGGCGTGAACGCGAGCTGCTCGGGCAGCAGATCGGGCACGAGCGCGATCTTCGCGCCGAGCGGCACCGGCTGGCGGATCTTCGCCGGCGCGCCGTCGACGAGCACCCGCTGCGCCTCGATCCAGCTCTGCAGGCGGCTGCGCGAGAATTCGGGGAACAGTTGGGCAAGCGCCTTGTCGAGCCGTTCGCCGGCGAGCGACAGCGGCACTTCGACGATACGCGGCGCGTCATCGCCCGCCACGGACGGCACGACGGGCGGCTGCATCGCGTCGCCGGCCAGATCGTCATCGAGGGAATCCCCCGAGGCAGCGTCGGCGGGCCGATCGCTTGGGCTATAATCTTCGCGATTTGGTGTGCCCGGCTGGGCATTCTGCGAACTTGAACGGGTCATTTAGACTGGGTCACCGAGACTTGAAGCTAGGACATGCGAGCATGATGAATTCGACCAAACGCACGGCCAGAACCGTCGCCGCCCGGGCTGCGGCGGTAGCGGCCGCGGCCCTCATCGCCGGCTGCCACGGCTTGCCGCAGAAGCAGGACGAGACGGCTACCTGGTCGAACAACAAATTATACTCAGAGGCCCAGGACGCACTGTCCGGCGGCGACTGGGGCAAGTGCGCGAAATATTTCGAATCGCTGCAAGGCCGCGATCCGTTCGGCCATTTCGCACAGCAGGCGCAGATCAACGTCGCGTACTGCAACTGGAAGGACAACGAACCGGCAGCCGCCGACCAGGCCGTCGACCGCTTCATCCAGCTCCACCCGGATCATCCGGATATCCCGTACGCGTACTACCTGAAGGGGATGATCCACTTCAACGACGATCTCGGCCTGTTCGGGCGCTTCTCCGGCCAGGACATGAGCGAACGCGATCCGCAGGCGCTGCGCGAATCGTACGATGCGTTCAAGGTCGTCGTCGATCGCTTCCCGAAGAGCAAGTACGCGCCCGACGCGGCCGCACGGATGCGCTACATCGTCAACGCGCTCGCGTCGCACGAAGTGCACGCGGCCGACTACTACTACCGTCGTGGCGCGTATGTCGCGGCCATCAACCGCGCCCAGCTCGCGATCAAGGACTACAAGGGCGCGCCGGCGATCGAGGATGCGCTGCACATCATGATCCTGTCGTACGGCAAGCTGAACCAGCCGGAACTCGCCGAGGACACCAAGCGCGTGCTCGCGGGCACGTTCCCCGACAGCCCGTATGTGACGGGCCATTCGCGCCCCGGTGCGAAGAAGTCGTGGTGGCAGTTCTGAAGCACGGCGCGATGTAACATCCGTTGTGCACACAAAAAACCCGGCCATCGAGCCGGGTTTTTTATTGGCGCCGCATGCAAGCGGCACCGGGACAATCAAGCGACAAGCGCCGCGCGCGCGATCAAGCGCGCTTGTCCGAGCGGTGCTCGTCGAAGAAATCCTGCACGACCGCAATCTCTCGCGTGCGCTTGAACGGCGGCAGGCTTTGCCAGATCCGGCGCCCGTACGGCTTGTCGACGAGTCGCGTGTCGCAGATCATCAGCACACCGCGATCCGTCTCCGCACGAATCAGCCGGCCCGCGCCCTGCTTCAGCGTGATCACGGCCTGCGGCAACTGATGCACCGCGAACGGGCTCAGCCCCTTCTTCGTCAACGCATCGAGCCGCGCGGCCAGCACCGGATCGTCCGGCGGCGCGAACGGCAGCTTGTCGATCACGACCAGCGACAACGCATCGCCGCGCACGTCGACGCCCTCCCAGAAACTCTGGCTACCGACCAGGATCGCATTGCCGTACGCGCGGAAGCGGTCGAGCAGCTCGGTACGGCTTGCGTCGCCCTGCACGAGCAGCGGCGTGTTCCAGCCGCGCGCCTCGATCACGTCGCGCAGCTTCGAGGCGATCCGGTCGACCGCGCGCAGCGTCGTGCACAGCATGAACACGCCACCGCCGGACGCCTCGATCGCCGGCAACGCGGCATCGAAGACGGCATCGGTAAACGCCGGCGAAGAGGGCTGCGGCAGGTTGCGCGGCACGTACAGCAACCCCTGCGACTGGTAATCGAACGGGCTGGCGAGCGTCATCGAACGACGCGAGCTGAGGCCCATCTGCGCCGCGTAGTGCGTGAAATCGCCGCGCACCGACAACGTGGCCGACGTGAACACCCACGCACGCGGCACACCCGCACGCTGCTTCGCGAAAATCGGCGCGACCGACAGCGGCGTTTCGTGCAGTTGCACGGTATGCGCGAACACCTCGACCCAGCGCACCTTCTCGTTCGGATCGCCGTCAGTGGCCGCGTTGTCGCCAGCCACGGCCGCATCGGCCCGCGCGGCCGCTTCCGCCGCGCCGGGCGCGACCCAGCCGGCCAGCAGGTCCTGCAGCTCGCGGGCGCGCCGCAGACACGCGCCGAGCGATTCCGCACGCTCGGCCTGGCTCGCGAGTGCCGACGCGAGCGCATCGAGCGCAGCGTCGAGCGCATCGAGCGCACCGAACATCGGGTGATCGTCGCCGAGCTGCGCGAGCGACATGCGCACGATCTGGTCGTTCGCGAACGCGAGACGCAAGTCGCGCGCCGCGCGCTCGAGATCGCCGCCGAGCTTCACCCACTCGACCGCGTCGCGTGCATGGCTCAGGCCTTCGGCCACCGTGTCGCGCGCGAGCTCGAGGATCTGCGTCGTCGACAGCGTCTCGCCGAAGAACAGCGTCGCCGTCTCCGGCAGCTGATGCGCTTCGTCGAAGATGATCGTGTTCGCGTTCGGCAGCAGCTCGGCCATCCCCGTGTCGCGCAGCATGATGTCCGCGAAGAACAGGTGATGGTTGACGACGACGATGTCGGCCTGCTGGGCCTCGCGCCGCGCCTGCATCACGAAGCATTCCTTGTAGTGCGGGCATTCCTGGCCGAGGCAGTTGTCGCGCGTCGACGTGACCATCGACCACACGGGCGCGTTTTCCGGCACGCTTGCGAGTTCGGCCTTGTCGCCGCTCTTCGTGATCTTCGCGAAGCGGACGATTTCCTGCAGATAGGCCGTGTCCTGCCGCGACGGCAGCCGGCCGTTGTCAGCCGTGCGTTGCAGGTAGTAGTGGCACAGATAGTTGGCGCGGCCCTTGAGCATCGCGACCGACACCGGCACCGCGAGCGCGTTGCGCACGGTCGGGATGTCACGCTGGAACAGCTGGTCCTGCAGGTGCTTCGTGCCGGTCGACACGATCACCTTGCCGCCCCACAGCATCGCGGGCACCAGATACGCGTAGGTCTTGCCGGTACCCGTGCCGGCCTCGACGATCAGCGTGTTGTCGCCCGCGTCGTTGTCCGATTCGGCTGCCGCGGCATCGTCCGCCGCCGGCCCGGCCGTCTTGTCGGCATCGCCCAAGCGACGCGCCGGCCGCTTGCGGGTTTCGAAGATCTCGGGTTCGGGCATCCGGCGCGCGGACGCTTCCATCGCGGACGCGACCGCGCGCGCCATCTCGATCTGCGACGTACGCGGCCGATAGCCGTCGAGCGCGCGCGCCAGCAACCCGCCTTCGCCGAAGATCGTGTCGAGCTCGTCGACACGCTTGCGGCTCAGCTCGAAAGTGCCTTCGGGCGCACGAACGCGCCCGGCGGACGTCGTGTCACGCCGGGCATCGGGGGTGGCTTCAAGCGGTGAATTCAAGGCAAGCGTTCCTGTGTCCAGCGCCCGGGCGGCGCCGGCGCTTGCCAGGCCGCGCTCAGGCGCGCTTATCCGGTTCGAGCTGCGATTGCAGCAAAATGATTTTGTCCTTGGCCGCCAGCTTTTCCTTCTTCAGCCGGTGCAGCGTGATGTCGTCGATGTCGGAGTGTCCTTCCTTCAGCTCGATCTCCCGAGCGAGCTGCTGGTGCTGCTCCTGCAATGCAGCCAAACGGTTGTGCAATTCCTGCTGCTGTTCCGTGTGACGGTTTTGCATAGTTGCCTCCTCATCGAAGCAGCGCGACGGCCGGCGTGCCGACGCGCCCGAGACTGATCCCGATCAATTCAACACGTTACTGCCCCTGCTGCTGTTGCTGCTTGGCCTTCTCGGCCGCTTCCTGCTGACGCCGCTCGACATCGGCCTTGTGCTGCGCGGCTTCCTTCTGCTTCTGCTCGTAGCGCGTGGCGTTGTCCGCCCGTTCCTGCGCCTTCTGCGCCGCCTGCTGGTGCGCCTGGTCGAGCTTGCGCTGGAAATCCGCCTGCTTCTGGTCGTATGCCTGCTTGCTCGCAGCGCGTTGCGGTCCTTCCGCGCCGCGCTGCGCCTGTTTCAGTGCATTCTGCTCCTGCTTGTCGCGGAATGCAGCCGCGTTCGCCGCTTCGTTCGCCGCCCGCTGCGGCGCTTCCGCCGCGTTCCGGGCCTGCTTCAGCGCCTGCTGCTGGTCGCGCTGCTGCGCGCGCACCGCACGCTGCTCGTCGTTGAGCGCGAGCTGCTCCTGGCGAATGCTCGCCCGTTCCTCGCGCATCTGGTCGCGCGCCTTGCCGAGACAGTGATTGACGAAGAACTTGCTGTAACAATCGTGCTCCGCCACCGCATAACGATAATCGTTTTCCGCGGAGCGTTGATTGAGCACTTTTTGACGGGCGTCGAAATCCGGGACGGCGGAGGCGGCAACGGGCGCGGACGCGACGGCGTCCGGCGCGCTGGCGTCAGCGGCCTGCGCGAATGCGCCGGAAGGCCCGGCAGACAAAGCCGCGGCGAGCGCTGCGCCGAGCGCGACGAGAGAAATGCGGGAAGTTGGCAACGTCGTAGGAAAGCTGCGGGACATGTGTCAAATTCTATCACCCCCGGCTGGACGCTCCGCCATTTATGGCAAAATGCCCCGCTTCATTCATCCGCGGCCTCTGGCCCGTCGGGCCCGCCGGGCAGCCCGCCGCTCCGGGCCTGCCGGCCCGCGCCGCGATTTCAGCAGGCAGACAGACCATCCACGACATGACGGAAACCGTAGCACTCAAGATCGTACAGCGCATCGCCACCGAACTGTCCGTCCAGCCGCGCCAGGTCGCGGCGGCCGTGCAACTCCTCGACGAAGGCTCGACCGTTCCGTTCATTGCCCGGTACCGCAAGGAAGTGACCGGCAACCTGGACGACACGCAGTTGCGCCAGCTCGAGGAACGCCTCCTGTACCTGCGCGAGCTCGAGGATCGCCGCGCCGCGATCCTGTCGAGCATCGACGAACAAGGCAAGCTGACCGACGAGCTGCGTGCCGCGATCGACGCGGCCGACAGCAAGCAGGTGCTCGAAGACCTTTATCTGCCGTACAAGCCGAAGCGCCGCACGCGTGCGCAGATCGCCCGCGAGGCCGGCCTCGAACCGCTCGCGCAGGCGCTGCTCGCGAACCCGCTGCTCGACCCGCAGGCCGAGGCGGCCGCGTACGTCGACGCCGACAAGGGCGTCGCCGACGTGAAGGCCGCGCTCGACGGCGCACGCGACATCCTGTCCGAACAGTTCGGCGAGACGGCGGAGCTGCTCGGCAAGCTGCGCGACTACCTGCACAACCAGGGCGTCGTGTCGTCGGCCGTCGTCGAGGGCAAGGAAAACGAGGAAGGCGAGAAATTCCGCGACTATTACGACTACGCGGAAACCATCAAGACCGTGCCGTCGCACCGCGCGCTCGCGCTGTTCCGCGGCCGCAACGCCGGCGTGCTGACGATCAAGCTCGGTCTGGGCGAAGAGCTCGACGCGCAAGTGCCGCATCCCGGCGAGGCGATGATCGCGCGCCATTTCGGCATCGCGAACCAGAATCGCCCGGCCGACAAATGGCTGTCCGACGTCTGCCGCTGGTGCTGGCGCGTGAAGGTGCAGCCGCATATCGAGAACGAACTGCTCACGCAGTTGCGCGAAACGGCCGAAACCGAAGCGATCCGCGTGTTCGCGCGCAACCTGAACGACCTGCTGCTGGCCGCGCCGGCCGGCCCGAAGGCCGTGATCGGCCTCGACCCCGGCCTGCGCACCGGCGTGAAGGTCGCGGTCGTCGACCGCACCGGCAAGGTGCTCGCGACCGACACGATCTACCCGCACGAGCCGCGCCGCGACTGGGACGGTTCGATCGCGAAACTCGCGCGCATCGCCGCGCAGACGCAGGCCGAACTGATCAGCATCGGCAACGGCACCGCGTCGCGTGAAACCGACAAGCTCGCGAGCGAACTGATCGCGAAACATCCGGAGCTGCGCCTGCAGAAGATCGTCGTGTCGGAAGCCGGCGCGTCGGTCTACTCGGCGTCCGAGCTCGCCGCGAAGGAATTCCCGGAACTCGACGTATCGCTGCGCGGCGCCGTGTCGATCGCCCGCCGCCTGCAGGACCCGCTTGCCGAACTCGTGAAGATCGAGCCGAAGGCGATCGGCGTCGGTCAGTACCAGCACGACGTGAACCAGCGCGAACTCGCCCGCTCGCTCGACGCGGTCGTCGAGGATTGCGTGAATGCGGTCGGCGTCGACGCGAACACCGCGTCGGCCCCGCTGCTCGCCCGTGTGTCGGGCCTGAACGCGACGCTCGCGCGCAACATCGTCGACTATCGCGATGCGAACGGCCCGTTCCCGTCGCGCGAGCACCTGCGCAAGGTGCCGCGCCTCGGCGACAAGACCTTCGAGCAGGCCGCCGGCTTCCTGCGCATCAACGGCGGCGAGAACCCGCTCGACCGCTCGTCGGTGCACCCGGAAGCGTATCCGGTCGTCGAACGGATACTCGCGAAGATCAACAAGCGCATCGACGACGTGCTCGGCAACCGCGAAGCGCTGTCCGGCCTGTCGCCGACGGAATTTGTTGACGAACGTTTCGGCCTGCCGACCGTGCGCGACATCCTGGCCGAACTGGAAAAGCCGGGTCGCGATCCGCGTCCGGAATTCAAGACGGCCACGTTCCGCGAAGGCGTCGAGAAGGTCTCGGATCTCGTACCGGGCATGACGCTGGAAGGCGTCGTGACGAACGTCGCCGCGTTCGGCGCGTTCGTGGATATCGGCGTGCACCAGGACGGCCTCGTCCACGTGTCCGCGATGTCGACGAAATTCATCAAGGACCCGCACGAGGTCGTGAAGGCCGGCCAGGTCGTCAAGGTGAAGGTGCTCGACGTCGACGTGAAGCGCCAGCGCATTGCGCTGACGATGCGCCTCGACGACGACGCGGCAGCGCCCGGCATGTCGTCGCGCGGCGGCCAGGATCGCGGCAACGCAGGGCGCGGCGCCGCCCGCCCGCAGCGTTCGCGCGAGCCGGAGCCGGCCGGCGCGATGGCCGCGGCGTTCGCGAAGCTCAAGCGCTGAACAAGCGAATAGACCCGCCGTCGCCGTACGAAAAAGCCCGCCGAAAGGCGGGCTTTTTCATTATCCGGGTACCTGCGACGCGCGGCCGGACGGCCCGCGCGCCGGGCCCGTCAGATCTCGATCTTCGTCCCGAGCTCGACGACGCGGTTCGCCGGAATCGCGAAGAAATCGGTCGGCTTCGCGGCGTTCTGGTGCATCCATGCGAATACCCGCTCGCGCCAGATCGACATCCCTGGCAGATGCGTCGGCACGACCGTTTCGCGCGCGAGGAAGAACGACGTGTCCATCAGCTCGAACGTCATGTCGTGCGTGCGGCCGAATTCCTCGAGCACGGCCTTCACGTCCGGCGTCTCGTTGAAGCCGTACTCGGCCTTGACGATGTACAGCCCGCCGCCCGCATCGCGTGCGCTCTGGCGCTTGTCGTCGCGCACGTACGGAATGTCGCGCGTGACGAACGTCAGGAAAATGGTCCGTTCGTGCAGCACCTTGTTGTGCTTCAGGTTGTGCAGCAGGCTGACGGGCACGAGCTTGTCGTTGCCGGTCAGGTAGATCGCGGTGCCCGACACGCGATGCGGCGGATGCGCGAGCAGGCCCTGCAGGAACGGCTCCAGCGGAATACCGTCGGCCGCCGTGCGCTCCTTGACGATGTGACGCCCCTTGTACCAGGTCATCAGCAGGAAGAACAGCAACGCGCCGATACCGAGCGGCAGCCAGCCGCCCTGCGCGACCTTCAGCAGGTTCGCGCCGAAAAAGCCGAGGTCGATCGCGAGGAACACCGCGATGATCGCGCCGACCAGCAGCCGGTTCCAGTTCCACACCTTCACCATCACGACGCACGCGAGCACGGTCGTGATCACCATCGTCGCCGTCACCGCGATGCCGTACGCGGCCGCGAGATTGTCCGAGCTCTTGAAGCCGACGACGATACAGAGGATCACGGCCAGCAGCAGCCAGTTCACGACCGGCACGTAGATCTGGCCGATCGCGAGCTCGGACGTATGCAGCACCTTCATGCGCGGCACGTAGCCGAGCTGGATCGCCTGCGACGTCAGCGAATACGCGCCCGAGATCACGGCCTGGGACGCGATCACGGTCGCGACCGTCGACAGCACGACGAGCGGCAGCAGCCCCCATTCGGGCGCCAGCAGGAAGAACGGGTTTTCGATCGCTTTCGGGTTCTGGATCAGCAGCGCGCCCTGTCCGAAGTAGTTCAGCACGAGCGACGGCATCACGAGCCCGTACGCGGCGTACCGGATCGGCTTGGCACCGAAGTGGCCCATGTCCGCGTAGAGCGCTTCCGCGCCGGTCAGCACCAGCACGACCGAGCCGAGCACGACGTAAGCCTGCAGCAGGTGGTCGGCCATGAACGATGCCGCGTAATACGGATTGATTGCCGCGATGATGCCCGGCACGCGAACGATGTGGTACACGCCGAGCGCCGCGATCACGACGAACCACAGCACCATGATCGGGCCGAACAGCTTGCCGACCAGCGCGGTACCGTGCCGCTGGATCCAGAACAGCGCGATCAGGATCACGATCGTGATCGGCAACACGAGATGGGACAGGTGCGGCGTCGCGATCTCGAGACCTTCGACGGCCGACATCACGGAAATCGCCGGCGTGATCACCGCGTCCCCGTAGAACATGCAGGCGCCGAATATCCCGAGCGCCATCAGCGCGCCCGCGACCCGGGTCTTGGAGTCGAGCGGGCGCAGCGACAGCGCCATCAGCGCGAGCACGCCGCCCTCGCCGTTGTTGTCCGCCCGCATCACGAACAGCAGGTACTTGACGCCGACCACCAGGATGATCGCCCAGAACAGCAGCGAGATCACGCCGAGAATCGAGCCTTCGGTCAGCGGAATGCCGTGCGCGGGGCTGAACGCCTCCTTGAGCGAATACAGCGGGCTGGTGCCGATGTCGCCGAACACGACGCCGATGGCTGCTATCGCTAGCGCCCGCATCGAGTGTTGTTGCGTCGAATGCGGCGCGTGTGCGGCGTCGGTCGCGTGAGTCGTGTCGTTCATATGAAGCGTAATAATCGGGTCCGGGTCGGACAAAACGAGCGCTATTCTACTCGCGCCCCCGTGAAACGCCGTCCTGCCGTGTTGCCGTGGAACCACGTGATCCACGCCGCGCATGCAATCCGGCGCGACCTGTGGCAGGGCTGCCATCATAGCCGGGGCCGCGCCGCCTGCCTATCGGGTCCGCCGCACACGCCGCCCGGCGCCACCCGCGCGCCAATGAAAAACGGCGCCGCAAGCGGCGCCGTACAAGGCTTTCCTTCGATCGGCCGGGCGCTTACGCGCCCGAACCGTCGCGCTGCGCGCGACCGCGCTTGATCCACGCCTCGAGGTTGTGCGGACGAACCGTGTCCCACTCCTCGAACGGCTGATGAATCCACGGATTCGTCGGCAGGAACTGCGTGTGATAGTCGGGCTTGACCTTCGAGCAACCCTTGTACCAGAGCACGGCCGAACGCACGGCCGTCACGGACGGATAGCGTTCCTTCAGGTGCTCCTGCACGCGTGCGAGCGTGACGCCGGAATCGACGAGATCGTCGACCAGCAGCACGTTGCCCGCCAGGTTGCCGCGCGTCATCGTGATGTACTGCGCGATGTCGAGCTCGCCCTGCTCGGTGCCGGCTGCTTCCCGGTACGAGCTCGTCGCGAGGATCGCGAGCGGCACGTCATAGATGCGCGACAGCTGGTCGCCGACGCGCAGGCCACCGCGCGCGAGGCACAGGATCTGGTCGAACTTCCAGCCCGAGGCGTGCACCTGGAGCGCGAGCAGCTCGATCAGCCGGTGATACTCGTCCCAGCCTACCCACAGGTTCTTGTCGTCGTTGCGCGGATCGGTCATCAAGTCTGCCGCCGTCATCGTGATTTGCTGCGTCATCTGGGAATTACACCTTGAACGGATGGCGGAGCAGGATCGTTTCGTCGCGGTCCGGGCCCGTCGACACCATGTCTACCGGCACGCCAGCCACTTCCTGGACACGGGACAGGTATGCCTGTGCATTCACCGGCAGCGCGTCCCACGTCTTGATGCCGACCGTGCTTTCCTTCCAGCCGGAGAACGTTTCGTACACGGGCTCGCAACGCGCGACGTCGACCGCGCCACGCGGCAGGATGTCCACGTCCTTGCCGTCGACCTTGTAGCCGACGCACAGCTTGACTTCGTCGAGGCCGTCGAGCACGTCGAGCTTCGTCATGCACAGGCCCGACACGCCGTTGATCTGGATCGAACGGCGCAGCGCAGCCGCGTCGAGCCAGCCGGTGCGGCGCGGACGGCCCGTGACCGAACCGAATTCCTTGCCGACGTTCGCGAGCGTGACGCCGACCTGGTCCTGGCGCTGCGGGTTGTCCGCATCGTACAGCTCGCTCGGGAACGGGCCCGAGCCGACGCGCGTGCAATACGCCTTCGTGATGCCGAGGATGTAGTTGAGCTTCTGCGGACCGACGCCCGCACCCGCCGACGCCGCACCCGCGACGCAGTTGCTCGACGTGACGAACGGATAGGTGCCGTGGTCGATGTCGAGCAGCGTGCCTTGCGCGCCTTCGAACAGCAGGTTCTGGCCCGCGTTGTTCGCGTCGTACAGGCGGCGCGACACGTCGGCCACCATCGGCTTCAGGCGGTCGGCATAGCCGAGCATCGTGTCGAGTGTGGCCTGGAAGTCGACGGCCGCACCGCCCAGATACTGGGTCAGCACGAAGTTGTGGTAATCGAGATTTTCGCGCAGGCGATCGGCGAAGGTCTTCGCGTCGAACAGGTCCTGCACGCGCAGCGCGCGGCGGCCGACCTTGTCTTCGTACGCGGGGCCGATGCCGCGGCCCGTCGTGCCGATCTTGCCCGCGCCCTTGCGCGCTTCGCGCGCCTGGTCGATCGCGATGTGGTACGGCAGGATCAGCGTCGTGGCTTCGGAGATGAACAGACGGTCGCGTACGTTCACGCCGGCCTCTTCGAGCTCGCCGATTTCCTTGAACAGTGCTTCGGGGGACAGAACGACGCCGTTGCCGATGTAGCAGGCGACGCCTTCACGCATGATGCCCGACGGAATGAGGCGCAAGATCGTTTTCTTGCCGCCGATGATGAGGGTGTGGCCGGCGTTGTGACCGCCCTGGAAACGCACGACGCCTTGAGCGTGGTCCGTCAGCCAGTCGACGATCTTGCCCTTGCCTTCATCACCCCATTGCGTTCCCACGACGACGACATTGCGCCCGGGAGTCACGTTCACTGCGCTGGCAGACATGTTGATTCGTTAGCTGGTTAAAAACGTATTCTACCTATGTTCGCGGGCGATTCCGAATTTTTCCGTTTCGCTTCAACGATATGCACGCCGAAGCGCAGCCCGCGAACGCCTGTTTATCGGGGTTCGACCACCCATGCGCCGTTGCGCTCGACGAGCGAACGATCGCAGGCGAATTCGTCGAGCACGTGGTCGTGGCCCGGCAGCGCCTGGATCACGACCTCGCCCGCATCGCGCAGCGCCGCGACCGCCGCGCCGAGCGCGTCGTCCTGCGCCCACGGCGCGAGAATCGCGGTGCCGCGCGCCTCGACCGGCGAAATCCGCGCGAGCTCGCGCAGGTCGAGCGAAAAGCCGGTTGCCGGGCGGGCCCGGCCATAGGCCTGCCCCACGTGGTCGTAACGACCGCCGCGCGCGATCGCGTTCGGCACGCCGTCGATGTACGCGCTGAACATCGCGCCGCTGTGATACGCGTAACCGCGCAAATCGGCGAGATCGATCGCGACTTCGACGCCCTTCGCCTGCGACGCAAGCTGCGCGAGATCGTCGAGCGCCCGCGTGATTTCGGGCAGCACCGGCAGGCGCGTGCGCGCCTCGGCGAGCACGCTCGCGTCGCCGTAAAGGTTCGGCAGCGCACGCAGCGCGGCGCGCGTATCGGCGCCGAGATCGTCGGTCAGCTCGTTCAGCAGCGGCACGTCCTTGCCCGACAGCGCGTCGTACAGCGACTCGCCGCGCTCCGCGGCCTGCGCGTCGCGCGCCAGCAGCGCCGCGAGCACACCCGCGTGACCGAGGTCGAGGCGGATCCGCGACAGGCCCGCGAGATGCAGCGCGTCGAGCATCAGCTGCTGGATCTCGAGATCGGCTTCCAGGCCGGCGTGGCCGTAGATTTCCGCGCCGATCTGGATCTGTTCGCGCGTCGCGTGCAGCCCGCGCGGACGCGTATGCATCACGTGGCCCGCATAGCAGAGGCGCGTCACGCCCTGACGGTTCAACAGGTGCGCGTCGATCCGCGCGACCTGCGGCGTGATGTCCGCGCGCAGGCCGAGCGTCCGGCCCGACAACTGGTCGACCAGCTTGAAGGTGCGCAGGCGCAGATCGGCGCCCCCGCTCGTCAGCAGTGACTCGAGATACTCGAGCAGCGGCGGCATCACCATTTCGTAGCCGTACGAACGGAAGCGGTCGAGCAGCCTGCGGCGCAGCTCCTCGATCTTGCGCGCTTCCGACGGCAGCACGTCGGCGATATTCTCGGGAAGTAACCAGGTCGACATCGGTACGGTCCTACGACGGGAAACGGCGCGCGACACGCGCGCCGCGAGTTGAATCGGAACTTCGAAATCGGGCGGAACGAACGGCGGATGCGCCGTCCGGATCGGGGCTCCGGTCAGGTCGCGAGCAGCAGCAGCACGAGCCCGAGCACCATCACGATCAGCCCGCCGATCCGGATATGATGCGGCGGCCGCTCGGCTATTCTACGAAACGTGTCGCGCCAGGCGACGGGAAACACGAAGGGGAACGCCCCCTCGATGATCAGCATCAGCGCTACTGCGAGCAACAACGAGCCAGCCAGGTCCATGCGAGCGACGGCGCCGCTCGACGCGGCGCCCCAAGGTCAATGTTTGCGGGGAGCAGGCGCCGCCGGTGCGGCGCCGCCCGTCGGGCTGCGCATGAAGCGGAAGAACTCGCTGTCGGGATCGACGACGATGATGTCGTTGCGCTTGAACGTATTCCGGTAGGCCTGCAGGCTCGCGTAGAACTGATAGAACTGCGGATCGCGGCCGAACGCGTCTGCGGCGATCGTCGCGGCCTTCGCATCGCCCTCGCCCTTGATCGTCTGCGCGGACTTGTACGCGTTCGCGAGCACGGCCTGCTGCTCGCGTTCGGCGTCGGCCTTGATCTGCTCGACGTCGGCCGCGCCTTGCGCGCGCACTTGCGCCGCCTGGTCACGCAACGCACCGATCATCCGTTGATAGACGGCATCCGTCTGCGCGGCCGGCAGGTCGACGCGCGTCAGCTGGACGTCGACCACGTCGACGCCGAAACCGGTCGCATTCGCCTTCGTCGCATCGCGTGCCGCATCGGCGATCGCACGTTGACCGCCGAGGGCATCGTCGAGCGCCCGCTTGCCGAATGCGTCGCCGAGCGCGCTCTTCAGCGCGCCGGACAGCCGTTCGGCCGCCGCCGCCGGGTCGCCGCCCGTCGCCGTGAAATATTTCATCGGATCGCTGATCCGGTACTTCACCGCATACGCGACGAGCAGGTCGTGCTTGTCTTCGGTTGCCAGTTGCAGCGGATCGGACGACTCGAGCGACTGCAGGCGCGTGTCGATCAGCGTGGCCGTCTGCAGCGGCGGCGGCAGCTTGAAGTGGACGCCGGGGCCCGCGAGCTCGGGCTGCGTGCCGTCGCGGCCCGACAACACGGCCGCATGGCGCGGATCGACGGTGAGGACCGTCGACGATGCCGCGAAGGCGACGATCACGATTGCGACGACGAGCGCAATGATTCGGTTCATGTTCTGCGCTCCCCGTTACTTCGTATCGTCTTCACGCGACCGGCTGCGAAACGCTTCGCGCGATCGCAGCACGTCGACGCCCGACGCGGTGGCGGCCGGTGCGGCGCTCGCCGGCGCGGCAGCGGCTGCCGACGGCACGGTTGCCGCCGGTGCGGACGCCGCATCGGCGGCGGATGCGCCGGTCGACGCCGCGGCGTTTTGCCGCCCCTGCTCGACGAGCTTGTCGAGCGGCAGATACACGACGCTGTTGCCGCCCTTGTTGCCGACGAATACCTTCGTCGCATTCGAATAGATTTCCTGCATCGTCTCGAGGTACATCCGCTCGCGGATGACCGCCGGCGCCTTCGAGTACTGCGCGTAGACCTGCTTGAAGCGGTCCGCGTCGCCTTCGGCTTCGGTGACCACGCGGTCGGCATACGCCTTCGCTTCGTCGACGAGCTTCGCCGCATCGCCCTGCGCCTTCGGCAGCAGGTCGCTCGCATACGCCTGCGCGGCGCGCTTCGCGGCCTCGCGCTCGTCGCGCGCCTTCGCGACTTCGGCGTACGCGGCCTGGGTCTGGTCGGGCGCCGCGACGCTCTGCATCGTGACGGCCGTGACCTCGAGCCCCGACTGGTAGCGGTCGAGATCGCGCTGGATCGCGGTGGACAGCTGCTCGCGCAGCGCATCGCGGTCCTGGTTCAGCATGTCGGCCGCGCTGCGCGTGCCGACGATCGCGCGCACCGCGGCCTGCGCGGCCTGCGACACGCTGCGCTCGGGATCGACGCTGCGGAACAGGTAATCGGTGGCGGAACGAATCCGGTACTGGACGATGAAGCGCACGTCGACGATGTCGGCATCGCGCGTCAGCATCGCGGCTTCTTTCACGTTCGCGAGACGCACGACGTTGTTGCGGCCGATCTCGATCGAACGGACCTGCGACGTGTCGACGATCTCGTGCGATGCGAACGGATACGGCGCGCGCCAGTGCACGCCCTGGCCGACCGTGCCCGACAGCTTGCCGAGCTGCAGCACGACGCCCGTCTGGCCTTCCTGCACGACGAACAGCCCGCTGCCCGCATACACCGCGACCAGCACGCCGATCACGATGCCGACGCCGACCCGTGCGGCCCGTCCGTTGTCGGGACGGAAGCCGTTGCCGCCCTTGCCGCCGAACAGGCCGCTCAGGCGCCGGTTGAAGTTGCGCCACATCTCGTCGAGATCGGGCGGACCGTCGCCGTCGCCGCCTTGCGGACGCTTCGATTCGTTCGCGCGGGGGCGGGATCCGTCCTTGCCATTGCCTTCGCCGCGTCCCCAGCGGGGATCGTTGATCGACAGCAAGGCGCGCATCCGCCGCCAGGTACTCCGCTCGTTGTATTCGTTCACCAGAGTTTGTTCACCAGATTAGACGCCGGCGAACCGGCCGGGACCGGTTAGCGCCCGTGTTCGGAAATCGTGTGGTCTTCGTGCGGTTCAGCGGACGTGCCATCGAGCGCGTCGGGTAACGTCGCGCTGGAAAGGTGTTCCGCGGAGGCGATTTCGGCGATGGCGGCACGCAACGTATCGAGACCCTGACCGGTGCGCGCGCTCAAAAAGACGCGCGAAATATTACCATACTCGTCCCGCTCGACCGCGTCGCCGCGGGCCGCCAGCTCGGGCACGGCGTCGATCTTGTTGAAGACCAGCACCTGCCGGATCGTGTCCGCGCCGATCTCGTGCAGCACGCCGTTGACCTGCTCGATCTGCTCGAGCCGGACCGCGCTCGACGCATCGACCACATGCAGCAGCAGATCCGCATGGATCGTTTCCTCGAGGGTCGCGCGAAACGCCGCGACGAGCTGGTGAGGCAGCTCGCGGATGAACCCGACCGTATCGGACACGACGATCTGCCCGACCTCGTCGCCGAGGTACACGCGCCGCGACGTCGTATCGAGCGTCGCGAACAGCTGGTCGGCCGCGTAGGCCTGCGCTTTCGTCAGCGCATTGAACAGCGTCGACTTGCCCGCGTTCGTATAGCCGACGAGCGACACCGACATCGTGCCGCTGCGCGCGCGCTGCCGGCGCTGCGTGCTGTGCTGGCGACGCAGCCGGTCGAGCCGCGACTTCAGCATCTTGATGCGTTCGCCGATCAGCCGGCGGTCGGTTTCGAGCTGGGTTTCACCCGGGCCGCGCAGGCCGATACCGCCCTTTTGCCGCTCCAGGTGGGTCCACGCGCGAATCAGCCGGGTCGACAGGTATTGAAGCTGCGCGAGCTCGACCTGCAGCTTGCCTTCGTGGCTGCGGGCACGCTGCGCGAAGATGTCGAGGATGAGGCTCGTGCGATCGACCACGCGCCTGTTAAGTGCCTGCTCCAGATTGCGTTGCTGGGCGGGCGCCAAGGCGTGGTTGAAGATGACGATTTCGACGTTGTGCGCATCGCAGGCGAGCCGCAATTCTTCGGCTTTGCCGCTGCCGATGAACATCTTGGCATCGGGACTGGCGCGTCGACCCGTGAGGGTGACGGCGGGACGGGCTCCCGCACTGGAGGCGAGAAGACTGAGTTCTTCGAGACTGGCTTCGAAATCGGTCTTGCCGAAATCGATGCCGACGAGCGCTGCGTTGATCAAATTATCGGGTGTCAAGATAAGGCGGCTGGCATCGGTCGCTCGCGGCGACCGGATGCCGGCCGCTGCGATAGGTTAGGACGAGGCTTCCGCGTCCGGGTGGAAATTCACCGGGCGCGCCGGCACGACCGTCGAGATGGCGTGCTTGTAAACCATCTGGGTCACCGTATTACGGAGCAACACGACGTACTGGTCGAACGATTCAATGTTCCCTTGAAGCTTGATGCCGTTGACGAGGTAAATCGAAACGGGAACGTGCTCTTTGCGCAGTGCGTTCAAAAACGGGTCTTGTAACAATTGCCCTTTGTTGCTCATGGCGTACTCCATCTTTTTTTGCAGGTTGATCTGGATTGGCGGCGAAGAAAAAGAGATCCGGCGCCAATCGCTACACTATAGCTGATTTTGCCTGCCCCGCCCGGGCGTAGGCCATGCGGCCTAGCCCTTGCGGGACGTGCTTCAGCCCTTGTCCGCGTACGGGTTGTTCGACGAACGGAACTCTATGCGCAATGGAGTCCCGGTCAGCGAGAAAGTTTCGCGGAACCGGTTTTCGAGGTAGCGCTTGTAGGTTTCCGTCACCGCGTCGAGCGCGTTGCCGTGGATCACGATGATCGGCGGATTCTGGCCGCCCTGGTGTGCGTAGCGCAGCTTCGGACGCACCGGGCCGCGACGGCGCGGCTGCTGGAATTCGACCGCCTCGATCAGCGCGCGCGTGAGCTTCGGTGTCGGCAGCTTCGACATCGCCGCCGCGTAGGCATCGTCGACCGAGCGCATCAGCGCGCCGATACCCGTCTTCTTCGCGGCCGAAATGAAATGCGATTTCGCGAAGTCGAGGAATTTCAGCTTGCGGGTCAAATCCGCTTTCGCGCGGTCGCGCGCGTGGTCGTCGAGGCCGTCCCACTTGTTCACGCCGATCACGAGCGCGCGGCCCTGCTCGACGACGAAGCCGGCGATGTGCGCGTCCTGGTCGGAAATGTCCTGCTGCGCATCCAACAGAAGAATGACGACGTTCGCGTCGGAGATCGACTGCAGCGTCTTCACGACCGAGAACTTCTCGATCGCCTCGAACACCTTGCCGCGGCGCCGCAGGCCGGCCGTGTCGATCAGCGTGTATTTCTTGCCGTTACGCTCGAAGTCGACGTAGATCGAATCGCGCGTCGTGCCCGGCATGTCGAACGCGATCACACGGTCTTCGCCGATCAGCGCGTTGACGAGCGTCGACTTGCCGACGTTCGGACGGCCGACGATCGCGATCTTGATGCCGCGCGACGGATCATCCTCCTCCGCTTCCTCGGGCTGGCCGGCGTACGCGACTTCGAGCGCCTCGTTGATCATGTCGGTCACGCCGTCGCCATGCGCGGCCGAGATCGCGCGCGGATCGCCGAGCCCGAGCTCGTAGAAGTCGGTCGCGACCGCCGTGTACTTCATCCCCTCGGCCTTGTTGACGACCAGGAAGATCGGCCGGCCGGTCTTGCGCAGGTAGTCGGCGATCGACTTGTCCTGCGGCGCGAGTCCGTTACGGCCGTCGACGATGAACACGACGACGTCGGCCTCCTCGACGGCCTGCCGCGTCTGGCGCGCCATTTCGTGCAGGATGCCGTCCTTCGCGACGGGTTCGAAGCCGCCCGTATCGACGACCAGGTAAGGCCGTTCGCCGACGCGCCCTTCGCCGTAATGGCGATCGCGCGTCAGGCCCGGCAAGTCGGCGACCAGCGCATCGCGCGAGCGCGTGAGCCGGTTGAACAGCGTGGATTTCCCCACATTGGGGCGCCCAACGAGGGCAATGACCGGTTTCATCTGTGTTTTCTACGGTGAAGCGCAGCAGCGGGAGGCCCGCTGCTGCGGGCGGCTGCGCTGAATGAAAATATCACGAATTCGCGCCGCGCCGGATGCGCGCGCCCGGCGCGCGTTGCGCGCCGTCGTCTTTCGTCTCGAACTGCCTTTCAAATACCGAGCGGCCGGGAACGCCGGCCGCCTTCAAGTCGCGCGGCCGCGGCGCGCGGGACCTGCCCGCCGCGCCACGGCCACGCCTGTTTCGTGCGCGTCAGCGCGGACGGAATCCGTACAGGCCACCGTCCTTCGTCTGCACGACGAGCGTATTGCCCGCGAGCACCGGCGCCGCCGTGATCGCGCTGCCGTCGGTCTTCATCCGCGCGATGAAGCTGCCATCCTCGCGCGACAGGAAGTGCACGAAGCCCTTGTAATCGCCCATCACGACCGCGTGCCCGAGCAGGTACGGCACGCCGACGTCACGGCTCTTCAGCTTGTCGTTGCGCCAGAGCTGGTTGCCCGTGGCCGCGTCGTACGCGGTGACGACCGACCAGTCGTCGCCGCCGGCGACCACCGAATCGTCCTGCGCGAGGCCGCTGCGGCTCGAGAACGGCTTTTCCCACAGTGGCCGGCCCGAGTTCGCATCGAAGCAACCGAGCTGACCCTGGAACGTCACTGCGCAGGTTTCCGCGCCCACGAGCGTCGGCGGACCGCTGACGTCGTTGATGCGCTCGACCTCGGTCACGCCCTTCGGGAACGACACCGGGGTCTGCCAGAACGGCTCGCCCGTCTGCAGGTTGATCGCGACGAGACCACCGCCCGGGAAGCCCGCGAGCACGGCCGCGTCGCCCGCAAACGTCATGCCCGCCGACACGCGCAGGTTCAGCGGCACCGCACGATTGCGGTAGTTCCACTTCTGCTCGCCCGTCTGCGCGTTGAACGCGATCACCTGGCCGTCGATCGTGCGGACGACCACGAGGCCGTTGCCGACGAGCGGCGGCGAGAAGATCTCGCCCTGCACGCTGGTCTTCCACAGCTGCTTGCCGTCCGGGCCCAGCACGAACACGCCGCCCTTCAACGCACCGACCGCGGTCAGGTTGCCGTCGCTGCCGACCCCGGCCGACAGGTCCGAACCGACCTTCGAGCGCCACAGCGTCTGGCCCGTCTTCGCGTCGATCTTCTCGACCGAACCGTTTTCGCCCGCCGCATAGACGGCGTCGCCCACGGCCACCGGCGAGAACAGGTAGCGCCCGCCCTTGCCGACGCTCGCCTTCCAGACCTGTTGCACGTCCATGACGGGCTTGAACTCGGTGAGCGGCGTCGGCACGCGGCGCGCGTCCTTCGACGACGAGCAAGCCGCCAAAGCGAGGACAGCCGCCGCGCAGGCAACGGGCACAGCGTAACGTTTCAGCAAATTCATCGGTTAGCGAAGCAGAGTTAAGAGGTTGAGGGGACCGGAATTCAGCCGCCGAGCGCGTCCAGCTTGAACTGCACGAGCTGGCGCGCGGACTGGTCGTCCTTCGACAGGCCGTCGAGCGCGAGCTTGTAAGCGGCGCGCGCGTCGTCGGTCTTGCCTTGCGCGGCAAGCAGATCGCCGCGCCGATCGGCCACGAGGCCCTTGAATGCATCGACCGGTGTACCCGACAGCAGCGCGAGGCCCGCGTCGTACGCCTTCTCGTCGAGCAGCAGCGACGCGAGACGCAGCTTCGCGATCTGCTTGTACTCGTCGTCCTTGGCGTGATCGACGGCCCATTGCAGCTGTGCCTTCGCGCCGGCCGCGTCGCCGGCCGCATACAGCGTCTTCGCGGCCGCGAGCGCCGTCATCTGCGCATACGGCGTACTGCCGAACTTGTCTTCCATGTCGGCAGCCGCGCGGGCCATCGTTGCCTTGTCGTTCGCGGCGGCAGCCTTCTGGACCTGCTCGTACAGCCCGGACGCCTCGGCAGCCTGACGGCGCTGCCAGTAGTTCCAGCCGTTGAAACCGGCCGCGACGACGAGCGCCGCGAGCACGATCCACGTGGTGAGGTTGCCCCAGCGGGCCCACCACGCCTTCAGACTTTCAATCGATTCTTGTTCGTCGTGATAACTCATCGGCGAGCGATTCCTTCCTGTTCAGGCTTTTCTTGTCGAGCGGATGCCAGCGCGATCAGTCGTCGCCGTCTTCGGCGGATGCAACCATCGCATTGATTAGGAATTCGGTCAAGCTTTCGACCGGTACGGTCTGCTGAACGTTCTTTTCCCCTTCCGCACCCGCGCCGCGCAACGCTTTCACGCCCACCGTGCCGTTCGCGACCTCTTCTTCGCCGAAGATCACCGCGAACGCGGCGCCGCTTGCGTCGGCCCGCTTCATCTGCGACTTGAAGCTCGCCGGCGCGCCGTCGGCGCTGCAGTGGAAGATCACGTCGAGGCCCGTGTCGCGCAGACGCTCGGCCGCGATGAACGCCTGTTCGCGCGCGGTTTCGCCCTGGTGCACGACGTACACGTCGACGCCTTCCTGCTCGGGCGCGAGATCCTCTTCCTTCAGCAGCTCGAGGATGCGCTCGATGCCCATCGCCCAGCCGCACGCGGCGGTCGGCTTGCCGCCGAGCTGCTCGATCAGCGGATCGTAGCGGCCGCCGGCCGCGACCGTGCCCTGCGCGCCAAGCTTGTCGGTCACCCACTCGAACACGGTCAGGTTGTAGTAATCGAGCCCGCGCACGAGACGCGGGTTGATCTTGAACGGAATGTTGTTCGCGAGCAGCAGGCGCTGCAGCCCTTCGAAGTGCGCGCGCGATTCGTCGCCGAGGAAGTCGATCAGCTTCGGTGCATTCTGCGCGATGTCCTGCAGTGCCGGATTCTTCGTGTCGAGCACGCGCAGCGGGTTCGTATACAGGCGACGCTTCGCGTCCTCGTCGAGCACGTCGGCGAACTGCTCGAGGTACTTGATCAGTTCGACGCGGTGCGCGGCGCGCTCTTCGGCGAGGCCGAGCGAGTTGATCTCGAGCTTGATGCCGGTCAGGCCGAGGTCATCCCACAGGCGCTGGCACATCATGATGATCTCGGCATCCGCATCGGGACCCGCGAAGCCGAGCGCCTCGACGCCGACCTGGTGGAACTGCCGATAGCGGCCGCGCTGCGGACGCTCGTGACGGAACATCGGGCCGATGTACCACAGGCGCTTCGGGCCGTCGTACAGCATGTTGTGCTCGATCGACGCACGCACGACGGCCGCGGTGTTTTCCGGGCGCATCGTCAGGTTCTCGCCGTTCAGCGCGTCGGTGAAGCTGTACATCTCCTTCTCGACGATGTCGGTGACTTCGCCGATGCCGCGCGTGAAGAGCTGCGTATGTTCGACGATCGGCGTGCGGATGTTCTGGTAGCCGTACGCGCGCAGCAGCGATTTCACGGTAGCTTCGAAGAATTCCCACAGGCCGGCATCCTGCGGAAGGATGTCGTTCATGCCCTTGACGCCGGTGAGCTTCTCGATCTTGCGTTTCTGTTCAGTCATCGTTCGTGTGTGTGGACGAATTAGTTCAGGGCCTCGGTGCGGCCGTAATTGCGTGCGACGTAGTCGCTGACGATCTGCTGGAATTCCTCGGCGATCCGCTCGCCGCGCAGCGTCTTGACCTTCTCGCCGTCGATGAAGACGGGTGCGGCCGGGTTCTCGCCCGAACCCGGCAGGCTGATGCCGATGTTCGCGTGCTTCGATTCGCCCGGGCCGTTGACGATGCAGCCCATCACCGCGACGTTCATCTTCTCGACGCCCGGATATTCCTTGCGCCAGACCGGCATCTGCTCGCGCAGGTAGGTCTGGATCTGCATCGCGAGTTCCTGGAACAGCGTGCTCGTCGTACGGCCGCAGCCCGGGCACGCGATCACCATCGGCGCGAACGAGCGCAGGCCCATCGTCTGGAGGATTTCCTGGCCGACGATCACTTCGCCCGTGCGCGACGCGCCCGGTTCCGGCGTCAGCGAGATGCGGATCGTGTCGCCGATCCCTTCCTGCAGCAGCACGCCGAGCGCGGCCGTCGACGCGACGATGCCCTTCGAACCCATGCCGGCCTCGGTCAGTCCGAGGTGCAGCGCGAAGCCGCAGCGGCGGCCGAGTTCGCGGTACACGGCGATCAGGTCCTGCACGCCGCTGACCTTGCACGACAGCACGATGCGGTCGCGACCCAGGCCGAGCTCCACCGCGCGTTCGGCCGAGCCGATCGCCGACTGGATCAGCGCCTCGTACATCACGCTCTGCGCGTCCCACGGCTGCGCCCGCGCGCCGTTCTCGTCCATCATGCGCGCGAGCAGGTCCTGGTCGAGACTGCCCCAGTTCACGCCGATCCGCACCGGCTTGTCGTACTTCGCCGCGGCCTCGATCATCTGCGCGAACTGCGTGTCGCGCTTCGCGCCCTGACCGACGTTGCCGGGGTTGATCCGGTACTTCGACAGCGATTCCGCGCAGCCCGGGTAGTCGCGCAGCAGCAGGTGGCCGTTGTAGTGGAAATCGCCGACGAGCGGCACGGTCACGCCCATCCGGTCGAGCTGCTCGCGAATCGCCGGCACGGCGGCCGCGGCTTCGGGCGTGTTGACCGTGATGCGCACCAGTTCGGAGCCCGCATTCGCGAGTTCCTTGATCTGGATCGCCGTGCCGATCGCGTCGGCCGTGTCGGTATTCGTCATCGACTGCACGCGCACCGGCGCGTCGCCGCCGATCGTCACGAGTTGCCCGCCCCAGCGGACATCCACCGCATGCGATACGCGGCGCGGCTGATGCCCGCCGAACACCGGCTCGGTTGAACAAATCTGACTGCTGCGTGGGGATTGAGCTTCGGATTGCATCGATAGATCCATTTACGCGGAATGCGCCGCGACGCGGCGCATGAATTGAAAAAGCGCCGTGCCCTCACGGCCTGCCGAGATCGACGACAGGCCTTCGCCACGGCGCTTGACGTCAGGGCAACGTGAACCGCGCCACGTTACCCCGCGCTGCCGAATATTTTGCCGGATCGACCGGTTTTCCGTCGAACGCAACCGCGTCGAGGCCGGCCTTGTTGCCGATCGTGACCTTGAACGGCCCGTCACCGGCTACCTGCTTCGTTTCGCCGGCGCGCACCAGCGCCGAGAACAGCTCCTTGCCGTTCTTGTCGCGCACGCTGAACCAGCAATCCTGCTTGACCTTCAGTTCGACCATCGACTGACCGGCCGCCACCACGACGCTGGCCGGCTGGGCCGGCGCGGCCGTGCTTGCCGCCGCCGTGGCCGCCACGGGCTGCGACGCAGCGGCCGTCGCGACCGGCGCCGCGGGCGCCGGAACAGCCGACGCGATCGCCTGCGCCGGGGCAGCCGATGCAGCAGCCGGGGCCGGAACCGCATTCGCCACCGCGCCCGACGCGGCGTTCGTGGCCGCTTCTTCAGCAGCCGACGATGCCGTCGCCGCGCTCGCGGCCGACGCATGCTCGGCGTCGCCGCCCTTGAAGCGTGCAAGCAGGCTCGACGAATCGCCGCCAGTGTGCCACATCAGTACGGCGACCACCGCGACGATGACGATCCCCGTTCCCCACAGCCACGGATGGTGACGCGACGAGCCGCCGAGCGGAATCGACACGCGGCCGCGCGGCAGATCCGTGCCCGACGACGCCGGCATCGACAGGTCGACTTCCGGCACCCCGCGCTCGCGGCGCAGCGCCTGCGCGAACGGTTCCGGATCGACGCCGAGCATCTTCGCATAGCTGCGCACGACCCCGAGCGCGAACGTCACGCCGGGCAAATGGCTGATGTCGCCGGCCTCGAGCGCCCGGAGCTTTTGCGGTGCGACCTTGAGTCGCGCCGACACGTCGTCGACCGACCAGCCCTTCGTCTCCCGAAGCTGCGCCAGCCGGCTGCCGACCGCCGCCAGCGATTCCAGTCCCGCCGGTGCCGGCTTCGCGGCATTCGTCTCTGCGCCGTTAGACGGCTGCGGCTCACTCATCCTTGTCCTCGCGTCGATTCTTCTTCACTGGCGGCCGCCGCCGACTCCCGCCGGCCGGCACCCGCAACTGTTCATACCCTGCGCGGCGCCGAGGCGCCGCGACCGATCGCTATTCGCGTGTTGCACCGCCAAAGGGTTCGGGCACCCCGGCCAGGTGCCCCCGTCAAACTGCCCGAACTTCGATGATTTTTCCTGCTGCGCCCGTTCGTTCCGCGAGGCGCGTGCGATCCTTCACCGCGCCGGCCAGCTGCCCGCACGCGGCGTCGATGTCGTCGCCGCGCGTCTTGCGCACGGTCGTGACGACACCCGCGTCGATGAGAACCTGCGCGAAGCGCTTGATCTGCTCCGGCTTCGAGCGGATGAGGCCCGATTCCGGAAACGGATTGAACGGGATCAGGTTGAACTTGCACGGCACGTCGCGCGTGACGGCCAGCAGTTCGCGCGCATGCGCTTCGGTGTCGTTGACGCCGTCGAGCATGCAGTATTCGAAAGTGATGAAGTCGCGCGGCGCGACCTTCAGATAACGCTGACACGCGGCCATCAGCTCGCGAAGCGGATACTTCTTGTTGAGCGGCACCAGCTCGTCGCGCAGCGCATCGTTCGGCGCATGCAGCGAAACGGCCAGCGCGACCGGCAACTCGGCGCCGAGGCGGTCCATCATCGGCACCACGCCGGACGTCGACAGCGTGACGCGGCGGCGCGACAGGCCGTACGCGTTGTCGTCGAGCATCAGTCGCATCGCGGGGACGACCGCGCTGTAATTCAGGAGCGGCTCGCCCATGCCCATCATCACCACGTTGGTGACGACCCGTTCGGCCTTGCCGTTCGGGCCGGGCGCGCGGCCCAGCGACGCGCGCAATGCAAATTCGGCCATCCGGAGCTGGCCGATGATTTCGGCTGTCGACAGGTTGCGGGAGAAACCCTGCTTGCCCGTCGAACAGAAGCGGCAGTTCACCGCGCACCCGGCCTGCGACGACACGCACAGCGTGCCGCGCGTCTCTTCCGGGATGAACACGGTTTCGACCGCATTGCCGTTTCCGACGTCGATCAGCCACTTGCGCGTGCCGTCGGTGGAAACGTGATCGCTGGCGATCTCCGGCATCACGATCGACGCGCGGCCCTTGAGTTTTTCCCTCAGGGACTTCGCGAGATCGGTCATGCCGTCGAAATCGCCGGCGTTGTACTGGTGGATCCAGCGCTGCAATTGCTTGGCGCGGAACGGCTTCTCGCCCAGGCTGCCGCAGTACGCGACAAGACCCTCGGCATCGAAGTCGAGAAGATTGACGGAAGTTTCGCTCGTCATGATGTGCTGCCTTGCCGCGTGCGCTGAATCCTGCCTACTTGCTGTCAGCCAGGGCTTAACGCGAGTAAACGTTCATTTCCGGGAAGAAGAACGCGATTTCGACCGCTGCCGTTTCCGCAGCGTCCGAGCCGTGGACGGCGTTCGCGTCGATGCTGTCGGCGAAGTCGGCGCGGATCGTGCCCTTTTCCGCCTTCTTCGGATCCGTTGCGCCCATCAGGTCGCGGTTCTTCAGGATCGCGCCTTCACCTTCCAGAACCTGGATCATCACCGGGCCCGAGATCATGAAGTCGACGAGGTCCTTGAAGAACGGACGCGCTGCGTGAACTGCATAGAACTTCTCTGCGTCAGCACGCGACAGGTGTGCCATGCGCGATGCGACGATCTTCAGGCCGGCGCCTTCGAAACGGCTGTAGATCTGGCCGATCACGTTCTTTGCCACCGCATCCGGCTTGATGATCGACAGGGTGCGCTCGATTGCCATAAAAACTCCAAAAAATTAAGAAGTTACAGGTTCAAATGAATCCGCTATTGTAGCACGATCCCGTGTATCATTGCGATTGAACCCTTACACGAATGAAAGGTTCAGAATCCATATGTTTTGTGCCGCCGGGCCATTGAAACCTCCCGGCACGGAACGTATCTTAGCCATAGCTGCCCCGGTTTGCTGCGCCGCACATCGCGCGCGCCGAACCGGCCCCGGACGCCCACGCGTTCAATGTTAGGAGAAACCATGAACGACTATCCGTACAATTTCGGCCGCGGCGGTTCCGTCAGCACCGCCGAGGTTCGCAACCGCGTGCTGCGGAACACGTACTGGCTGCTCGCGCTGTCGATGGTGCCGACCGTGCTGGGCGCCTGGGTCGGCGTCGCGACGGGCTTCTCGCTGTTCGCGGCCACGAGCCCGATGATGAGCCTGCTCGCGTTCTTCGCGATCGCGTTCGGCTTCATGTTCGCGATCGAGCGGACGAAAAACAGCGCGGCCGGCGTGTTCGTGCTGCTGGGCTTCACGTTCTTCATGGGCCTGATGCTGTCGCGGCTGCTGAGCTTCATCCTCGGCTTCTCGAACGGCCCGTCGCTGATCATGCTCGCGTTCGGTGGCACCGGCATCATCTTCGCCGCGATGGCGACGATCGCCACCGTCAGCAAGCGCGACTTCTCCGGGCTCGGCAAGTGGCTGTTCATGGGCGTGATCGTGATCCTGCTCGCGTCGGTCGCGAACATCTTCCTGCAACTGCCGGCGCTGATGCTCACCGTATCGGTGCTCGCGATCGCGATTTTCTCGGCGTACATGCTGTTCGACGTCCAGCGCGTCGTGAACGGCGGCGAGACGAACTACATCTCGGCCACGCTCGCGATCTACCTCGACCTGTACAACGTGTTCACGAACCTGCTCGCGCTGCTCGGCATCTTCGGCGGCAACCGCAACTGACGTTCGCTGCGCACCACGAAAAAACCGGCCCGCGGGCCGGTTTTTTTACGTCCGCCGCCCGGCTCAATCGCGCTCGAACAGCGCGATCGATTCGACGTGCGACGTATTCGGGAACATGTTCACGACACCGGCGCCCTTCAGCCGGTAGCCGGCCTCGTGCACGAGCAGGCCTGCATCGCGCGCGAGCGTCGACGGGTTGCACGACACGTACACGATGCGCTTCGGCAGCGGACCTTCGCCGCTCTGCGCGATCTCGGCCAGCGCCTTCGACACCGCGAGCGCGCCTTCGCGCGGCGGGTCGATCAGGAACTTGTCGAATGCGCCGAGCGCGCGGAGGTCGTCGCCGGTCACTTCGAACAGGTTCCGGCACGCGAACGTCGTATGGCCGTCGACCCCGTTCTCGCGTGCGTTCGCCAGCGCGCGCGTGGTCAGCGTGTCGCTGCCCTCGATGCCCATCACTTCGCGCGACAGCCGCGCGAGCGGCAGCGTGAAGTTGCCGATCCCGCAGAACAGGTCGAGCACGCGATCGTCGCGCGACGGCGCGAGCAGGCGCAGCGCGCGGCCCACCAGCACGCGGTTGATCTGGTGATTGACCTGCGTGAAGTCGGTCGGCTTGAACGGCATGCGGATGCCGAATTCCGGCAGCGTGTAGTCGAGCGACACGTCGAGCGGATAGAACGGCGTCACCGTGTCCGGCCCCTTCGGCTGCAACCAGAACTGCACGTTGTGCTCGTCCGCGAACGCGCGCAACAGCGCTTCGTCGTCCGCATTGATCGGCTCCAGCACGCGCAGCACGAGCGCGGTGACGGTCGAGCCGACCGCGAGTTCGATCTGCGGCATCCGGTCACGAATCGACAGTCCCTCGACGAGCCGGCGCAGCGGCACGAGCATCGCCGACACGTGCGGCGGCAGCACTTCGCAGCTCGTCATGTCGGCGACGTAGCTGCTCTTCTTCTCGTGGAACCCGACCAGCACGCCGCCCTTCTTCGCGACGTTGCGCACGGTCAGGCGCGCCCGGTAGCGGTAGCCCCACGACGGGCCGTGGATCGGCGCAAACATCGTTTCCGCGCGCAGCTTCGCCAGATGCCACAGGTTGTCTTCGAGCACGCGTTGCTTGACCGCCACCTGCGCGCGCATGTCGAGATGCTGCATCGAGCAGCCGCCGCAGGTGCCGAAGAATTTGCACTTCGGCTGCGTGCGCAATACGCTCGGGCGCAGAATGTCGACGACCGTCGCCTGCTCGTAGCTCGGCTTGCGGCGGTAGCTCGAATAAGTCACGCGCTCGCCCGGCAGCGCGCCTTCGACGAAGATCACCTTGCCCGGCCCGCCGTCCTCGGTCACCGTGCGGCCAACACCGCGCGCTTCCATGTCGAGCGATTCGATCTCGAGAACCGGGGCGGGCCCGGGCGCGACGGGCGCATTTTTCGATTTGCGCGCAGAAGTGGGGACGGCTTCGGACACCAGCTTTTCCTGACAAACGTTGAAGAAGGCGAGATTGTAGACGACGAAAGCCTCCGTCGCGCGCTTTGGATGAGGCAGGCGTCGAACTTGCGCACGGACAGCCCGTGGCGCGACCGGGCGGCCATGCAATGCGGCTGCGGGATGCGCCTGCGGCAATGCCCGGCCGCAAATCAGCCGGGGCAACGCCCGAGGCCCAAGGCCCGACATTTCGCCCGACAGGAGATTCGACCATGCGATTGATCGACTGGAACATCCAATGGGGTCGGGACGCGGACGGCGTCGTCGATCTTCCCCGCACCGTCGCGGCCATTCGCGAGCTCGGCGATTTCGACGTGCTGTGCCTGCAGGAAGTCACGCGCGGCTTCGACGCACTGCCCGGCCGGCCGGGCCCCGACCAGTTCGCCGAACTCGCCGCGCTGCTGCCCGGCTATGCGGTCGTCGACGCGATCGGCGCCGACCTGCCGGCCATCCGGCCGGGCGCACCGCGCCGCCAGTTCGGCAACGCCATCGCGACAAGGCTGCCGGTCGGGCGCGTGCTGCGCCAGTCGCTGCCGTGGCCGGCCGACGCCGGCGCGCCGTCGATGCCGCGCGTCGCGCTCGACATCGAGTTGCAGGCGCCGTTCGGGCCGTTGCGCGTGGTCACCACGCATCTGGAGTATTACTCGGCGCGCCAGCGGCTCGCGCAGGTCGACGCGCTGCGCGACCGGCATCGCGAGGCCTGTGCGCACGCGACCCATCCGGCCCGCGCCGAAACCGCCGAGGGGCCGTTCAGCGCGACCGGACAGCCACGCGATGCGATCGTCTGCGGCGATTTCAACAGTGCATTCGGCAGCGACGCATACCGGCGCTTCCTGGCGCCGCTTGCCGACGCGCCGGATTTCATCGACGCGTGGGTTGCGCGGCACCCCGGCCGCACGCCGCCGCCGACGGCCGGCGTCTACGATACGGTGCAATGGTCGGACGGGCCGCTCGCGTGCGATTTCGTGTTCGTGACCGACACGCTGTTGCCGCGCGTCACCCGCTGCGAGATCGACGATTACGTGCGCGCGTCCGATCACCAGCCGGTGCTGCTCGACCTCGGCTGATCGGGCCGGCCGCGGCGCGGCCTGTCCGCGCTACGCGTCGAAGCCGGCCAGGTATTCGACCCAGTGTGGCGCCGGTTCCAGCGCAAGCGCGTTCTTCACGAGCAGGATCTCGTCCGCGTACTCGCTCGGCGTCAGGCCGCCGCGCATCAACTGGAACCGGCAATACAGCAGGTAGGTATTGACGACGTCGGTTTCGCAGTAGTTGCGGATTTCCTCGATTCGCCCGTCCTGGAACGCCGGCCATACCTGGCTGCCGTCCATCCCGAGCTTGCCCGGAAAGCCGCACAGCTTCGCGAGCGCGTCGAGCGGCGCATTGGCGCGCGCCTGATACATCGCGAGCACGTCCATCAGGTCGGTATGCCGCGAGTGATAGCGCGAGATGTAGTTGTTCCACTTGAACTCGCGGTCGTCCTCGCCGAGATCCCAGTAGCGGGTGGCGGGAATGCCGTGCACGAGCGCGCGGTAATGGAGCACCGGCAGATCGAAGCCACCGCCGTTCCACGACACGAGCTGCGGCGTGTATTTCTCGATTACACGGTAGAACGACTGGATCAGCGTGGCTTCGTTGTCCTGCGGCGTGCCGAGCGAGCGCACGCGAAAACCGTTGTTGTCGCGGAACACGCACGAAATCGCCGCGATCCGCTGCAGGTGATGCGGCAGGAAATCACTGCCGGTCTTCTCGCGGCGTGCGGCGAATGCATGCTCGGCCACCGCGGCATCGTCGAGCGTCGCGGGCAGGTCTTCCAGACGGCGAATGCCGTCGACATCGGGAATCGTCTCGATGTCAAAAACGAGAATCGGAGTCATCAGTTACAGAACGGCGTCCTTGCGCACGCCGTTGGAGGCAAAGAACCGCTTGAGGCGCACCAGCGCTTCCTGCTGGATCTGCCGCACGCGCTCGCGCGTGAGCCCCATCTCGTCGGCGAGCTCCTCGAGCGTCGCCGGTTCGATGTGGTTCAGGCCGAAGCGGCGCTCGATCACGTGCCGGTGCTTGTCGGACAGCCGCGACAGCCACGCGCGCGTCAGCGTTTCGAGCTCGCGGTGCTGCACCTCGGCGTCGGGCGACTGGCTCTGGTCGTCGGGCAGCAGGTCGAGCAGGCTGCTCGCGGGATCGAGGTCGAGCGGCGCGTCGAGCGACGCCGTGTGTTCGTTGAGCGCGAGGATATCGGTGACTTCCTCGGCGGTCTTGCCGGTGAGATAGGCGATGTCGTCGATGCTGGCTTCACGGCGTTCGGCCGCCTCGCCCGTCGACATCGAATTCTTTTCGAGGTGGCGCTTCGCGCGCAGCACCTGGTTCAGTTCGCGGATCACGTGCACGGGCAGGCGCACCGTGCGGGCCTGGTTCATGATCGCCCGCTCGATGCTCTGCCGGATCCACCACGTCGCGTAGGTCGAGAAGCGAAAACCGCGCGTCGGGTCGAATTTCTCGATCGCGTGCATCAGGCCGAGGTTGCCTTCCTCGATCAGGTCGAGCAGCGGCACGCCGCGGTTCAGGTACCCCTTCGCGATACTGACGACGAGACGCAGGTTGCGCTCGATCATCACCTGCCGCGCCTCGAATTCGCCGGCCTTCGCAAGACGCGAATAGCGCTGCTCTTCCTCGACGGTCAGCAGCGGCTTCACGCTGATGCGGTTCAGGTAATGCTGGATCGTGTCGGCCGTGAGTTCGGCCTGCAGCAGCGTGCGGAAATCGTCGACGTCGGGCGCGGCTTCCTGACGGCCTTCGCGCTCGTCGTCGCCACCTTCGGCCTCGGCGTCGCGTGCCTCGAGATCACGTTCGTTTTCCGCGACGTCGTCTTCGTCGTCCGTCGAAGCACCCACTCGCCCCACCGATGCTTGCGTGGCACGACTGATCTTCTCAGACTCGGCTTGCGGCTCGTGGCGCTTCGATTTCGGCATGGTCGTCTCGGTTATTGAGGCGGCAAATACTTCAGCGGATCGACAGGCTTACCCTGCCGGCGAACCTCGAAATGCAGCATCACGCGGTCGGCATCGCTGTTACCCATCTCGGCGATCTTCTGCCCCTTCGTTACCGCGTCCCCCTCTTTTACCATCAAAGCGCGATTGTGTGCATACGCCGTGAGGTAAGTTGCATCGTGCTTGATGATAATGAGGTTGCCGTAACCACGCAGACCGTTGCCGGAGTAAACGACGCGGCCGTCCGCCGCCGCCTTCACGGCCTCGCCGGCCGTCCCGCCGATATTGACACCCTTGTTCTTCGCGTCGTCGAACCCGTTCAGCACGGGGCCGCGCGCGGGCCACGCGAACGTCACGGGGCCGCTCGGCGCCGCGGCCGTATCGCTCGACCCGGTTGCCGCAGCCGGCGGCGTGGCGGCCAGCGCCGACGACGTGCCGGCAGCCGGCGCGGCCGGACCGCTGCTCAGCGGTGCCGTCGCGACCGCGCCACCGACGATCGGCGCGGCGGCCGGCGCACCCGCGACCGCGGCGCCGCCCGGCGGCGCCACGCGCAGCAGCTGGTCGACTTCGATCTGGTTCGGGTTCGCCAGGTTGTTCCACGACGCGATGTCGCGATAGTTCTGCCCGTTCTCGAGCGCAATCCGGTACAGCGTGTCGCCCGGCTTCACACGATAGAAGCCAGGCGGCGGCGGGCCGAGCGGCACCGCGGGCTGCGCGGTGGCGGTCGTGCCGAGCGACCCGGAGCGGTCGACGACGGGCGCGTTGTCGAGCCGCGTCGCACAGGCGGCCAGTAGCGTGGAGAACGCAGCCACACAGATCGCGCGCTGGGCGAGCGTGAGCGGTTCCCGGGATCGGTTGTTTTGCATCGCGCGCAACATACTCATCGGTTTCAAATCACTCCGGATTTTAAAGGGACAAAGAAAACGCGATCAAGCCGGGACTCTCGCCATTGCGCGTGCGCGACGCGCTCGACGAGCGTGAGCACCTGGTGCTGCCCGCTCTGCGCGCCGACCGGCGCGACGAGCCGCCCGCCGATCGCGAGCTGCTCGAGCAGCGCCTGCGGCACGTCGAGCCCCGCCGCCGCGATCACGATCGCGTCGAACGGGGCCGCGGACGGCAGGCCGACACGCCCGTCGCCATAGTGCAGACGGATGTTCGGCACGCGCAGCGGCCGCAGGTTCAGCTTCGCGCGCTCATACAGCGGCTTGATGCGTTCAATCGAATACACGTCGCGTGCCACGTGGCTCAGCACGGCGGCTTGATAGCCGCAGCCCGTGCCGATCTCGAGCACGCGCTCGAGTGTGCGGCCGGCCATCGCGAGCTCGATCATGCGCGCGACGACCGACGGCTTTGAAATGGTTTGCTGATGGCCGATCGGCAGCGCCGAATCCTCGTAGGCCTGCGTCGCGAGCCCCGGATCCACGAACAGGTGGCGCGGCACCGCGGCCATCGCGTCCAGCACGCGCGTATCGGTCACGCCGTTCGCGCGCAGGCGTTCGACCATCCGCTCGCGCACACGTTCCGACGTGAGGGCGAACGCGCCGGCCGGCGCGATCGTGGGCGCAGCCGGCTTCGGCAGCGCTGGCTTGAGCACGGTCGGCTTCGGTGCGGTCGCCGGTTTCGCGGCGCCGATACCCGGCAGCGGCGCCCGCACGGCGGCCGGCTTCACCGCAACCGGTTTCAGCACGGCTGCGGGTTTGTCGGCGGCCTTCGGCACCGCGCCCGCCGCCTGGCGTTCACCGGCCCGACCGTCCGACTTGCGTGGCGCTCGCTTGAGATCTTCGAGCGCGAGCGGGAACCGCTTCGCGCGCTCGCCGCTCATGAAGCCCGCCCTCCGGCGCGCACCCATTCGCGCGTCGCGGGCAGCATCTGCGTATGCGTGAGATCGAGCTGCAGCGGCGTGATCGACACGAAACCGTTTGCGACGGCGTGAAAATCGGTGCCCTCGCTGGCGTCCAGCGCGTCGCCCGCGGCACCGATCCAGTAGATCGGCTCGCCGCGCGGGTCGGTCTGGCGGATCACCGGCTGCGACGGATGACGCTTGCCGAGGCGCGTAACCTTCCAGCCCTTCAGCTCGTCGTACGGCAGGTTCGGAATATTGACGTTCAGCAGCGGGTTGCCCGGCAGCGGGTGCGCGAGGTAATGCGCGACGATTTCCGCGGCGACGCGCGCGGCGTCCGGCAGCTGGGCCCAGCCCTTGTCGACCAGCGAGAACGCAATCGCCGGCACACCGAACATGATGCCCTCGGTGGCGGCTGCAACTGTCCCCGAATAGAGCGTGTCTTCGCCCATGTTCTGGCCGTTGTTGATGCCGGATACGACGATGTCGGGCCTCTCATCGGCCATCCCCGTCAGCGCGACGTGCACCGAATCGGTCGGCGTGCCGTTCACGTAGAAGAAACCCGTACCCGCTGCGCGCTGCACCGACAGCGGCCGCGACAACGTGAGGGAGTTCGACGCGCCGCTGCAGTTCTGCTCGGGCGCGATCACCGTGAGCTCGGCCAGCGGCTGCAGCGCTTCGCTGAGCGCGGCGAGACCGGGGGCGAGATAGCCGTCGTCGTTGCTGAGTAGGATTCGCATCCGGCGATTGTAACCGAGGAAAGATGGCGCGAGAGCGACAGTCCGGCGGCGCGGACGGGTGGGTATACGCATGGGCGCACGATGCGCCGCCGCATCGTGCGGCGGCATTCCATGCGCCGGGGAAAACACCGGGTCGCCGGGGTTTTTCGCCCCGACGAACGACTCGTCGGAAAAGGCGTCCGTCGGGCGGCCCGGCGCAAGGCGCCAGGCCGCGGGGCACTCAGATCGCGCCCGCCTCGCGCAGCGCGGCAATCGCCTGCGCGTCGTAGCCGAGGCCGCGCAGCACCTCGTCGGTGTGCTCGCCGAGCTCGGGCCCGAGCCAGCGCGTTTCGCCCGGCGTGTCCGACAGCTTCGGCGTGATGTTCGGCAGCGGAATGTCGGTGCCGTCGGCCAGCTTGAAACGCTGGATCATCTGGCGCGCGACGAATTGCGGATCGGTAAACATGTCGGCGGCGCTGTAGATGCGCCCGGCCGGCACGTCGGCCGCATTCAGCACGGCGAGCGCCTCTTCGATCGTGCGCGGCGCGAGCCACGCGGCGATCGCGTCGTCGATTTCCTGCGTGCGCGGCACGCGCCCGTCGTTTTGCGCGAGCGCGGGATCGTCGGCGAGGTCGTCGCGCTCGATCGCCTTCATCAGCCGCTTGAAGATCGGATCGCTGTTGCCGCCGATCACGATGCTGCCGTCGCGGCATGCATACGTATTCGACGGCACGATACCCGGCAGCGACGCGCCGGTGCGCTCGCGCACCATCCCGTACACGCCGTACTCGGGCACCACGCTTTCCATCATGTTGAAGACGGCTTCATACAGTGCAACGTCGACCACCTGCCCCGCGCCGCCGTTGACCTTGCGGTGATGGAGCGCCATCAGCGCGCCGATCACGCCGTGCAGCGCGGCGATCGAGTCGCCGATCGAGATGCCGATGCGCGGCGGCGGCAGATCCGGATAGCCGGTGATGTGGCGCAGCCCGCCCATCGATTCGGCGATCGCGCCGAAGCCGGGCCGGTCGCGGTACGGGCCCGTCTGCCCGTAGCCGGACAGGCGCACCATCACGAGGCCCGGATTGTCGGCCGACAGCACGTCGTAGCCGAGCCCGAGCTTTTCGAGCAGGCCCGGGCGGAAGTTCTCGATCACGATGTCGGCCTCGCTTGCGAGCTGCCGCGCGATCGCCTTGCCGGCGTCGGCCTTCAGGTTCAGCGTGACCGATTTCTTGTTGCGCGCCTGCACGGACCACCACAGCGACGTGCCGCCCTGCTCCGGATGGAGCTTGCGCCACTTGCGCAGCGGGTCACCGCCGTTCGGATCCTCGATCTTGATCACTTCCGCGCCGAATTCGGCGAACAGCCGCGACGCGAACGGCCCCGCGATCAGCGTTCCGAATTCGAGCACTTTGACGCCCGCGAGCGGGCCCTGGCTGGTGCTCATGTGTCTCCCTGGCATGAGGAACGGCGCCGCCCGCAGGCGGCGCCCGGCTTACATCGTGCGGCGGTCGAGCATCGCGCGGGCGATGGTGCCCGCGTCGACGTACTCGAGCTCGCCGCCCACCGGCACGCCGCGCGCGAGGCGCGTGACCGCCAGCCCGCGCGCCTTGAGCGTCTGGCCGAGGTAGTGGGCGGTGGCTTCGCCTTCGTTCGTGAAGTTGGTCGCGAGCACGACTTCCTTGACGACGCCGTCAGACGCGCGCCGCACGAGGCGGTCGAAATGAATTTCCTTCGGGCCGATCCCGTCGAGCGGGCTCAATCGCCCCATCAGCACGAAATACAACCCGCGGTAGGTCATCGTCTGCTCGAGCATGATCTGGTCGGCAGGCGTCTCGACGACGCACAGCAGCGTCGGATCACGCTCCTCGTCGCTGCAGACCTCGCAGATCTGCGCTTCGGTGAACGTGTTGCACTTCTCACAGTGCTGCAGGTGCTCGGTCGCGAACAGCAGCGACCGGCCGAGCCGCTCCGCGCCCTCGCGGTCGTGCTGCATCAGGTGAACCGCCATGCGCTGCGCGGATTTCGGCCCGACGCCGGGCAGCACGCGCAACGCTTCGACGAGGGCGGACAGGGCGGACGGCTGTTTCATACGGCGGCAAACAGTGGCAAGGACGCCGCGCTCAGAACGGCAGCTTGAAGCCCGGGGGCAGCGGCAGGCCCGAGGTCATGCCGCTCATCTTTTCCTGCGACGTGGCTTCGGCCTTGCGCACCGCGTCGTTGAACGCAGCGGCGACGAGATCCTCGAGCATGTCCTTGTCGTCCGCGAGCAGGCTCGGGTCGATCGACACGCGGCGCACTTCGTTGCGGCACGTCATCGTCACCTTGACGAGGCCGGCGCCCGACTGCCCTTCGACTTCGATGAGCGCAAGCTGCTCCTGCATCTTCTTCATGTTTTCCTGCATTTGCTGCGCTTGCTTCATCAGTCCGGCGAGGTTGCCTTTCAACATGGGAATACTCCTTCTTGATCGTGTGAAAACCGGCACGCGGCGCGTGCCGGCCAATGTGTGCGGGGCGTGATTGTGCCTGTCGCGGGGCGCTCAGTTCAATGCAGCGTCGGCGGCGCGCCGTCCGGCGCCGAATCGGCGAGCGGGCGCACCGACCCTTCGACGATGCGTGCACCGAACTCGCGCACGAGCTGCTGGACGAACGGATCGCCGTGAATCTCCTGTTCGGCTTCGCGCTGGCGCGCCGCGCGCGCGGCCGCATCGAGCGCCGCCGCAGTGCGCCGCGCGGGCCCGACCTCGACGGTCACCTCGACCGGCTTGCCGAGCGCATCGGCCAGTGCGGCCTTCAGCTTCGCCACCTGTGCGGCGTCCGCATACTGCGGCACCGGCACGGACAATTTCAATGCGGTTGCATCGACGGCCGTCAGCTCGCTGTTGAACGCGAGCTGGTACGCGACACCCTTCAGCGGCAACCGCGCGGCCAGCGCCGGCCATTCGCCGTCGAAACCGATCGGATCGAGCGCGATCGCGGGCGGCAGCGGGCGCGTGTCGATCGGCGCGGCCGGACGCGCGTCCGCCGGCTTCGGCGTCACGCGCACGTCGTCGGGACCGCTGTCGAACACCGGCACGAAGCCGTCGTCGGACCCGCCGAACATTTCGTCGGCGCTGAGCGGCACGTAGTCGTCGGGCGGGATGTCTTCCCACGGCGGCGACGGCTGGCGCGAATCGGCTGCTTGCGGCGCACGGGCGGCAGCACGCGGCGTCGGCACCTGGACGGCCGGACGCGGCGCGACCGGCTTTTCAGCAGCCGGCTGGGCCGCAGCCGGCTTGGCGGCAGCGCCTGCGCGTCCGCGGTCCGACGACACGCGCATCCCCGCATTGCGCAGCACGTCGAGTGCGGCGGCGGCACCGCCCGCGCGCGCCGCCGGCCGTGCGGCGGCCAGCTCGGGCGATGCGACGCGCGGCGCCGGTTCCGCCTGCGGAGCCGGTTCGTCGTTTCGCTGCACGACGGCAACGGCGGGCGGCTCGGGTTCCTTGCGCGCGGGAGGCGGCGTGTCGCCGGCGGGCGCTGCCTTCGTTTCCGGCTGAGGAGGCTCGACAGCTTGCACGTCAGCCGCGACCGGTTCCGGCGCTGCTTCTGCCGGTGACTGAACGGCAGCCGGCTTGGCGGCCGGCCGTTCGGCTTCATCGCTCGATTGCACCGGCGCCGAACGGGCGACCGGCGCAGCCGGCGTCGCGGCTGGCGGGCGCGCTGCGCTTGCCGGCGCGGCCGATACCGGCTTCGCCGCGGCGGCGGCCGGTGCCGCCGTAGCACGCGGGGCCGGCACCGCACGCGGCGGCACGGACGGCTGACCGCCCGGTGCGCTGCCGGCGCCGACGGCCGGCTCGAACGCGAGCATCCGCAGCAGCGTCATCGTGAAACCGGCGTATTCGTCCGGCGCCAGGCCGAGTTCGGCGCGCCCGACCGTCGCGATCTGATAGAACAACTGCACCTGCTCGGGGCTCAGCGTCTCAGCAAACCGGCGCAGGTCGGCCGCTTCCGGCCATTCGTCGAGCACCGAGCCCGGCGCGAACTGCGCCCACGCGATCCGGTGCAGCAGGCTCGCGAGATCCTGCAGCGCGGTCGAGAACGACAGGCTGCGCAGCGACATCTCGTCGGCAATCGCGAGGATTTCCGGGCCGTTGCCGGCGGCGAGCGCGTCGAGCAGGCGCACCATGTAGGTCTGGTCGAGCGCGCCGAGCATGCCCGACACCGCCGACTCGGTCACCTCGTTCGCCGAATAGGCGATCGCCTGGTCGGTCAGCGACAGCGCGTCGCGCATGCTGCCCTGCGCGGCCCGCGCGAGCAGGCGCAGCGCCTGCGGCTCGAACGTGATCCGTTCTTCGCCGAGGATCCGCTCGAGATGCGACACGATGTGCCCGGCCGGCATCTGCTTCAGGTTGAACTGCAGACAGCGCGACAGCACGGTGACGGGGATTTTCTGCGGATCGGTCGTCGCGAGGATGAACTTGACGTGCGGCGGCGGCTCTTCCAGCGTCTTCAGCATCGCGTTGAACGCGTGATTCGTCAGCATGTGCACTTCGTCGATCATGTAGACCTTGAAGCGCGCGTCGACGGGCGCGTACACCGCGCGCTCGAGCAGCGCGGCCATTTCGTCGACGCCGCGGTTGCTCGCCGCGTCCATCTCGACGTAATCGACGAAACGGCCCTCGTCGATCTCGCGACACGCGCGACACACGCCGCACGGCTGCGACGTGACGCCGGTTTCACAGTTGAGCGCCTTCGCGAAGATCCGCGACAGCGTCGTCTTGCCGACACCGCGGGTTCCGGTAAACAGATAGGCGTGATGGAGACGCCCGCCGTCGAGCGCGTGCGTGAGCGCCCTGACGACGTGCTCCTGGCCGACGAGCGAAGCGAAATCCTTCGGACGCCACTTCCGTGCGAGAACTTGATAGGTCATCGGGAAATTGTATCAGTAACGCTGCGTCGCGCCGACACGCGAAGCGGTGCGGAACACGGGCAAGGTGGAGGTCGAACGGAGTGTGACGCAGAAATAAAAAACGCCCTGCGAACGGGGCGAGAAGGAAGGTGACGAGCCCAACCCTCGGCACTGGCGGAAAACGATTGTGGCTGCTTCGTTCCCGACCTGACCAGGTTCACCGCCCCACCATGCGAGGAGGCCCGTCACGGCATATTCTATCACCGCTTCCGGACGAATGCGACCGTTTGTTCGCATCAAAGCGAATATCGCCGGGCAAACCCGCGCATCGCCCGTTCGCGCGCACCGCATGCGGCCCACCCCCTTGTAATTTGCGGACCGGCCTCCACCTGCGTGGCACGACGGTCGAACGTCGCGTCGTACCCCTACTCGCGTAGCGGCTACTATCGCCGCCCGCAGCAGATAGCAATTTAGGCTAATATGACGCCCGAACGACCCGCGAGCCGCGGCATGCAGCGCTTACGCCCCCTCCCTTTCGGAAGGCGGAGTGACCTGCCGCAGCGGCCGGCAGCCTACGGCGGCCGGTACGCCGCAACGCGCAAGCAGGCAGTCCCCGAACCGTAAGAGGTATTGACCCAATGAGCGAACAGATCAAACACATCAGCGACGCATCGTTCGAACAGGACGTCGTCAAGTCCGACAAGCCCGTACTCGTCGATTTCTGGGCCGAATGGTGCGGCCCGTGCAAGATGATCGCCCCGATCCTCGACGAAGTCGCGAAGGACTACGGCGACAAGCTGCAGATCGCGAAGATCAACGTCGACGACAACCAGGCCACGCCCGCGAAGTTCGGCGTGCGCGGCATCCCGACGCTGATTCTGTTCAAGAACGGCGCGGCCGCCGCGCAGAAGGTCGGCGCGCTGTCGAAGTCGCAGCTCACCGCCTTCCTGGACAGCCACCTGTAATACCGGCAGTTCCACGGACGTGTTGTCAGTCGGCAACACGTCCGTCGTCAAGCCGCCGATCGCTCGCTCAAGCGCGAATCGGCCTATGCTAGAATTAAAAAACGTCGACAAGACGCATTTAAGTCTCTGAGCGCCTCCGCTCGCCCTCCTCCCTTATTTTCTTTCGTCGCTTCTCCTCCCTGGCGGGTTCTCCGTATGCATTTATCCGAGCTCAAGTCTCTGCACGTGTCCGAACTGATCGAAATGGCCAACGGCCTGGAGATCGAAAACGCGAACCGCCTGCGCAAGCAGGAGTTGATGTTTGCCATTCTCAAAAAGCGCGCCAAGACGGGAGAGACGATCTTCGGCGACGGTACGCTCGAAGTGCTGCCGGACGGCTTCGGCTTCCTGCGCTCGCCGGAAATGTCGTACCTCGCGAGCACCGACGACATCTACATCAGCCCGTCGCAGATCCGCCGCTTCAACCTGCACACCGGCGACACCATCGAAGGTGAAGTCCGCACGCCGAAGGACGGCGAGCGCTACTTCGCGCTGGTGAAGGTCGACAAAGTCAACGGGCAGCCGCCCGAGGCCTCGAAACACAAGATCATGTTCGAGAACCTCACGCCGCTGCACCCGAACAAGCCGCTGTCGCTCGAACGCGAAATGCGCGGCGAGGAAAACGTCACGGGCCGCATCATCGACATGATCGCGCCGATCGGCAAGGGCCAGCGCGGCCTGCTCGTCGCGTCGCCGAAGTCCGGCAAGACCGTGATGCTCCAGCACATCGCGCATGCGATCAAGCAGAACCACCCGGACGTGATCCTGTTCGTGCTGCTGATCGACGAGCGCCCGGAAGAAGTGACCGAAATGCAGCGCTCGGTCGCCGGCGAAGTGATCGCGTCGACGTTCGACGAACCGGCCACGCGCCACGTGCAGGTCGCCGAAATGGTGATCGAGAAGGCCAAGCGCCTCGTCGAAATGAAGCACGACGTCGTGATTCTGCTCGACTCGATCACGCGTCTCGCGCGTGCGTACAACACCGTGATCCCGGCATCGGGCAAGGTGCTGACGGGCGGTGTCGACGCGAACGCGCTGCAGCGTCCGAAGCGCTTCTTCGGCGCGGCGCGCAACATCGAGGAAGGCGGTTCGCTGACGATCATCGGCACCGCGCTGATCGAAACCGGCAGCCGCATGGACGACGTGATCTACGAAGAGTTCAAGGGCACCGGCAACATGGAAGTGCACCTCGAGCGCCGTCTCGCGGAAAAGCGCGTGTATCCGTCGATCAACCTGAACAAGTCGGGCACGCGTCGCGAGGAAATGCTGATCAAGCCCGAGATCCTTCAGAAGATCTGGGTGCTGCGCAAGTTCATCCACGACATGGACGAAGTCGAGGCAATGGAATTCCTGCTGGACAAGATCCGCCAGACGAAGAGTAACTCCGAGTTCTTCGACCTGATGCGCCGCGGCGGCTGATCGCCCCCGCCCCGCGACACGGCCGCCCGCGCATCCTGCCCGGCGGCCGTTTTTTCGGCCCCAACCTGAACGTGAACGTACAGGTTGATCTATAATCGCGTCATTGCCCCGCCGAATCCCCGATACCCGATGCCGACCGACGCCTCCACCCCGCTATTGACCGTCAGCGACGCCGCGTCGCGGCTCGGCGTCACGCCGCGCACGCTCAAATATTACGAAGAGCGCGGCCTCGTCACGCCGTCGCGCAGCGAAGGCCGCTACCGTCTCTACGACGAAGCCGACCTCGAGCGTTTCGCGCGCATCCTGCGGCTGCGCGCGCTGGGCTTCTCGCTGCACGGCATCACCGAAATGCTGAAGCGTCCGCTGGAAGAAACGGGCGACGGCCGGCGCCGCTATTCGGATGCGTCGCTGCGCGACATCCGCGCCGGCCTCGCCGAGCAGATCGACACGCTCGACCGGCGGATCGCGGCCGTCCAGCGCGAACTGAAGGAAGCCGTCGCGCTGCGCAAGGAGTTGCAGCACGACATCGACTACGTCGAGCGGCGCCTCGCCGGTGAAAACGCCGATGAACTGATCGCGCAGCGGCGGGCCGAAATCGGCGCGCGGCGCGCCCGCAAGGACCGCGAATGAACGCCGTGCCGGGCCGGCCGCCGCTATGGAGCCGCGCGAACCTGCGCGCGGACCTGTTTCCATGGGCGCTCGCGCTCGTCACCGGCATCGACTACTTCGACAACGCCGTCTTCTCGTTCTTCGCGAGCTACATCGCGGGCGGCATCAACGCGTCGCCCGACGAACTCGTGTGGTCGTCGAGCGCCTACGCGGTCACGGCCGTGCTCGGCATCCTGCAGCAGCAATGGTGGGTCGACCGGCTCGGCCATCGCCGCTACGTCGCGGGCTGCATGCTGATGTTCTCGCTCGGCGCGATCGCGGCGGCGCTGGCCGACACGTCGCTGGAGCTCGCGTTCGCGCGCGGCTTCCAGGGCTATTTCATCGGCCCGATGATGGGCGCGTGCCGGATCCTGATCCAGATCAGCTTCAAGCCGCAGGAGCGGCCGCCCGCGACACGCGCGTTCCTGATCATGATCCTGCTCGGCAGCGCGCTCGCGCCGATCGTCGGCGGGCTGCTGGTCGCGCATTCGACGTGGCGCGCCCTGTTCGCGTGCACGGCGCCGGCCGGCATCGCGTTCGCCATCCTCGCGTTGCTCACGCTGCCCGATTCGGGCCGCACGCCGGACGACGAGCGCGGCTCCGGACACTTCTGGCCGTACGTCGTGTTCGCGCTCGCGCAAGGGGCGCTGCAGATCGTGCTGCAGCAGGTGCATTACCAGCTCTACAGCGGCTCGCCGATGCTGATCATGCTGACGCTTGCCGGGCTCGGCGCGCTCGCGTGGTTCGCGTATCACCAGTGGAACCATCCGACGCCGCTCGTGCGGCTGCATGCGTTCCGCGAGCGCACTTTTCAGGTCGGGCTGCTGCTCTACATGTTCTATTACTACGAGACGACGGGCTTCAGTTACCTGACGTCGCGATTTCTCGAGGGCGGGCTCGGCTATCCGGTCGAGAATGCCGGGCGCCTGGTCGGCACGATGTCGCTGATCTCCGCCACCGCGCTGTTCGCGTACCTGCGCTACGCGAAATTCGTCACGCACAAGAAGTGGTTCGTCGTGCCCGGGTTCGCGATCGCCGTCACGGCCGCGCTGTGGATGACGCGGATGACGCCGCAGGTCGGCGAAGCCGCGCTGATCGTCCCGCTGCTGCTGCGCGGATTGCTGCTGCTGTTCATCGTGCTGCCGGTCGCGAACCTCACGTTCCGGATCTTCGCGATCGACGAATACACGCACGGCTACCGGCTGAAGAACATCGTGCGGCAACTGACGATCTCGTTCGCGACGTCGTCGGTGATCATCGTCGAGCAGCATCGCGTCGCCGTGCACCAGACGCGGCTCGTCGAGCGCGCGAACCTGTTCGACCCGCTGTTCCAGCAGACCGTCGACGCGCTGACGCGCAGCTACGCGGCAGCCGGCCACGCGCTGAACGACGCGCATGGCCTCGCGATCGCGTCGATCGCGCGAATGGTCGCGCAACAGGCGTCGTTCCTCGCGTCGCTCGACGGCTTTTACTTCCTCGCGGGCGTGGCGCTCGTCGGCGGCCTCTTCGCGGCATGGCAAAAACAGATCGATTGAGTTAAAAGACAGGCTTTGGATTTTCGTCCGCAGCCTCCATGCTTTCGAAACTGACCCGCTGGTTCGACGACCGCCGCCGCGACCGCGCGCTGCGCAGCCATCCGATTCCCGATCCGCTGTGGCAGGAAACGGTCGAACGCCTGCCGTTCCTCGCCGCCCTGCCGCCCGACGCGCTCGGGCGGCTGCGCGAGCTGACGAGCCTGTTCGTCGCGAAAAAATCGTTTTCGACCGCGCACGGGCTCGAACTGACCGACGCGATGATCGTCGCGATCGCCGCGCAGGCCTGCCTGCCGGTGCTGAATCTGGACCTGTCGCTGTACGACGGCTGGGTCGGCGTCGTCGTGTACCCGGGCGAATTCGTGATCCGCAAGACCGTGCAGGACGAGGACGGCGTCGTCCACGAAGTCGAGCAGGATGCGAGCGGCGAGGCCTGGGAAGGCGGCCCGGTGATCCTGTCGTGGGAAGACGCGCAGATGACGGACGGCCGGGACGCGTACAACGTCGTGATCCACGAGTTCGCGCACAAGATCGACATGGTCAACGGCGCGGCCGACGGCTATCCGCCCCTGTTTCGCCGCTGGCATGCGCCGCACCTCGACGCGCAGGCGTGGGCCGACGTGTTCGAACATGCGTACGACCAGTTCTGCGCGCGCGTCGACGCGGTGCCGGATCGCGCATGGGCGCGCTTCGAGCGGGATTCGCTGATCGATCCCTATGCGGCCGATCACCCGTCGGAATTCTTCGCGGTATGCAGCGAGGCGCTGTTCGTGCGACCGAAAGCGTTCGAGTCCGAATTTCCGGAGCTGTACCGGCTCCTCGCGCGCTACTACCGACAGGATCCGGCCGGCACCGGCGCGCTCGACGCACCGTGAAAATTATTCGTCAACCGTCTGATTTTCTGGCATAATCGCCGTTTTTCGACCTTAGGCAAGTGGCTCGCGCCGGGCTTGACGTCAGCCGAATCGCTCCATCGGGGCGGCTCGACACGGCAAGCGGCGGGTTGGCTACCGCTATCACCAAGGAAAATCATGAAACCTGGCATTCACCCGGACTACCGCGAAGTCGTCTTCCAAGACATGTCGAACGGCTTCAAGTTCATCACGCGCTCGACGATCCAGACGCGCGAAAACATCGAACTCGACGGCAAGACCTACCCGCTCGCCAAGATCGAAGTGTCGTCGGAATCGCACTCGTTCTACACGGGTCAGCAAAAGATCATGGACACGGCAGGCCGTGTCGAGAAGTTCAAGAACAAGTTCGGCGTACGCGCCAACGGCAAGGCGAAGTAAGCTTCGTACCGTATCCGGTGGTTGCAACGTACCGGTATCGCACAAAAGGGCAGCCCAGGCTGCCCTTTTTTGTCTCTGCTCGCCCGACGACGCGCCGCCCGGCGCCCGGGCAACGACCTGACGCACAACAGCGGGCGCGACTACAATGCCGGATGCTCGAAACCGGCTCGACCGCGCGCAACCGCGCTGGCCGCCCGCCCATAACAAATCGCTCATCTGCATGAAGCCTGTCGTCCGTCTCACCGCCTCCGCCACGCGTGCGCTGCCGCGCTGGCTGCTGCTCACGCTCTGCCTCGTCTACGCGGCGTTCGGCCTGTTCGGCCGCGACCCGTGGAAAAACGAGGACGCGGCAGGCTTCGGCGTGATGTGGACGATGGCCAAGGGCGGCTGGCACGACTGGCTGCTGCCGAACCTGGTCGGCAAGTTCATCACGACCGACGGGCCGCTCGGCTACTGGCTCGGCGCGCTGTCGATCCGCGGCCTCGGCCCGTGGGTCGACGCGAGCAACGCGTCGCGCGTCGCGACCGGCGTGCTGTTCTGCGTCGCATGCGCGTTCGTCTGGTATGCGGCCTACCTGCTCGGCCGGCGCGCCGAGGTCCAACCGTTCAAGTACGCGTTCGGCGGCGAGCCCGAGCCGCGCGACTACGGCCGCACGCTCGCGGACGGTGCGCTGCTGGTGCTCGTCGCCTGCTTCGGCCTCGCGGAACGCGGGCACGAAACGACGCCGCAGCTCGCGCAGTTCGCGTGGATCGCGATGCTCGTGTACGGGATCGTGCGCGGCATCGACAAGCCGCTGCAGGGCGCCCTGTGGTGGGGCCTCGCGATCGGCCTCGTCGCGCTGTCCGGCAACCCGGTGCTGGTCGTCGCGCTGCTCGCGGGCACGGCCGCGCTGTGGCTCGTCACGCCCGAGATGCGCAACCTGCACCTGCCGCTGCTCGGCGTGCCGCTCGCGGCCGCGATCTTCGCGCTGTGGCCGCTCGCCGCCATCGTCGCGGCGCCCGACGACGCCGCGTGGTTCTTCAACCAGTGGATCCACGGCAGCCTGATGCGCTTTTCGGGCCCGCCGACGGCCGTGCTCGGCTATGCGGCGAAAAACCTGCCGCTGTTCACGTGGCCCGCGTGGCCGCTCGCGATCTGGGCGTGGTGGAGCTGGGCCGGCATGCGCCGTCGCGCGCACATCGCGATTCCGCTGTCGGTCGCCGTGCCGCTCGTCGCGCTCGTGATCCTGCAAAGCCAGCAGTCGAACCGCATGTACATGCTGCTGCTGCCGCCGCTCGCGGTGCTCGCGACGTTCGCGCTGCCGACCCTCAAGCGCGGCGCGATCAACGCGATCGATTGGTTCGCGGTGCTGAGCTTCACGATCCTCGGCACCTTCGTGTGGCTCGTGTGGCTCGCGTCGCTCACCGGCTTCCCGCATCCGCTCGCGCGCAACCTCGCGCGCCTCGTGCCCGGCTACGAGCCGCATTTCAAGATCCTGTCGTTCATCTGCGCGGTGATCGTCACCGTGTGCTGGTGCTTCCTCGTGCGCTGGCGTGTGTCGCGCCAGCCGAAGGTGCTGTGGCGCAGCGTCGTGCTGTCGAGCGCGGGCACCACGTTGATGTGGGTGCTGCTGATGACGCTGTGGCTGCCGATCGTCAACTACGGCCGGACCTATCGCGATGTCGCGCAACAGATCGCCGTGCACCTGCCGTCCGACTACGAGTGCATCTCGCCCGTGCGGCTCGGCGACGCGCAGATCGCGACCTTCGCGTACTTCGGCGACATGCACTTCGATTTCTCCGGCGACTGCGACGTGATCCTGCGCCAGGACCGCGCCGACTTCGGCGAGCCGAGCGCGATGTCGCAATACGTGTGGCGTCTCGTCTGGGAAGGCCGGCGCGTCGCCGACCGCGACGAGCGCTTCCGCCTGTACGAGCGCATCGAACGGCCGAAAGCGCCCGTCAAGCGGCGTCCGCCGCGCCGCCCGACGGCCGATTGACGATGCTCGGCGACATCCGCCGGATCGTCGGTCTCGCGTGGCCGGTGCTGGTCGGCCAGCTCGCGATCATCGCGTTCGGCGTGATCGACACCGCGATGGTCGGCCGCTACTCGGCCGTCGATCTCGCCGCGCTCGGGCTCGGCTCGTCGATCTACGTATCGATCTACATCGGCCTGACGGGCATCCTGTCCGCGCTGCAGCCGATCACCGGGCAACTGTACGGCGCGCGGCGTTATGCGGAGATCGGCGAGGAAGTGCGCCAGGCGCTGTGGCTCGCGCTGCTGCTCGCGATTCCCGGCTTCCTGCTGCTGCATTTTCCCGAGCCGCTGCTGCGCGTCGCGCATGCGCCCGCCGCGCTGCACGACCGCACCGTCGACTACCTGCGCATCCTGTCGTACGGGCTGCCCGCCAGCCTCGTATTCCGCATCTACAACGCGCTGACCAACGCGGCCGGCAAGCCGCGGCTCGCGATGATCCTGCAGATCGGCGCGCTGCTGCTCAAGTTCCCGCTGAACGTGTGGTTCATCTTCGGCGGCTTCGGCGTACCGGCGCTCGGTGGCCCCGGCTGCGGGCTGGCCAGCACGCTGATCAACTGGGCGCTCGCGCTGATCGGCTACACGCTGCTCGCGAAGCTCGACGTGTTCGCGCCGCTCGCGATCTTCTCGCGCTTCTGCTGGCCCGTCTGGGAACGCCAGAAGGCGATCCTGAAGCTCGGCGTGCCGATGGGCCTGTCGTACCTGATCGAGGTCACGTCGTACACGTGCATGGCGCTGTTCATCGCGCAGTTCGGCACGACGACGCTCGCCGGCCACCAGATCGCCGGCAACATCGGCGCCGTGCTGTACATGACGCCGCTGTCGATCGGCGTGGCGGCGTCGACGCTGGTCGCGCGCGCGCTCGGCGCCGGACGCGCCGAGGAAGCCCGGCTGCTCGGCCGACACAGCGTGATCTTCGCGTGCGGCGTGGCGGCCGCCTACGGCCTGCTCGTGTTCGCGCTGCGCCCGCTCATCATCGGCGGCTACACGCCGAACCCCGCCGTCGCCGCGGCCGCGATGCCGCTCGTCGCGATCGTCGCGTGCTATCACGTGTTCGATGCGCTGCAGGTCACGTCGGCGTTCGTGCTGCGCGCGTACAAGGTGGCGGTCGTGCCGACCGTGATCTATGCGGTCGCGCTGTGGGGCGTCGGACTCAGCGGCGGCTACGTGCTCGGCTTCGACGTCGGCGGCATCGCACCCGCATGGCTGACCGGCGCGCGCGGCTTCTGGTTCGCGAACACGGTCAGCCTGATGCTGGCGGGCGCGGGGCTCGTGCTGTACCTGCGCCGCATCGGTCGCGCGCACGCCACCGCGGCTGCGTGATGCGCTACGCGTCCTCCAGCACGTCAGCCGCGTGATATGACGAGCGCACGAGCGGGCCGGCGACGACTTCCCTGAAACCGAGCGCAAGCGCCTCGTCGTGCCACGCGGCGAACGCCTCCGGGCTCACGTAGCGCCGCACCGGCAAATGATGCGCGGACGGCGCGAGATACTGGCCGAGTGTCAGCACGTCGACCTCGTGCGCGCGCAGGTCGCGCAGCGTGTCGCGCACCTCGTCGTCGCGCTCGCCCAGCCCGAGCATCAACCCCGATTTCGTCACGAGCGTCGGCCGCGCGGCCTTCGCCTGCGCGAGCAGCTCGAGCGAGCCGCGATAGTCGGCGCCCGGCCGCGCCGCCCGGTACAGCGACGGCACCGTCTCGATGTTGTGGTTGAACACGTCGGGCCACGCCGACGACAGCGCGTCGAGCGCGCGGACCGCGCGGCCGCGAAAGTCCGGCGTCAGCACCTCGACCCCGATGCCCGGCACGCTCGCGCGCACCGCCGCGATGCACGCGGCGAAATGCGCGGCGCCGCCGTCGCGCAGATCGTCGCGGTCGACCGACGTGATCACGACGTAGCGCAACCCGAGCGCCGCGGCCGCGTCGGCCAGCCGCGCCGGCTCGTCGGGATCGAGCGGTTCGGGACGGCCGTGCGCGACATCGCAGAACGGGCAACGCCGCGTACACAGCCCGCCCATGATCATGAAAGTCGCGGTGCGCTGCGCGAAGCATTCGCCGATGTTCGGACACATTGCCTCCTCGCAGACGGAATGCAGCCGATGCTCGCGCAGCACGGCGGCCATGTCGGCCACCGCCGCGCTCATCATCGGCCGCGCGCGCAGCCACGGCGGCTTCGGCAGCGCCGTGCCGGCCGCCGGCTCGACGCGCACCGGAATGCGCGCGAGCTTGTCGCGACTTCTGGCGCCGGGCTGGCCGAGCGCCGTGAGGCTGGGTCGTTCGAGCGCGGCGGCCATCGTCAGTCTCCGAGGAACGCGACGATCAGGCGGTTCACGTCGGCGGCCGCCTCCATCTGCACCATGTGCCCGCTGCCGGCGATCACCTCGGCACGCACGCCGTCCGGCAAACCCTGCGCATGTTGCGCGGGAATCACCTCGTCGCGCTCACCCCAGATCACCAGCGTGCGCGGCGCAAGCGTCGCGAGCCGGTCGCGGAACACGCGCCGCTGTGCGGCGCCGTCGAACGCGGCATCCGCGATCTTCTCCAGTGCGGCCTGCACGCCTTCGAGCCGCTTGTACTTGACGAGATCCTCGACGAGCTGCCGCGTGACCAGCGCGTGGTCCGCGAACAGCGCGCCGAGGTGCGGCTTCAGCGTGTTGCGGCTGTTGCCGGCGACGAAGCCGTCGATGTACGCGCGATTGATGTCGGTGCCGAGCCCCGCGCTCGCGATCAGCGTGAGCGACGCGACGCATTGCGGCGCGCGCTCGGCCACCGTCATCGCGACCGCGCCGCCCATCGAATGGCTGATCAGGTGCGCGCGCTCGATGTGCTGCGCATCGAGCAGCGCGAGCACCGCGTCGGCCAGTTCGTCGAGGCTGCCGTTCTCGACCGCCTTGCCCGATTCGCCGTGGCCCGGCAGATCGAGCGCCCACACCGGCCGGTGCGCGGCGAGCTCCGCGTGATTGAACAGCCAGTTGTTCAGGTCGCCGCCGAAGCCGTGGATCAGCACGGCCGGCGTGCCCGAACCGTCGCCCAGCTTCAGGAAGCGGATTGTGCGTCCGCCGATCTGCGCCTTCTCGGGCTGCGGGCCGGCCGCCTCGTCGGACGCCGCGCTCGGCACGAAATCGCGCTGGAAGTCGGCGATCGCCGCGTCGATGTCGACATCGCTTGCATCGGCCGCCGCGACCACACCGAGCAGCGCGCCGACCGGCAGCGTCTCGCCCTCCTGCGCGACCTGCCGGCGCAGCGTGCCGTCGAACGCGCATTCGACGCCCGACGAGATCTTGTCGGTCTCGACGTCGAGCACCTCGTCGCCCTTCGTCACGCGCTCGCCGACCGCCTTCAGCCAGCCGTTGACCTGCCCCTGCTCCATCGACAGCCCCCACTTGGGCATCGTGATCATGTGAATCGACATCGTGTCAGCTCCTCGTCTTCAGGACCGCCTGCGCAATTGCATCGGCGGACGGGATATACAGGTCTTCCAGCACGCCGGCGAACGGCGCGGGCGTATGCGGCGCGGTGACGAGCTCGATCGGCGCCTTCAGCGACCGGAACGCGCGCTGCGCGACGAGCGCGGCGATGTCGGTCGCGATCGAGCAGCGCGGATTCGCTTCGTCGACGACCACCACGCGCCCGGTACGCTCGGCGCTGTCGAGGATCGTTTCCTCATCGAGCGGCGACGTCGTGCGCAGGTCGATCACCTCGCACTGGATGCCGTCCTTCGCGAGCTTGGCGGCCGCGTCCATCGCGAGATGCACCATCCGGCCGTACGTGACGATCGTCGCGTCGTCGCCGTCGCGCATCACGTTCGCCTCGCCGAACGGAATCGCATAGGATTCCTCCGGGACGTCGCCCTCGCGCGTGTAGAGCAGCTTGTGTTCGAGGAAGATCACGGGATCGTTGTCGCGGATCGCCTGGATCAGGAGCCCCTTCGCGTCGTACGGCGTCGACGGGCACACGACCTTCAGCCCCGGGATGTGCGTGAACAACGACGTGAGCATCTGCGAGTGCTGCGCGGCCGCGCGCAAGCCGGCGCCGTACATCGCGCGGATCACGACCGGCGTCACGGCCTTGCCGCCGAACATGTAGCGGAATTTCGCGGCCTGGTTGAAGATCTGGTCGAAGCACACACCCATGAAATCGATGAACATCAGTTCCGCGACGGGCCGCATCCCGCACGCGGCGGCGCCGACCGCCGCGCCGATGTAGCCGCCCTCCGACAGCGGCGTATCGAGCACGCGGCCCGGAAACTTGTGGAACAGCCCCTTCGTCACGCCGAGCACGCCGCCCCATGCGTCGTCCTCGCCCGGCGCGCCCGCGCCGCCCGCGTTGTCCTCGCCCATCACGATCACGCTGTCGTCGCGCGCCATTTCCTGCGCGAGCGCCTCGTTGATCGCCTGCGAATAAGTGATCTTCCTTGCCATGTCTGTCTCCTGGAATGTTCGGTTCGCCGTGCCGGCTGCTGGGTCAGGCCGCGCTCACGGATACGACACGTAGACGTCGGCCAGCAGGTCGGCGGCATCCGGCAGCGGCGCCGCCTTCGCCTGCGCGACCGCGTCGTCGATCAGCGCCTTCACCTGTGCGTCGACCGCGCGCAGGTCGTCGGTCGTCAGCGCTTCGGCGCGCACGACGCGCGTTTCGAAATGTTTCAGGCAATCCTTCTCGTCGCGCAGCTTCTGCACTTCGCCCGGCGCCCGGTAGGTTTGCGCATCGCCCTCGAAGTGGCCGAAATAGCGCGTGAACTTCACCTCGACGAGCGTCGGGCCGCCGCCGTTGCGCGCACGCTCGACGGCCTCGCCGAGCGCCTCGTGCACCGCGAAGAAGTCGAAGCCGTCGACGATCACGCCCGGCATCCCGAACCCGTTCGCGCGATCGGCGATGTTGTCGGTCGCGACCGACCAGCTCGACGACGTCGCTTCCGCATAGCCGTTGTTTTCGGCGACGAAGATCGCGGGCAGCCGCCACACCGACGCGAGGTTCATCGATTCGAAGATCACGCCCTGGTTCGACGCGCCGTCGCCGAAGAAGCACACGCCGACGCCGCCCGTCTTCTTGTGCTTGGCCGCGAGCGCCGCGCCGCACACGAGCGGGCCGCCCGCGCCGACGATGCCGTTCGCACCGAGCATCCCCATCGACAGGTCGGCGATGTGCATCGAGCCGCCCTTGCCGTGGCAGACGCCCGTCTTCTTGCCGTAGATCTCCGCCATCATCCCGTGCACGTCGACGCCCTTCGCGATGCAATGGCCGTGGCCGCGGTGCGTGGTGGCCACGTAGTCGTCGAGGCCGAGATGCAGCATCGTGCCGACGGCGGACGCCTCCTCGCCCGCATACAGGTGAACGAAGCCGGGTATCTCGCCGGTCGCGAATTCGACGTGCAGGCGCTCCTCGAATTCGCGGATCGTGCGCATCAGCCGATAGGCGTCCAGCAGCGTGTCCCTGCTGAGCTGTGTCGAAGCGGTCATGTGTGTCTCCTGGGTGGGTCTGACTGCGAATGCCGCCCCGGCCATGCCGTGGCGGCGGATTGCACGGCCTGCGGCCGTCAGTGGAACGTGAAGCCGCCGTCGACGTTCACGGCCTGGCCCGTCACGTTGTCCATCGTCGCGAAGAACAGCGCGAGCCGGCCCATGTCCTCCGGCGTCTGCGCGCGGCCCTGCGGAATCAGCGTCAACTGGTGCCGCTGCCACGACTGCTCGACCGATTCGCCGTCGGTCTTCCATTCGTCGGACAGCCGGTCCCACATGTAGGTACGGACGATGCCGGGGCAGATCGCGTTGACGGTCACGCCGTCGCGCGCGAGCTCCTTCGCCAGCGCGTTGGTGAAGCCGACGACCGCGAATTTCGATGCGCTGTAATGCGCGAGATTCGGAAAGCCTTCCTTGCCCGCGATCGACGCGACGTTGATGATCCGGCCGCGCCCCTGCGCCTTCAGGTGGGCAAGCGCCGCCCGGCAGCCGAGGAACGTGCCCTTCGCGTTCACGTTCATCACGAAATCCCAGTCGCGCTCAGTCAGCTCGGCGACCGGATGAATGCTGATCACGCCCGCGCAGTTCACGAGGATGTCGAGCCCGCCGAGGTCGGCGAGCGCCTGCGCGACCATCGCGTCGACCTGCGCGGCCTGCGTGACGTCGACCTTCGCGATCGCCGCGCGGCGGCCGAGCGCACGCACCTCGCGCGCGGTGGCGTCGAGCGCGTCGTCGAGCAGGTCGGCCAGCAGGATGTCGGCGCCGGCGCCGGCGAGCGTCAGCGCGATGCCGCGGCCGATGCCGCGCGCGCCGCCGGTGACGATGGCGACCTGTCCTTCGAGAGGGGCTGTCATGGCGATGTCTCCTTGTTGATCGTGATGGATGGCGAAATGCCGTTGCGTACCGCGAAGCGTTAGTCGTGCCATGCACCGGCGTCGCGCAGCAGTTGCCGCGACGACGCGTAGCGCAGCGTGCGGCCGACGTCGACCGTCAACGGTCCGCGCCAGTCGAGCGCAATCTCGTAGCGATCGCCGCGCGCGACCTCGATCTCGCGCTCGCCGTCGAACGCGAGCGTGCCGCGCTCGAACGGAATCGCGTGCCACGAACCCGGTTCGAGCCGCTCGCAACTGCGCATCACGACACGGTCGACGCGCCCCGGCGCGATCGGCGCGACGAGCGGCGTGCCGGCCGTCCTGCCGGCTTCCGCGAAGCGCATCGCGAGCCCGTGCGGCGCGCTGCGTTCAAGCGGCGCCCATGCGCCGCCGAGCGCGGACAGGCCGATGCCGTCCGGTTCCGCGAACGTCAGGTAGAGCGAATCGATGTCGTCGGAGCCGGAAATCGCGCGTGCGCCGATGAAGCGTTGCCGCGCGGCGCACACGTCGACGAGCGCGATCTCCTCGCGCCCCGGCTGCGCGCCCGCGACGCAGCGCACGACGAGCCGCTTGTTGCGCACGAACGCGACCTCGGCCGGCACGGCGCCGGTTGCAGCAAGCCCGGCCGCGACGCCGGCGACGGTCGCCTCGCGATGTTCGGGAAACGCGTTGTTGGTGCCGGTGGACAGCGCGACGAGCGGCGTCGCGCCGCAATGCGCGGCCACCGCGCGATGGGTGCCGTCGCCGCCGAGCACGACGATCAGCGACACTTCCATCCGGTGCAGATAGGCCGCGCCGGCTTGCGTGTCGGCGACGGTATCGGTGATCGGCAGGTCGACGAATTCGACCTCGGGCCAGCGCTCGTGCGGCGCGACCGCGCGATGCGTGTCGATCGCGCGCAGCAGCAGCGTCGCGATGCCCGTGCGGTCGCGCAGCGTCAGCACGCGCTCGACGCCCATCGCGCCAAGGCCGGCCAGGAGGCGCACGATCATGTTCGCCTTCTCCGCGGTCGGGAACACGGATGCATGCGTCGTGAGGCGGCGGATGTCGCGCCCCGATGCGGGGTTCGCGATCACACCGACGGTAACGGGCGTCGTCACGGGTTTGTCTCCATCCAGTCGGCGGGGCCGGCGCATTGGCGCGTGCGTCGGCTCCACCTGTTTCGTCCGCTGCCATCGACGGGCGGCGGATCGTCGTCGCCGACACGATCGCGCCGGCTTGCCCGTGATCTCTGCAAGCGGCGTGCCATCGTGCGTGCGATAGCCGTGAAACCCGCGTGCACGCTGGCGTGGCGGGTGGGTGCCTGTTCCGGATGGGCGGCCGGGACGACGCCGCGCGCGGCGAATTCATCGGTGCGTCTCACGTCGTCGATACGTCGACGCGATCATCGCGGCCCCCGCGCAAGCCCGGCGTTCCACCCGCAAACCCCTGCATTTGCGCGGCGTCACGCAGGCGATGCGTGGCCGAACCAGCGCCGCACGCCACGCACGGGGTCGTCTCAACTGCGCGAGACATGGCGCGATACCGGTGAGACGACCGTCTCACGCGCGCCGCGTGCTGCGATGCAATGTGATCTGCCGGAACGGATGTGCTACAAGAACAGCGACATCCCCGCCGTACGGAACCGGAGCCGACCATGCCCTACGCCGTCCCCCAGGCCCAGCACGCCGACCGTGTCCTCGGCGCGCTCGCCGGGCGCCTGCCCGCGCCGGCCGATTCCGCGCGCCTCGTGTCGTCGTGGCAACGATCGCTGGAGCGCTACCGTCTCGACCCCGCTTCGTCGATCGGCCCGCGCGTGCTGACCGCGGCCGAACTGCGCGAAGTGCGCGACAAGGAGGAAGCCTTCCTGCGCGCGTCGGGCCAGTGCCTGACGCGGCTGCACGACATGATCCGCGTCGCCGACTACTGCGTGATGCTGACCGACGCGCACGGCGTGACGATCGACTACCGGATCGACCGCGAACGCCGCAACGACTTCCGTCACGCGGGGCTGCACATCGGCTCGTGCTGGTCGGAAAGCGAGGAAGGAACCTGCGGCGTCGCGAGCGTGCTGACCGATCTCGCGCCGATCACCGTGCACAAGACCGATCACTTTCGCGCGGCGTTCACGACGCTCACGTGCAGCGCGGCGCCGATCTTCTCGCCGGGCGGCGAACTGATCGGCGTGCTCGACGCGTCGGCCGTGCATTCGCCCGACGGCCGCGACAGCCAGCGCCTCGTCTACCAGCTCGTACGGCAGAGCGCGGCGTTGATCGAGGACGGCTACTTCGTGCACAGCACCGCGCAGCACTGGATATTGTTCGGGCATCCGAATCGTCACTACGTCGAGGCGCAACCGGAGTGGCTGATCGCGTTCGACGAATGCGGCAACATCGTCGCCGCGAACCGGCACGCGCGCGACGCGCTGCCGGCGCTGCGCGAGCCGCGTCATATCGACGAGATCTTCGACGCGACCGAGATGCCGCTGCGCGACGCCGCGCGGCTCGATGCGATCGTCGCGCTGCGGCTGCGCGCGACCGGCGCGCCGCTCTACGCGCGGCTGCGTGCGCCGCTACGGCGCGCCGGCCGCGAGCCCGGCGCGGCATCGCGCCGCCCGGGCAGCGCCGCGCCGCGTCACGTCGGCGCGCTGACGCCGTTCCTGCACAGCAGCGACCCGCGCATCGCGCAACAGGCCGAACTCGCGCTGCGCGTCGCGAGCAAGCGGCTGCCGATTCTCGTGCTCGGCGAGACCGGCGCCGGCAAGGAAGTATTCGCGCGCGCGATCCACGACGCCGGCGCGCGGCGCGCGCGGCCGTTCGTCGCCGTCAACTGCGGCGCGCTGCCCGAAGCGCTGATCGAGAGCGAACTGTTCGGTTACGCAGCCGGCGCATTCACCGGCGCACGCAAGCACGGCGCGCGCGGCAAGATCGCGCTCGCCGACGGCGGCACGCTGTTTCTCGATGAAATCGGCGACATGCCGCTCGCGCTGCAGACGCGCCTGTTGCGCGTGCTGGCCGACGGCGAGGTCGTGCCGCTCGGCAGCGATACGCCCGTGCGCGTCGATCTCGACGTGATCTGCGCGACGCACCGCGATCTCGCGCGGATGGTGGCCGACGGTACGTTCCGCGAGGATCTGTACTACCGGTTGAGCGGCGCGACGTTCGACCTGCCGCCGCTGCGCGAACGCGCGGACGTGCGCGACGTGATCGCCGCCGTGTTCGCCGAGGAAGCGCAGGCGACCGGCCACGTGCTCACGCTCGACGCGACGCTCGCCGAACAGCTCGCCGCCTACCCATGGCCGGGCAACGTGCGGCAACTGCGCAACGTGCTGCGCTATGCGTGCGCGGTGTGCGACGCCGCGCGCGTGACGCGGCGCGACCTGCCGGCCGACCTCGCCGCGCAACTCGGCGGCGCGCCGGCGGGCGCGCTGCCCGACGATGAACGCAGCCGCATCGTCGCCGCGCTCACCGCGCATCGCTGGCGGCCCGACGCGGCCGCCCGGGCGCTCGGCATCTCGCGCGCGACGCTGTACCGGCGCATCGCGAAGCACCGGATCGTCGCGCCGCACCGCGCGTGACGCACCGGCGCACGCGCCGTCATGCGGACTGCCCGGCCGCTTCGTTCGCGTCGTCTGCCACGCCGGCCGCTGCGTCGCGCCGCGTGAACACCTCGTGCGCGGCGAACAGCGCGTTGAGCGCAGCCGGCATCCCCGCATACACGGCCATCTGCATGAACACCTCGACGATCTCGTCGCGCGTGCAGCCGACGTTCAGCGCGGCCTCGATATGCACCTTCAGTTGCGGCTGTGCGTTGCCGAGCGCGGCCAGCGCCGCGATCGTCGCGATTTCGCGCGCCTTCAGGTCGAGCTGCGGCCGGCTGTAAATGTCGCCGAAGCTGAATTCGACCAGCAGCCGTCCGAAGTCCGGTGCGATCGGCGCAAGCGCCGCGATCACGCGCTCGCCCACTTCGCCGTCGATTTCCTTCAGCTTGTTCCAGCCGCGCGTGTAGCGATCCTCAACGAGTCGTTCCATCGTGTCCGTCCTGTTCCGGTAAAGAGTGAGAAGGATTCGCCCGTCGTTCCATTTCCCGTTCCTGCGCCTCGTAGTACGCGATCTTGTCGCCGATCGCGTCGAGGCTCGCCTGCAGTTCCGCGATATGCGCGCGCACCGCGTCGCGATGCGCGACCAGCAAGTCGCGCCGCGCGCCGAACGTCGACTCGCCCTGCTCGCGCAGCACCGCGAACGCCTGCATCTGCGCGATCGGCATGCCGGTCGCCTTCAGGCGCATCACGAAAGCCAGCCAGTCAAGGTCGGCCGGCGCATAGAGCCGGTGCCCGGCCGCCGTGCGCGAGATCGCGCGCAGCAGCCCAGCCTGCTCGTAATACCGCAACGTATGCGTCGACACGCCCGTCAGTTCGGCGACTTGCCCGATCGTCAGCGGACCGGCGGCGGAGGGTTGGGATACGGTTTTCGACATGGCAGGAACGAGGTTAGGAGTTAGAGTTCACTCTAAGTCAAGCCCTGTCTGACGGCCAGCGCGACGTTCTCCCGGGACACACCCTCGGACACCGTAAAGAATGGTCAAAATCGGCCCCCGGCACCGGTTTCGGCCTTTACAGCACCGCAAGCCTTCAGCAAGATTCGGTCAGCCTGTCTTAAAAAGGGCACGCATTTGTCCTATGCTTAACGGCGACGCCCGGCCACCTCGCGCGTCGTCATCCGTTGCAACAGCCATTCATCCGTCAGAACCAGGGAGCCTTTGCCATGCTGAAAAAGCTGCTGATGCTGTTCGTCGCGCTATCGCTGTCGCTCGCCGCCGGCCTTGCCGCGGCCGTCGAAGTCAACACGGCTGACCAGGCCGCGCTCGAATCCGTGAAGGGGCTCGGGCCCGTGAAGTCGAAGGCGATCATCGACGAACGCACCAAGAACGGCCCGTTCAAGGACGCCGACGATCTCGCGAACCGCGTGAAGGGCCTCGGCACGAAGTCGGTCGGGCATCTCGAGGAAAACGGCCTGACGATCGGCGGCGCATCGACGCCGCCGAAGGGCGTGAAGCTGTCGAAGCCGGCCGCGACGACGTCCGCGACCACGTCGACCACGACGTCGGCAGGCACCGCGTCGACGTCCACGACCGCGACGGCCGGCACGACGACCGCGGCGCCGGCGCCGACGGCAAGCGCACCGGAAGCGGCCGCCAAGCCGGCCAAGACCAAGCGTGCGTCGAAGAAGGAAAAAGCGGCAGCGGCGGCGGCGGCATCCGCCGACGCGGGTGCGAGCGCACCGGCGGCCGCGTCGTCCACGAAGGCGACGAAGGGTTCGAAGAAGAAGAGCAAGAAGGACAAGGCAGCCTCCGCCGCCGCGGCGTCGGGCGCCTGATGTGCGCCGCGCGCGCGACGGCGTGCGCGCGGCATTCGTTCAACGGGCGCCGTCGTCACGGCGCCCTTTTCAGTGAAGGTGAAGAACCATGGGTCTCCTCGACATCGTTGGCGGTCTGATCGGCGGCCAGGCCGGCGGCAACTCCCAAAGCGCGCTGATCACGACCGCGCTCGAATTCATCAACAACCAGCCGGGCGGCCTGAACGGGCTGATCGAGAAGTTCAAGGCCGGCGGCGCCGGCGAGATCATCGGTTCGTGGGTCGGCACCGGCGAAAACCAGCCGATCTCGGCCGATACGCTGCAGAACGTGCTCGGCTCGGACGTCGTCGGCTCGCTCGCGAGCAAGGTCGGCATCGATCCGTCGCAGGCGTCGTCGATCCTCGCGCAGGTGCTGCCGCACGTCGTCAACGGCGCGACGCCGAACGGCGAAGTGCCGGCCGGCGGCCAGGTCGACACGTCGAACGTGCTCGGCACGCTCACGCAACTCGCCGGCATGTTCGGCGGCAACAAGCAGGCGTAAGCCCGCCGCGCAGCGCGCCGACATCCCGCGCAGCGGTTTCGGTCGCTCCATATGCAAACACCCCGCCGAGGCGGGGTGTTTGTTTTTGCGCGCCCGGCGCGAACCGGGGACGCTGCCGATGGCAGGCGATCAGTGCACGACGCGGTCGAACACGAACTGGCCGTCGTTGACGTCGACCGGGATCACGTCCTTCGGACCGAAGCGACCCGCGAGGATCAGCTTCGCGACCGGGTTCTCGATCTCCTGCTGGATCGCGCGCTTCAGCGGCCGCGCACCGAACACCGGATCGTAGCCGACCTTCGCGATCTGTTCGAGCGCAGCGGGCGACACGTCGAGCGCCATGTCCAGCTTCGCAAGCCGGTCGTGCAGGCGCGCCAGCTGGATCTTCGCGATCGACTCGATGTTGCTGCGGTCGAGCGCATGGAACACGACGACGTCGTCGATCCGGTTCAGGAACTCGGGGCGGAAATGCTGCTTCACCTCGAGCCACACGGCGTCCTTGATCTCGTCCTGCGGCGAGCCGGTCATGGCCTGGATCACCTGCGAGCCGAGGTTCGACGTCATCACGATGACCGTGTTCTTGAAGTCGACCGTGCGCCCCTGCCCGTCCGTCATGCGGCCGTCGTCGAGCACCTGCAGCAGCACGTTGAACACGTCCGGATGCGCCTTCTCGATCTCGTCGAGCAGGATCACGCTGTACGGCTTGCGGCGCACGGCTTCCGTCAGGTAGCCGCCTTCCTCGTAGCCGACATAGCCGGGCGGCGCGCCGATCAGGCGCGCGACGCTGTGCTTCTCCATGAACTCGCTCATGTCGATGCGGATCAGGTGCTCTTCCGAATCGAACAGGAACGACGCCAGCGCCTTGCACAGCTCGGTCTTGCCGACCCCCGTCGGGCCGAGGAACAGGAACGAGCCGTACGGACGGTTCGGATCGGCGAGACCCGCGCGCGACCGACGGATCGCATCGGCCACCGCGCTGATCGCCTCGTCCTGGCCGACCACGCGCTCATGCAGCTTTTCCTCGATGTGCAGCAGCTTCTCGCGTTCGCCCTGCATCATCCGCGACACGGGAATCCCCGTCGAACGCGACACGACTTCCGCGATTTCCTCGGCGCCGACCTGCGTGCGCAGCAGGCGCGGGCGCGTCGGGTTGTGCTGCTCCTGCTCTTCGGCCTGCGTGACCTGCTTCAGTTGCGACTCGAGCTGCGGCAGCTTGCCGTACTGCAGCTCGGCGACCTTCTCGAGCTTGCCTTCACGCTGCAGGCGCGCGATGTCCGCCCGCACCTTCTCGATCTCTTCCTTGAGCTGCGCGCTGCCCTGCACCGCGGCCTTCTCGGCGGTCCAGATCTCTTCCAGGTCCGCATATTCGCGGCCGAGGCGTTCGATCTCTTCCTCGATCAGCTGCAGGCGCTTCTGCGACGCTTCGTCCTGCTCCTTCTTCACGGCTTCGCGCTCGATCTTCAGCTGGATCAGACGACGGTCGAGCTTGTCCATCTCTTCGGGCTTCGAATCGATTTCCATCTTGATCTTCGAAGCGGCTTCGTCGATCAGGTCGATCGCCTTGTCGGGCAGGAAGCGGTCGGTGATGTAGCGGTGCGACAGCTCGGCCGCGGCGACGATCGCCGGGTCGGTGATGTCGACGCCGTGGTGCAGTTCGTACTTCTCCTGCAGCCCGCGCAGGATCGCGATCGTCGCCTCGACGCTCGGCTCGTCGACGAGCACCTTCTGGAAGCGGCGCTCGAGCGCGGCGTCCTTCTCGATGTACTTGCGGTATTCGTCGAGCGTGGTCGCGCCGATGCAGTGCAGCTCGCCGCGCGACAGCGCCGGCTTCAGCATGTTGCCCGCGTCCATCGCGCCTTCGGCCTTGCCCGCGCCGACCATCGTGTGGATCTCGTCGATGAAGACGATCGTCTGGCCTTCGTCCTTCGCGATGTCGTTGAGCACCGCCTTCAGGCGCTCCTCGAACTCGCCGCGATACTTCGCGCCGGCGAGCAGCGCGGCCATGTCGAGCGACAGCACGCGCTTGCCCTTCAGCGTCTCGGGCACTTCGCCGTTGACGATCCGCTGCGCGAGCCCTTCGACGATCGCCGTCTTGCCGACGCCCGGCTCGCCGATCAGCACCGGGTTGTTCTTGGTGCGGCGCTGCAGGATCTGGATCGAGCGGCGGATTTCGTCGTCGCGGCCGATCACCGGATCGAGCTTGCCCGCGCGGGCGCGCTCGGTCAGGTCGACCGTGTATTTCTTCAGCGCCTCGCGCTGGCTTTCCGCATCCTGGCTGTGCACCTGCGAGCCGCCGCGCACCGCGGCGATCGCGGCTTCCAGCGCCTTGCGCGTGAGGCCGTGCTGACGCGCGAGCTTGCCGGCATCGCCCTTGTCGTCCGACACCGCGAGCAGGAACATCTCGCTCGCGATGAACGTGTCGTTGAGCTTCTGCGCTTCCTTGTCGGCCTGGTTCAGCAGCCCGGCCAACTCACGGCCGATCTGGATGTCGCCGCCCGTGCCCGTCACCTGCGGCAGGCGCGAGATGGCTTCGTTCAGCGCGCCTTGCAGCGCCTGCACGTGCACGCCCGCACGCGACATCAGCGAGCGGGCCGAGCCGTCCTGTTGCGCGACCAGCGCCGCGAGGACGTGAACGGGTTCGATGTATTGATTGTCGCGGCCTGCCGCGAGGCTTTGCGCGTCCGCGAGTGCTTCCTGGAACTTGGTGGTGAGCTTGTCGATTCTCATTTAGTCGAGACCTCCAATTTTCGATTAACACCAAGATGAGGATGGTTATGCGGCTTTCAAGCGAAATTCGGGTTGATTCAGCGCAAAAAATGCCGGATCGCCTGATAACGGCCGGCGGCGTGACGGGATGGGGGGCGCCCGCGTGTCAGTGGGCCTTGGACGACGGCTCGGCGGCCGCCGACACCTCGTCCGGCTCCGGCGCCGCACGCACGAGCGCGACCGGGCGAATGCCGAGCAGCGCCACGAGCGGCGACGCAGGCTCGGCCAGTTCGCCGATCGTGTGACGATCGAGCTCCGCGAAGAAGGCATCGCGCGCGGCCGCGAGCACACCCTTCAGCCGGCACTGCGGCTCGATCACGCAGCCGCGCGATTCGCTGTCGTCGGGCGAAAAGCAACCGACCAGCGCGAAGTCGTTTTCGGTCGCCCGCACCACCTGGCCGACCGTCAGTTGCAGCGAATCGGCGAACAGCCGCAACCCGCCGTTACGGCCCCGAACGGTGTCGACCCAGCCCAGCTCGCCGAGCTGCTGCACCACTTTCATCAGATGGTTCTTCGAGATGCCGTAGGCGTCCGAGATCTCCTGGATCGTCGCGAGCCCCTCGCCGCGCACGGCCAGGTACAGCATCACGCGCAGCGAATAGTCGGTGTAGTCGGTGAGTCTCATGAGCGAATACGGAAAAGATCGATCGTGCCCCGATTACCTGAACCGAGCCGATCGCGATGCGTGCAGGGGCCGATCGATGGTGCCGTTGCGCGGCCCCGGGTTGCCGGGATCGCGTGCGCGCAATAAGATGCGTGACATCTACACGTTTTCCAGGGGTTATTGGACGCTATTTTGCGTCAAAATCCGGCCGGCGTCCTGCTCGTCACCCGTGCCGCCGCGCCGTCGCTGCCCCGATCCACCGGCCATTTTCGTCATGACTGCCCTGCCCGCCTCGCCCGAATCCGCACCGGCCCGCCCCCGCGACGCCGAGCCGACCGAAGACAACATCCGCGATCTCGTCTACGCGTTCTACGACCGCGTGCGCGCCGATCCGCTGCTCGGACCCGTGTTCGACGCGAAGCTGGCCGGCCGCTGGGACGATCATCTGCCGAAGATGATGACGTTCTGGTCGAGCCTCGTGCTCGGCACCAAGGGCTATCGCGGCAACGTGCAGCAGGCGCACCAGCCGCTCGACGGGATCGAGCCGGCCCACTTCAGCCGCTGGCTGTCGCTGTTCCTGAAAACCGTCGAAGCGCGCTACGCGCCGCCGGCGGCGCTCCGTTTCATGGAGCCCGCGCTGCGGATCGCGCAGAGCCTGCAGTTGAGTCGGTTCGGCTGGGATTACCAGATTCCGCCCGAGCAGCAGGCGCTGCTCGACGCGATCGCGCCGCGCCGTCGCGACGCGGGCGACGATCCGCACGCGTTGCCGTCGCGGGCCCGCGGCGAGCCGTTTCCGACCAAGATCATCGGGCGCAGCGTCGACCCGGACGCGTAACGCCCGTCACCCGCGGCGCTCGCGCGCATGCGGCACATCGCCGCATCGTTCGCGCGCCGCGCTCAGCGCCGCGTGTTGCCCGACTCGACGCCCCAGCGCGCGAGCGCGGCGTCGTCGGTGCTGCGCGCATCGACCCAGCGCTCGCCGTCGGGCGTCGTTTCCTTCTTCCAGAACGGCGCTTCGGTCTTCAGGTAATCCATCACGAATTCGCACGATGCAAACGCATCGCCGCGGTGCGACGCGACCGTCGCGACCATCACGATCTGGTCGAGCGGCAACAGCCTGCCGACGCGATGCACGATCGCGACGTCGATGCCCGGCCAGCGCCGGCCGGCCTCGGCCGCGATCTTCTCGAGCGCCTTCTCGGTCATTCCGGGATAGTGCTCGAGCTCCATCGCGGCGACCGACTCGCCTTCGTTCAGGTCGCGCACCGTGCCGACGAAGCACGCGACCGCACCGATCTTCGGGTTGCGCGCCCGCAATGCCGCCACTTCGGCATTCAGATCGAAATCGTCGGTCTGGACTCGTACCGTTGCCATCGCCCGGCCCTCAACCGCCCGTCACCGGCGGAAAGAACGCGACCTCGCAGCCTTCGGTGAGCCGCGTGTCGGGATCGGTCATCTCGTGGTTGCACGCCATGCGCAACGCGCGCCCTTCGGCGAGCGTGTCGGCCCACGCGCCGCCGCGCACGCGCAGCCACGCCCGCACGTCGCCGACGGTCGTCACGCCGTCCGGTACGGTGGCTTCTTCATCGGCGACGCCCAGCGCTTCGCGCACGCTTGCAAAAAATTTCAGCTGAATCTTCATGGTTCGGGAAGCCGTCGCGTTACGACAGCAGTTCGGAAAACGGAATGAAACGCACGGTCTCGCCGGCGCTGATCGCGTGCTGCGGCGGATTGTCGATCAGGCCGTCGCCCCAGACCGTCGACGTGAGCACGGCCGAGCTCTGGTTCGGGAACAGGTCGAGGCCGCCGGCCGCATTCACGCGCGCACGCAGGAATTCGTTGCGCCGGTCGCCCTTGCTCTGCGAAAAATCGGCACGCAGCGACAACGCGCGCGGCGCGACGTCGCGCATGCCGGACAGGCGCAGCAGGAACGGTCGCACGAACAGCAGGAACGTGACGAAGCTCGAGACCGGGTTGCCGGGCAGCCCGATGAAATGCGCGTCGGCGCGCTCGTCGCCGCGGCGCACGGCACCATACGCGAGCGGCTTGCCGGGCTTCATCGCGATCTGCCACAGCGCGAGCCGCCCTTCCGCCTCGACGGCCGGCTTCACGTGATCCTCGTCGCCAACCGACACACCGCCGCTCGTCAGGATCACGTCGTGATCGCGGGCGGCCTCGCGCAGCGTGTCGCGGGTCGCGGCCAGCGAGTCGGGCACGATGCCGTAGTCGGTCACGTGACAGCCCAGCCGCTCCAGCAGCCCGCGCAGCGTGAAGCGGTTCGAGTTGTAGATCGCGCCGGGTTTCAGCGGCTCGCCGGGCATCGTCAGTTCGTCGCCGGTGAAGAACACCGCCACGCGAATCCGCCGCGCGACCGACAGCTGCGCGCAGCCGACCGATGCGGCGAGACCCAGCGCCTGCGGCGTGAGCCGCGTGCCGGCCGGCAGGATCACCGCCCCCTGGCGGATGTCCGCGCCCTGCGCGGTGATCCATTCACCGGCCTTCGGCGTGTGCAGGATCTCGACCGCGTCGCCGTCGGCCGACGCCTGCTCCTGCATCACGACCGCGTCGGCGCCGGGCGGCACCGTCGCGCCGGTGAAGATCCGCGCGGCCGTGCCGGCCGCGAGCGGTTGCGCCGGATGGCCAGCCGGAATGCGCTGCGACACCGGCAACCGCCGATCGCCGTGCAGCAGGTCGGCGACGCGCACCGCATAGCCGTCCATCGCGCTCGTGTGCATCGGCGGCACGTCGAGCGGCGAGCTGACGTCGGCCGCCAGCACGCGGCCGAGCGCGTCGAGCGTGGCGACGGTTTCGGCGCCGGACAGCGGCTTCGCGGCATCGAGCAGCGCGGCGAGCGCCTCGGCGGTCGACAGCATCGGCGCGCGCGGCGCCGCGGGATTCGGGTTCGACATCGATGGAATCGGGGATCGTTGGAATCAAACCGTCATTGTAGCGACGCCGTCACGCGCACGCGCGATATGGCGAGCATGCGAAGACTGTGATCGGCGCGAACGCGCGGGTCTGGCACTTGTTTCGCGCGGAGAACGATGCCCGGATGCCGAGCCCGCGAACCAAACGAAATGGCCGGAACCCGATCCGTTCGACGAATCGGCGTTCCGGCCGTCCTGCGCCGCCGGGCCTGCGGGCCCGGCCGTGCGTCATGCGCCCGTATGGGCGGCGATGAAGTCCTTCACCTGCTGCGCGTCGGCCTTCACGACCTCGAAGCGCTGCGGCAGCGCCTCGAGCCCGTCGAATGCGGCCGGCCGCTCGGCTTCGCGGTCGAGCGCTTCGCGGATCGTCTCGCCGAACTTGATCGGCTGCGCCGTCTCGAGCACGACCATCGGCACGCCGGCTTCCAGGTGCTCGCGCGCGACCTTCACGCCGTCGGCCGTATGCGTGTCGATCATCGTGTCGTAGCGCGAGAACACGTCGCGGATCGTCGCGATGCGGTCGGTGTGGCTGCTGCGGCCCGACACGAAACCGAATTCGGCGACGCGCGCGAAATCGCCGCTCGCCGCGAGATCGAAGCCGCCCTTCTCCTCGACGTCGCGGAACAGCTGCATCACGCGGGCCGGATCGCGGCCGAGCAGGTCGAACACGAAGCGCTCGAAGTTCGACGCCTTCGAGATGTCCATGCTCGGGCTGCTCGTGTGATAGGTGTTCTCGGCGCTGCGCACGCGATACGCGCCCGTGCGGAAGAACTCGTCGAGCACGTCGTTTTCGTTGGTCGCGACCACCAGCTTCGCGATCGGCAGCCCCATCATCCGCGCGATGTGGCCCGCGCAGACGTTGCCGAAGTTGCCCGACGGCACCGTGAACGACACGCGCTCGTCGTTGGACTGCGTCGCCGCGAAGTAGCCCTTGAAGTAGTAGACGACCTGCGCGACGACACGCGCCCAGTTGATCGAGTTGACGGTGCCGATCTTCTGCTGCGCCTTGAATGCATGATCGTTCGACACGGCCTTCACGATGTCCTGGCAATCGTCGAACACGCCTTCGACCGCGAGGTTGAAGATGTTCGGATCCTGCAGGCTGAACATCTGCGCCGTCTGGAACGCGCTCATCTTCTTGTGCGGCGACAGCATGAACACGCGCACGCCGGCCTTGCCGCGCATCGCGTACTCGGCCGCGCTGCCGGTGTCGCCCGACGTCGCGCCAAGGATGTTCAGCGCTTCACCGTGCTTCGCGAGCGTGTACTCGAACAGGTTGCCGAGCAGCTGCATCGCCATGTCCTTGAACGCGAGCGTCGGGCCGTTCGACAGTTCGAGCAGCGACAGCGCCGCGCCGTGCTCGGTGCCGAGCGTCTTCAGCGGCGTGATGTCGGACGCGTTCTCGCCGTGGCGCGTGTTGCTGTACACGGCGGCCGTGTACGTGCGGCGCGTGATCGCGCGCAGGTCGTCGGCCGGCACGTCGTCGCAGAACTTCGACAGGATCTCGAACGCGAGATCCGCGTACGACAGCGTACGCCAGCGCGCGAGCTCGTCGGCCGACACCTTCGGATACTCGGCAGGCAGGTAGAGCCCGCCGTCCTTCGCGAGACCGCCGAGCAGGATGTCGGAGAACGTATGGCGCTCGCCGATGCCGGCGCCGCGCGTGGAAATGTAGTTCATGTCGTCCTCGGCTCAGTTCAGCGCTTCCATGCGCAGCTTCGTGACCTTCGAGACCACCGTCGCCAGGCTCTCGATCTGCGCGATCGCCGCGTTGACGTTCTTCTCGACCGTCTCGTGCGTGATCAGGATGATGTCGGTCTCGCCGTTCGCGCCGTCGATCTGCTCCGATTCCTTCTGCAGCAGCGCGTCGATCGAGATGCCCGATTCGGCGAGGATGCGCGTAATCGCGGCGAGCACGCCGGTCTGGTCGGCGACGCGCAGGCGCAGGTAGTAGCCGCTCGTCACTTCCTCGATCGGCAAGATCGGCGTGTTCGACAGGCTGTCCGGCTGGAACGCGAGATGCGGCACGCGATGCTCGGGGTCGGCCGTGTGCAGGCGCGTGACGTCGACGAGATCCGCGACGACGGCCGACGCGGTCGGCTCCGCGCCCGCGCCCTTGCCGTAGTACAGCGTCGTGCCGACTGCGTCGCCGTGCACGACGACCGCGTTCATCGCGCCCTCGACGTTCGCGAGCAGGCGCTTTTCCGGAATCAGCGTCGGGTGCACGCGCAGCTCGATGCCGTTTTCGGCGCGGCGCGTGATGCCGAGCAGCTTGATCCGGTAGCCGAGCTCCTCCGCGTAGCGGATGTCGGTCGCGTCGAGCTTGCTGATGCCCTCGACGTACGCGCGGTCGAACTGCACCGGCACGCCGAACGCGATCGCGCTCATGATCGTCGCCTTGTGCGCGGCGTCGACGCCTTCGATGTCGAAGGTCGGATCGGCTTCCGCGTAGCCGAGCTCCTGCGCGGCCTTCAGCGCGGTCGCGAAGTCGAGCCCGCGGTCGCGCATTTCCGACAGGATGTAGTTGGTCGTGCCGTTGATGATGCCGGCGATGTACTGGATGCGGTTCGCGGTCAGGCCTTCGCGCAGCGCCTTGATGATCGGGATGCCGCCGGCGACGGCCGCCTCGAACGCGACCATCACGCCCTTCTCGCGCGCGGCTTCGAAGATCTCGGTGCCGTGCACCGCGAGCAGCGCCTTGTTCGCCGTCACGACGTGCTTGCCGTTCGCGATCGCGCGCAGCACGAGCTCGCGCGCGATACCCGTGCCGCCGATCATCTCGGCGATGATCGCGATCGACGGATCGTCGACGACCGCGTTGAAATCGTCGGTGATCTGCGCGGCGGCGGCGTCACCGCCGAGCGCAGCCTGCGCCTTGGCCGGGTTGCGCACGGCAATGCGCGCCACCTCGATGCCGCGCCCCGCGCGTCGCTTGATTTCTTCCTGGTTGCGGCGCAGCACCGTGAAGGTGCCGCTGCCCACCGTGCCGAAGCCCAACAGGCCAACTTTGATCGGTTCCATGCTGCGTGTGATCGATGAGTAAGAAGTAGTGAGTTCCGTGTGGTCCTGCCCGCTCAGACCGAATGGCGCTTGCGGTAGCCGTCGAGGAAGCGTGCGATCCGGTTGATCGAATCGGTCAGGTCGTCGAGGTTCGGCAGGAAGACCACGCGGAAGTGGTCGGGCGTCGTCCAGTTGAAACCCGTGCCCTGGACGAGCAGCACGCGCTCCTCGAGCAACAGGTCGAGAATGAACTGCTGGTCGTTCTGGATCGGATAGAGCTTCGGGTCGAGGCGCGGGAACATGTACAGCGCGGCCTGCGGTTTCACGCAGGTCACGCCCGGGATCGACGTCAGCATGTCATACGCGAGTTCGCGCTGCTTGTACAGGCGCCCGCTCGGCACGATCAGCTCGATGATGCTCTGATAGCCGCCGAGCGCCGTCTGGATCGCGAACTGGCCGGGCACGTTCGCGCACAGGCGCATCGACGACAGGATGCCGAGCCCCTCGAGGTAATCCTTCGCGCGCCGGCGGTTGTCGCCGCCGAGGCCCGACACGGCCATCCAGCCCGCGCGGTAGCCGCACGAGCGATAGCTCTTCGACAGGCTGTTGAACGTGACGGTGATCACGTCCTCCGACAGCGCACCGAGCGCCGTGTGCTCGAGGCCGTCGTAGACGATCTTGTCGTAGACCTCGTCGGCGAATACGATCAGCCCGTGCTGGCGCGCGATCTCGAGCAGCTCCAGCAGCAATTCGTCGGAATAAAGCGCGCCGGTCGGATTGTTCGGGTTGATCACGACGATCGCCTTCGTGTTCGGCGTGATCTTGCGGCGGATGTCGTCGAGATCGGGCATCCACGCGTTCTGCTCGTCGCACACGTAGTGGACCGGCGTGCCGCCCGACAGGCTCACGGCCGCCGTCCACAGCGGGTAGTCGGGCGCGGGCAGCAGCACTTCGTCGCCGTCGTTCAGGAGCGCCTGGGTCGCCATCACGATCAGCTCGGACGCGCCGTTGCCGATGTAGATGTCGTCGAGGCCGACGCCGACGACGCCCTTTTCCTGCGTGTAGTGCATCACGGCCTTGCGCGCCGAGAACACGCCCTTCGAATCCGAATAGCCGGACGACGCCGGCAGGTTGCGGATCATGTCCTGGATGATCTCGTCGGGCGCGTCGAAACCGAACGGCGCGAGGTTGCCGATGTTCAGCTTGATGATGCGGTGGCCTTCTTCCTCGAGGCGCTTCGCGTGCTCGAGCACCGGGCCACGGATGTCGTAGCAGACGTTGAGCAGCTTGTTCGACTTCTGAATCGGTTTCACGACGACACGGTTCCTGGGTTGGCCTTGCGGCCGGGGGGACGGGATCAAAACTGGAAAGCGGCCGGTCTGTGCGCGCTGTCTAGACTGGGAAAAAGCGGCGGTCGGACGCGGCTTGTGGCGACGCACGACGCAAGTGGCGCCCGGGGGCGACCAAAAAGTTATAATTTAGCGGATTTTGGCCGACTTTCGCAATGCACCATAGCCGCGCCGGGCCCGCGCCGTCAGGCGTCCCCGCGTGCCCGGGCGCGCGAAACCGGCCAGCCGGGCCCGCACGGCCCGGCCAATCCATTCCCCTACGGAACCGCGGAATACCGATTTGAAACTGCACCAGGACGCGAGCGGCGCGCTCAACACCGTCACCGGCTACGGCCCCGATTATGTCGACGTCAATCTCGAACGCCACGAAACGAGCGTCATCGTGCTGCCCGGCGCGCCGGTCCAGGCCTGGCCCGTGTCGTCGTTCGACGCGCTCGCGCCCGAGCATTTCGCGATGCTGCTCGAGCCGACGCCCGAACTCGTGATCTTCGGCAGCGGCGCGCGGCTGCGCTTCCCGCACCCGCGGCTCGTCGCGGCGCTCACCGCGCAGCGGATCGGCGTCGAAACGATGGATTTCCAGGCCGCCTGCCGCACCTACAACATCCTGATGGCCGAGGGCCGCAAAGTCGCCGCCGCGCTCTTAATTGAACGTTAATCCCCGATGCGGTAAAACTCGGGCCGGCGCAGCGGGTCGATCCCCCGATCGGCCCGGCCAGGCCGCCCGCCCCCGGCGCCACCCGCCGGCGGCCCGTCACAACAACCAACAGGCTGAAAACCCATGAACGATACGCCGTCGAGGCTACCGCTCAATCGCATCACGCTCGTCCTCCTGCTCGTCGCGCTCGCGATCGTCTGGTTCGCGCCGCTCGGGCTGCGCCACCTGATCCCGAGCGACGAAGGCCGCTACGCGGAAATGGCGCGCGAGATGTTCGTCACCGGCGACTGGATCACGCCGCGCTACAACGGTTACAAGTACTTCGAGAAGCCGCCGCTGCAGACCTGGCTGAACGCGCTGACGTTCGCGTGGTTCGGCATCGGCGAATGGCAGGCGCGCCTCTATACCGCCGTGGCGAGCTTCGCCGGCGTGCTGCTCGTCGGCTACACCGGCGCGCGCCTGTTCAACCCGCTGTCGGGCTTCCTCGCCGCCGTCGTGCTGGCCAGCTCGCCGTACTGGAACCTGATGGGCCACTTCAACGCGCTCGACATGGGGCTCGCGTTCTGGATGGCGCTGTCGCTCTGCTCGCTGCTGCTCGCGCAGCGGCCCGGGCTACGCCCGGCCGCGGTGCGCGGCTGGATGTGGGCGTGCTGGGCCGCGATGGCGTTCGCGGTGCTGTCCAAGGGCCTCGTCGGCCTGATCCTGCCGGGCGCCGTGCTCGTGCTGTACACGCTGGTCGCGCGCGACTGGGCGCTGTGGAAGCGCCTGTACCTGGTCAGCGGCCTCGTGATCTTCTTCGCGATCGTCACGCCGTGGTTCGTGCTCGTCCAGCAGCGCAACCCCGAGTTCTTCAACTTCTTCTTCATCGTCCAGCAGTTCCGCCGGTACCTGACCCCGGAACAGAACCGCCCGGGTCCGCTGTACTACTTCGTGCCCGTGCTGCTGGTCGGCTTCCTGCCGTGGCTGTCGGTCGCGTGGCAGAGCATCCGCCATGCGGTGCGGATGCCGCGCCAGCCGAACGGCTTCGCGCCGATGCTCGTGCTGCTGATCTGGAGCGCGTTCATCTTCCTGTTCTTCAGCGCGTCGCATTCGAAGCTGATCTCGTACGTGCTGCCGGTCGCGCCGGCGCTCGCGCTGATCATCGGCGCGTACCTGCCGCTGATGACGGCCGACCGCTTCCGTCGCCACCTGCTCGGCTACCTCGTGTTTTTCGTCGCCGCGGCGTTCGGGATCGTCTTCCTCGCGTACCAGGGCGACGCCCGCACGCCGAACGCGCTGTACCGGGCGTTCCAGATGTGGCTGTACGCCGGCCTCGCGGTCGCGGCCGCGCTGACGCTCGTGGCCGCGTGGCTGAACCGTCGCGCGGGCGTGGCCGCCGCGCTCGCCACGTTCGGCGCCGCATGGCTCGTGTTCGGCACGATCGGCGGCACCGGGCACGACGAGTTCGGCCGCTACAGCTCGGGCGCGCTGCTCGCGCCGGCCGTGCGCGCCGAACTGGCGAAGCTGCCGCCCGACACGCCGTTCTACTCGATCGAAATGCTCGACCACACGTTCCCGTTCTACATGGGTCACACGACGATCATGGTGCAGCGCCAGGACGAGCTCGCGTTCGGGATCTCGGTCGAGCCGAACAAGTGGATTCCGACCGTCGGCGAATGGATCACGCGCTGGAAGCAGGAAACCCGCGCGCTCGCGATCATGCCGCCCGGCCAGTACGACGCGCTGGTCAAGGAAGGCGTGCCGATGCGCGTGATCGCGCGCGACAACCGGCGCGTGATCGTCGAGAAACCGCAATCGTAAGGACGCCTCCCGCATGAACCCCGTTTCGTTCGTCTGCATCGTCACCGGCGTGATGCTCAACGCCTGTGCGCAACTTCTGCTGAAAGCCGGCGTCAACGCCGTTGGACACTTCGAATTCAGCCGTGCGAACATCATCCCGGTCGGCCTGAAGATCGCGACCCAGTTGCCGATCATCGGCGGCCTCGGCTGCTACGTGCTGAGCGTCGTCGTGTGGATCGTCGGGCTGTCGCGGGTCGACGTGTCGATCGCGTACCCGATGCTGTCGCTCGGCTACGTCGTCAACGCGTTCGCGGCGTGGTACCTGTTCGGCGAGGTGCTGTCGGTCCAGCGGCTCGTCGGCATCGGCATCATCCTGATCGGTGTGCTCGTGCTCGCGCGCAGCTGAGCACGGCGCGCGGCGTTAAGCGTCCGCCTACAAAAAATCACGGTACGAATCCGCCAACCGGTGTTTAATGCCGGTTTCGGACGGATCGCCCGACCCTTTTATTACACGCCATTACAGGCCAAACGCGTTCATGAGCCAGACTACCGCCCCGTTTCTGCCGTTCACCCGCCCCGAGATCGACGAGGAAACCATCCAGGGCGTCGTCGAGGTGCTGCGCTCGGGCTGGATCACCACCGGCCCGCAGTGCCAGAAATTCGAGGCGGCGCTGTCCGAGTACTGCGGCGGCCGTCCGGTCCGCGTATTCAATTCGGGCACCTGCACGCTCGAGATCGGCCTGCGCATCGCGGGCGTCGGCCCCGGCGACGAGGTGATCACGACGCCGGCGTCGTGGGTCTCGACCAGCAACGTGATCATCGAAACGGGCGCGACGCCCGTGTTCGCGGACATCGATCCCGTCACGCGCAACATCGACCTCGACAAGCTCGAGCAGGCGATCACGCCGCGCACGAAGGCGATCATCCCCGTGTTCCTGTCCGGCCTGCCGGTCGACATGGACCGCCTGTACGCGATCGCCCGCGCGCACAAGCTGCGCGTGATCGAGGATGCCGCGCAGGCGTTCGGCTCGACGTGGCACGGCAGGCGCATCGGCGCGATCGGCGACCTCGTGTCGTTCAGCTTCCACGCGAACAAGAACCTGACGACGATCGAAGGCGGCGCGCTCGTGCTGAACAACGAGGACGAAGCGGTGCTCGCGCAGAAGTACCGGCTGCAGGGCATCACGCGCACCGGCTTCGACGGAATGGACTGCGACGTGCTCGGCGGCAAGTACAACCTGACCGACGTCGCCGCGCGCGTCGGCCTCGGCCAGCTGCCGCACCTCGAGCGCTTCACCGCGCAGCGCCGCGCACTCGCGCGCGCGTATTTCGCCGCGTTCGACGGCGGCGCGGCAGCGAAGCTCGGCGTCGGCCTGCCCGTCGCCGAATTCGAGAACGGCAACTGGCACATGTTCCTGGTCACGCTGCCGCTCGAGCGGCTGACGATCACGCGCGCCGAATTCATGGCGCAGATGAAGGAACGCGGCATCGGCACGGGCATCCACTACCCGGCGATCCATCTTTTCACGCTGTACCGTGCGCGCGGTTTCAAGGAGGGCATGTTCCCCCACGCCGAACGGTACGGCGCGTCGACCGTCACGCTGCCGCTGTTTACGCAGATGACGGAAGGCGACGTGCGTCGCGTGGTCGACGCCGTCAATCAGATTTGCGAACAATACGGAAAATAAGCGTACATGAGTCACCTTGAAGCACGCGCCGGACATCCGGGCGCCGCGCATCTGGACACCGGCCGGCCCGAAGTCTCGGTCATCATCCCCGTGTACAACGAGGAAGACGGTCTCGCCGCGCTGTTCGCGCGGCTGTATCCGGCGCTCGACGCCCTCGACACGTCGTACGAAGTGATCCTGATCAACGACGGCAGCCGCGACCGCTCGGCCGCGATGCTCGCCGATCAGTTCCACGTCCGGCCCGACACGACGCGCGTCGTGCTGCTCAACGGCAACTACGGCCAGCACATGGCGATCCTCGCGGGCTTCGCGCAGTCGCGCGGCGAGATCGTCATCACGCTCGACGCGGACCTGCAGAACCCGCCCGAGGAAATCGGCAAGCTGATCGCGAAGATGCGCGAGGGCTACGACTACGTCGGCTCGATCCGCAAGCAGCGCCAGGACAGCCTGTGGCGGCGCAAGGCATCGCAGATGATGAACCGGCTGCGCGAGCGCATCACGCGCATCAAGATGACCGACCAGGGCTGCATGCTGCGCGCGTACAGCCGTCGCATCATCGACACGATCAACGTGTGCGGCGAAGTCAACACGTTCATCCCCGCGCTCGCGTACACGTTCGCGCAGAACCCGACCGAAATCGAGGTCGCGCACGAGGAACGCTTCGCGGGCGAATCGAAGTACTCGCTGTACAGCCTGATCCGGCTGAACTTCGACCTCGTGACGGGCTTCTCGGTCGTGCCGCTGCAGTGGCTGTCGTTCATCGGCGTGATCCTGTCGCTCGGCTCCGCCGCGCTGTTCGTGCTGCTGCTCGTGCGCCGCTTCATCGTCGGCGCGGAAGTGCAAGGCGTGTTCACGCTGTTCGCGATCACGTTCTTCCTGCTCGGCGTGATCATCTTCGCGCTCGGCCTGCTCGGCGAATACGTCGGCCGCATCTACCAGCAGGTGCGCGCGCGTCCCCGCTACCTGATCCAGGCCGTGCTCGAGCAGCACGACGGCATGCCGCCGGTGCCGGCCGCCGCGAACCGCCCGGGAGCCGCGCAATGAAGCCGCGCGCGGTCGTCTTCGCGTATCACAACGTCGGCGTGCGGTGCCTGCAGGTGCTGCTCGCGCGCGGCGTCGACGTCGCGCTGGTCGTCACGCACGAGGACAATCCGAACGAGAACATCTGGTTCGGCAGCGTCGCGTCCGTCGCGGCCGAGCACGGCATTCCGGTCGTCACGCCGGCCGACCCGGCCGATCCGGCGCTGCGCCGCGCGGTGGCCGACGCGCAGCCCGATTTCATCTTCTCGTTCTACTACCGCCACATGCTGCCGGTCGACCTGCTCGCGATCGCGCCGCGCGGCGCGTACAACATGCACGGTTCGCTGCTGCCGAAATACCGGGGTCGGGTACCGACCAACTGGGCCGTGCTGAACGGCGAGACCGAAACCGGCGCGACGCTGCACGAGATGGCCGCCAAGCCGGACGCGGGCGCGATCATCGGCCAGACCGCGGTGCCGATCCTGCCGGACGACACGGCCGCGCAGGTGTTCGACAAGGTCACGGTGGCCGCCGAGCAGACGCTGTGGCGCGTGCTGCCCGCGCTGCTCGCGGGCGAGGCGTCGCACCTGCCGAACGATCTCGCGACCGGCAGCTACTACGGCGGGCGCAAGCCCGAGGACGGCCGCGTCGACTGGTCGAAGCCGGCCGCGCAGGTCTACAACCTGGTGCGCGCGGTCGCGCCCCCGTATCCGGGCGCATTCACGGACATCCACGGCGCCCGGTTCGTGATCGCGCGCGCGCGCCTCGCGGCGCCCGGCAGCGCGGCAGCGGCCGCCGCGGCAGATTTGCCGCCCGGCCTGCACGTAAGCGATAATGCGCTATTCGGCGTCTGCGGCGACAGCCGCGCCCTATCCATTCTCGAGCTCCGGCAGCAGCGCGACGGCAGCGAAACCGTCGTGACGCCCGCGGAATTCGCGCAGTTCATTCATTCTTCCCGTCATTCATGAAAGCAAAAAAAGTCCTGATCCTGGGTGTGAACGGCTTCATCGGCCATCACCTGTCGAAGCGCATTCTTGAAACCACCGATTGGGAAGTGTTCGGCATGGACATGCAGACCGACCGGCTGGGCGACCTCGTCAACCACGAGCGGATGCATTTCTTCGAAGGCGACATCACGATCAACAAGGAGTGGGTCGAGTATCACGTGAAGAAGTGCGACGTGATCCTGCCGCTCGTCGCGATCGCCACGCCGGCCACCTACGTCCAGCAGCCGCTGCGCGTGTTCGAGCTCGACTTCGAGGCGAACCTGCCGATCGTGCGCTCGGCCGTCAAGTACGGCAAGCACCTCGTGTTCCCGTCGACCTCCGAGGTCTACGGGATGTGCTCGGACGAGCAGTTCGACCCGGACGCGTCGGCGCTCACCTACGGCCCGATCAACAAGCCGCGCTGGATCTACGCGTGCTCGAAGCAGCTGATGGACCGCGTGATCTGGGGCTACGGGATGGAAGGCCTGAACTTCACGCTGTTCCGCCCGTTCAACTGGATCGGCCCGGGCCTCGACTCGATCTACACGCCGAAGGAAGGCAGCTCGCGCGTGGTCACGCAGTTCCTCGGCCACATTGTGCGCGGCGAGAACATCAGCCTCGTCGACGGCGGCTCGCAAAAGCGCGCGTTCACCGATATCGGCGACGGCATCAGCGCGCTGATGAAGATCATCGAGAACAAGGACGGCGTCGCGTCGGGCAAGATCTACAACATCGGGAATCCGAAGAACAACTTCTCGGTTCGCGAGCTCGCGCACAAGATGCTCGAACTGGCCGCGGAATTCCCCGAGTACGCCGATTCGGCCAAGCAGGTGAAGCTCGTCGAAACGACGTCCGGCGCCTACTACGGCAACGGCTACCAGGACGTGCAGAACCGCGTGCCGAAGATCGACAACACGATGCAGGAGCTCGGCTGGGCGCCGCAGGCGACGTTCGACGACGCGTTGCGCAACATCTTCGAAGCGTATCGCGGCCACGTCGCCGACGCGCGCGCGCTCGTCGAACAGCAAGGCTGACCGGGACGTTCGCTTGGCTCGTATCGTCCTCAAGATCGACGTCGACACGCTGCGCGGCACGCGCGAAGGCGTGCCGAACCTCGCGCGCATCTTCGACCGCTTCAATGCGCGCGCGACCTTCCTCTTCAGCCTCGGGCCGGATCACACCGGCTGGGCGTTGCGGCGCGTGTTCCGCCCGGGCTTCCTGAAGAAGGTGTCGCGCACGTCGGTGGTCGAGCACTACGGCGTGAAGCAGCTGATGTACGGCGTGCTGCTGCCCGGCCCGGACATCGGCCGCCGTGCGATCGCCGACATGCGCGCGATTCACGAGGCCGGCTTCGAATGCGGGATCCACACGTGGGATCACGTGTACTGGCAGGACAACGTGCGCGTCCGCGATCGCGACTGGACCGCGCGTGAAATGCAGAAGAGTCACGCGCGCTTCGGCGAGATCTTCGGCGCGCCGCCCGTCACGCACGGCGCGGCCGGCTGGCAGATGAACGATGCCGCGTTCGAGCAGATCGATGCATGGGGGATGCGCTACGCGTCCGACGGTCGCGGCCATTCGCCGTACCTGCCCGTCGTCGGCGGCCGCACGCTGTCGCACGTGCAGATGCCGACCACGCTGCCCACGCTCGACGAAGTGCTCGGCATCGACGGCGTCGACACGCACAACGTCGCCGCGCACATCCTCAAGTTCACCGAAACCAATCCGCACGACCAGGTGTTCACGCTGCATGCGGAACTGGAAGGGCAGAAACTCGCGCCCGTGTTCGAACAGCTGCTCGCCGGCTGGCGTGCGCAAGGCCACACGTTTGCGACGATGGGCGACTACCACGCGACGCTGGACCGCGACTCGCTGCCATCGTACCCTGTCACGTGGGGCGAAATCCCCGGCCGCTCCGGCGAACTGATCGTCCAGCCCGACTGAAGTTCGCACGCGAGCCGGCGTCGCCGCTCCGCCCCCCGCGGCGCGCTGCCGCGACGCCCCGCCGAACCGCGCCGCCGCAGCGGCGCCCTTCCATAACAACAGGAGAAACACGTGTCTGTCGAAGTTGACCGTCAAGTTCCCGATTTCACCGCACCGGCCACGGGCGGCGACATTTCGCTGTCCGACCTGAAGGGCAAGAAGCTCGTGCTGTACTTCTATCCGAAGGACAACACGCCGGGCTGCACGACCGAAGGGCTGCAGTTCCGCGATCTCTATCCGAAGTTCAAGAAGGCCGGTGCGGAAGTCATCGGCGTGTCGCGCGACAGCCTGCGCTCGCACGACAATTTCAAGGCCAAGCTCGAACTGCCGTTCCCGCTGATCTCCGATGCCGACGAAGCGCTGTGCGCGTTGTTCGATGTCATCAAGATGAAGAAAATGTATGGCAAGGAAGTGCGCGGAATCGAGCGTTCGACGTTCCTGCTCGACGCCGACGGCGTGCTTCGCCAGGCATGGCGCGGCATCAAGGTGCCGGGTCACGTGGACGACGTGCTAAAGGCTGTACAAGCGCTTTGAGGCGCGTTATATTGGGCCGCAATGAATGCCAGTTCGCCCCATATTTCTCGTAGCTGCGCCGGTGCCCGTTGCAATGCTTCCCGGCACCTGACGCGCATCACGACGGCATCAGCCGAGCCGCATGTCCCTGTCGACGGGGCAGCGGCTTTTTTTATGGAACGCGCGCCGGCCCTCCCCGGTCCGGCCCTTACCGCATCGAGGAGCTGATCGACACTTAGGCGAACCGGCTAGACGAAATTCCTGTGCGCCACCGCGCGCAAACTGCATGCGTCTACGTCACGCAGGATGCGATCAGCGGCGCACGCCATGCGACACGATTCCTCCCGAGGGACACCATGCCTTTGCCTACTCCCCCCAGCAAGCTCGGCAGCCTGCTGCCGCCCGACGAATACAAGGCGAAAGCGCGGCCCGCGAAAGCCGCGAAGAAATCCGCCGAAGGGGACGCATCCACAGCCGGTGACTATGGTCCGGCCAGCGTGGCCCAACCGATGATCGAAGCCGCGAACACGGCCGCGCCGCTGCGTGCCGTCGCGTCTTCGGCGCCCGACGCCGCGAGCGCACCCGCGCGCGGCCGCAAGACCAAACAGACGGCCGCGCTGCTGCAGCCGCTGCCGGCGCCCGCCGAACCCGCGGCGCCGGTCGTGGCACGCCATGACAAGCCTGCCGCCGGGAAACCGGCCACGGCGCCCGCGCGCGATGCCGGCGCCGCGACGAAGTCGCGCAGCCGCAAGCCCGCCGAAGCCGAACTGCAGAAACTGTTCGTGCTCGACACCAACGTGTTGATGCACGACCCGAGCAGCCTCTTCCGCTTCGAGGAACACGACGTCTATCTGCCGATGATGACGCTCGAGGAACTCGACAACCACAAGAAGGGGATGTCCGAAGTCGCGCGTAACGCTCGCCAGGTCAGCCGCACGCTCGACGCGCTCGTCGCCGACGGCGGCCCGATCTCGGACGGCATCCCGCTGTCGCGCCTCGGCAGCCGCGAGGCGCTCGGCCGCCTGTACTTCCAGACGAAGCTCGCCGACATCGCGCCGGTCGAAGGCTTGCCCGAGGGCAAGGCCGACAACCAGATCCTCGGCGTCGTGCGGGCGCTGCAGCGCGACCGGCCCGACCGCCAGGTCGTGCTGGTGTCGAAAGACATCAACATGCGGATCAAGGCGCATGCGCTCGGCCTGCCCGCGGAAGACTACTTCAACGACCAGGTGCTCGAGGACAAGGATCTCCTCTACACCGGCGTGCGCGAACTGCCGCAGGACTTCTGGACCAAGCACGCGAAGGGCATGGAGAGCTGGCAGGACACGAAGACGGGCACCACGTACTACCGCGTGACCGGCCCGCTCGTCGCGTCGATGCTCGTCAACGAGTTCGTCTATCTCGAGCCGCAGAACGGCGAGCCGACGTTCCACGCGATCGTCCGCGAGCTGAACGGCAAGACGGCGCTGCTGCAGACGCTGCGCGACTACAGCCACCACAAGAACAACGTGTGGGGCATCACCGCGCGCAACCGCGAGCAGAACTTCGCGCTGAACCTGCTGATGAACCCCGAGATCGACTTCGTCACGCTGCTCGGCCAGGCCGGCACCGGCAAGACGCTCGTCGCGCTCGCGGCCGGCCTCGCGCAGGTACTCGACGACAAGCGCTACAACGAGATCATCGTGACGCGCGCGACCGTGCCCGTCGGCGAGGACATCGGTTTCCTGCCCGGCACCGAGGAAGAGAAGATGCAGCCGTGGATGGGCGCATTCGACGACAACCTCGAAGTGCTGCAGAAGACCGACGATGCCGCCGGCGAATGGGGCCGTGCCGCAACGCAGGAGCTGATCCGTTCGCGCCTGAAGGTGAAAAGCATGAACTTCATGCGCGGCCGCACGTTCGTCGACAAGTACCTGATCATCGACGAGGCGCAGAACCTGACGCCGAAGCAGATGAAGACGCTCGTCACGCGCGCGGGCCCCGGCACGAAGATCGTGTGCCTCGGCAACATCGCACAGATCGACACGCCTTACCTGACCGAAGGCAGCTCGGGCCTGACCTACGTCGTCGACCGCTTCAAGGGCTGGGGCCACAGCGGCCACGTGACCCTCGCGCGCGGCGAACGCTCGCGGCTCGCCGATTACGCGTCGGACATTCTGTAACGCGCAGGCCGGCCGAGCGGCCGGCTTTCGACGCCACGCGGCGCTCCGTTTCCGGAGCGCCGTTTTTATTTGGGGTCGAAGACAAAGATAACGCTTCGTCACGCAACAACGCAGTTTACGCGCGAAACTTCAAGTAAATTCTCAAGAATGGTTGCTTAAGCCCCGCCGGAACGTCTACCATCGGGTCTGTCTGTTGTCATACGATTCGCGAGCGCGCCGCGCTCGCCCGCCTTGCCATGCTTCGAATCTGGGTTCCCGTCGCCGTCGTCTCCCTGCTTGCGGCCTGCTCCAGCGTGCCGCCGCAGTCAGCATCGCGCTCCGCTTCGGGGATGAAGATCACGACGCCGCGCGCCTTCCCGGCGCCGGCCAATTTCCCGAAATTCGTCGACCACAGCGTCGGCCAGGAAGAAATCTCGATCCAGGCGATGAGCCTCGTCGGCGTCCCGTATCGCTGGGGCGGCAACACGCCGACGAGCGGCTTCGACTGCAGCGGGCTCGTGCGCTACGTGATCGGCCGCGCGGCCGATGTCAACCTGCCGCGCACGACCGCCGACATGAGCGGCCGCGGCGTGTCGATCGAACCCGACCAGATCGCGCCGGGCGACCTGATTTTCTTCAATACGACCGGGCGGCCGCATTCGCATGTCGGCATCTACGTCGGCAAGCTGCGCTTCGTCAACGCACCGTCGACGGGCGGCACCGTGCGGCTCGACTACCTGACGAACCCGTACTGGGCCAAGCGTTTCGACGGCATTCGCCGCGTCGCGCCGCCGCGCTCGGCCCCGACGCCGTTCGATGCGCCGACCTACGAGGCCAAGCGCGACGAGCCGCGCAACCCGACCGCGGTCGCGGCCGCTCCGGTGGTCGTGACGGCCGCCGCCGCGCCGCGGCAGCCGACGTATGCGCCGTCGCAAGCAAGCGTGACGCAGGCGCAGGCCATTCCGACCACGCCGGTCGTGACGACGGCCGCAGCGGCACCGCCGGCAACGGCCGCCGATCCGTACGAACCGCCGCCCCCGCGGATGCAGGCGGCGCAACAGCAAGCGACGTCGGCGAATGGCGCCGCGCCGGCGATGACGGCCAATGCAGCACCTGCCGCCCCGGCCGAGGTCGGTACGCAGATTCCGACGACCGCACTGACGGCCGCCCAGGCCGCCGCCTTCGATGCGGAGCCGCCGCCCGCTACCGCGTCGACGCCGACACGCAGTATCGAGCCTGCGCCCGTGCAGGTATTGCGTGCGTCGACGCAATCCGCACCCGTCAGCCCGCGCACCAGTACCGCGGACGATCCGATCGCGCGGTTTGCGACCGGCAGTTACTGACCCGTTGCTCGACCCCGACCGTCACGACGTGGGCGGCATTTGCCACCCGCCACCACTTCGCCGCCCCCCTCTCCCCCCCAAAAGAAAATGCGCCGCAGCCTTTCGGCTTGCGGCGCATTTCGTGTCAACCGGAAAGCGTCGACGATCAGAAGATCTGGTGCCCGAGCCACCACCCGCCGGCCGCGAACAGCGCGGCCGCCGGCAGCGTCAGCACCCACGCCCACACGATATTGCCGGCGACGCCCCAGCGCACGGCCGACAACTTCTGCGTCGCGCCGACACCGACGATCGCGCCGGTAATCGTGTGCGTGGTCGACACGGGAATGCCGAGGAACGACGCGACGAACAGCGTGATCGCACCGCCGCTTTCCGCGCAGAAGCCGCCGACCGGCTTGAGCTTCGTGATCTTCTGGCCCATCGTCCGCACGATGCGCCAGCCGCCGAACAGCGTGCCGAGGCCCATCGACAGGTAGCACGCGCCGATCACCCATGCCGGCGGCGCATCGGCGGTGGCCGACGCGTAGCCGCTCGCGATCAACAGCATCCAGATGATGCCGATCGTCTTCTGTGCATCGTTGCCGCCGTGGCCCAGGCTGTACAGGCCGGCGGACAGCAGTTGCAGCCGGCGGAAGCGCCGGTCGACCTTGCTGGGCGCGGTACGGAAATACAGCCACGACACGCCGAGCATGAACAGCGAACCGAGAATGAAACCGAGCAGCGGCGAAATGAAGATGAACGCGATCGTCTTCAGCAGCCCGTCGACGTTCAGCGAACTCCAGCCCGATTTCGCGAGCGCCGCGCCAACGAGACCGCCGATCAGCGCGTGCGACGAGCTCGACGGAATCCCGTAGTACCACGTGATCACGTTCCAGCCGATCGCGCCGACCAGCGCGCCGAACACGACGTAATGGTCGACGATTTCGGGATCGATCGTGCCTTTACCGACGGTCTGCGCGACTTTCAGGTGGAAGATGAAGTACGCGATCACGTTGAACGCGGCCGCGAACACCACGGCCTGCTGGGGCTTCAGCACCCCGGTCGACACGACGGTGGCGATCGAGTTCGCCGCGTCGTGAAAGCCGTTCATGAAGTCGAATACGAGCGCGACGAGCACCAGCGTCGCGACCATCCATAGGGCGAGTTGTATCGAATGCATCGTGGTCCGCTCAGGCGTTTTCCAGCACGATGCCTTCGATGATGTTCGCGACGTCCTCGCACTTGTCGGTGATCTCTTCGAGCAGCTCGTAGATCGCCTTCAGCTTGATGAGCGTCTTCACGTCGTCTTCCTCGCGGAACAGCTTCGACATCGCCGCACGCAGCACGCGGTCGGCTTCCGATTCCCAGCGGTCGATTTCCTCGCATTGCTTGAGGATCTGCGCCGATTGTTTCATGTCGGACAGCAATCCGACGGCCTGCTGCACGTGCTGCGCCGACTGGGTGACGATGTGCGCGAGCTGGCTCGCCTCGGACGTGACGGACTGCACGTCGTACAGCGACACGGCCGTCGCGACGTCTTCCATCAGGTCGAGGATGTCGTCCATCGTCGTGATCAGCTTGTGGATCTCGTCGCGATCGAGCGGCGTGATGAAGGTCTTGTGCAGCAGATCGATCGCCTCGTGCGTGAGCTTGTCGGCGGCCTTCTCGGCGATTTGCACGTTTTGCTTGTGAATCTCGGCGTCGGCGAGATTGTCGATCAGCAGTTCGAGCTCGCGGCCACCGGAAACGATGTGCTTCGCGTGCGAGTTGAAGAGTTCAAAGAACTTGCCCTCGGTGGGCATGAATCGACCGAACATGGGATTCCTGAGAGATTGTCAAACTACTGTCACGAAAACGGGCGACATTGTACCGGTTCCGGTCGCGACGCGACGTGCGCATATGCGCACGCCGGGATTGGATACAACATTTGGCGAAATAGGTGTTTACAACCGGCTTTACTCGCCGTAGAAGGTCTGCGCCCCGGCAAAATTGTCGAACTTCGTGTATTGCCCCAGGAACGTGAGCCGAACGGGCCCGATCGGGCCGTTACGCTGCTTGCCGATGATGATTTCGGCCGTCCCCTTGTCAGGGCTGTCGGGATTGTAGACCTCATCGCGGTAAATGAACAGGATCACGTCCGCATCCTGTTCGATTGCGCCCGATTCGCGCAAATCCGACATCACCGGACGCTTGTTGGGGCGCTGTTCGAGGCCGCGGTTCAGCTGCGACAGCGCGATCACCGGCACGTCGAGCTCCTTCGCGAGGCTCTTCAGCGATCGCGAAATTTCCGAAATTTCGGTTGCCCGGTTCTCGCCCTGCGACGAACCCGACATCAGCTGCAGGTAGTCGACGATGATCAGGCCGAGCTTGCCGCATTGCCGCGCCAGACGCCGCGCGCGCGAGCGCAATTCCATCGGATTCAGGCCGCCCGTCTCGTCGATGAAGAGCTGCGCCTCGCTCATCTTCTGCACCGCGTGCGTCAGTTTCGGCCAGTCCTCGTCCGTCAGGCGGCCCGTACGCATCCGGTGCTGGTCGAGCCGGCCGATCGAGCCGAGCATACGCATCACGAGCTGGGTGCCCGGCATTTCCATCGAGAACACCGCGACCGGCAACCCGTACTCGACCGCGACGTATTCGCCGATGTTCATCGAGAACGCGGTCTTACCCATCGACGGGCGCCCCGCGACGATGATCAGCTCGCCGCCGTGCATCCCGGACGTCATCCGGTCGAGGTCGACGAAGCCGGTCGGCGTGCCGGTGACGTCGCTCGGGTTCGCGGTGTGGTACAGCGTGTCGATGCGCTCGACCACCTGCGTGAGCAGCGGGCCGATCTCGAGGAAGCCCTGGTTGCCGCGCGCGCCCTCCTCGGCGATCGAGAACACCTTCGATTCGGCTTCGTCGAGCAGTTGGCGGACTTCCTTGCCCTGCGGATTGAACGCGTCGGCCGAGATCTCGTCGGCGACCGACACGAGCCGGCGCAGCACCGCGCGGTCACGCACGATTTCCGCATAGCGGCGGATGTTCGCCGCGCTCGGCGTGTTCTGCGCGAGCGCGTTCAGGTATGCGAGCCCGCCGACATCGTCGGCCTTGCCGGACGTGGTCAGCGCTTCGTACACGGTCACGACGTCGGCCGGGCGCGTCGACGCGATCAGGCGGCCGATGTGCTCGTAGATGATCCGGTGGTCGTAGCGGTAGAAGTCGCCCTGCGACAGGAAGTCGGCAATCCGGTCCCATGCCGCGTTGTCGAGCAACAGGCCGCCGAGCACCGACTGTTCGGCTTCGACCGAATGCGGCGGGACTTTCAGCGATTCGATTTGGGGATCTTGCGGCGCGTTCATGGGTTGGGATTATCGCGAATAGATGGCGGCAGCGCTACCACCGCTTGCCCGCGATCGGGCAATAAAAAAGGCAGGCCCCGGTTGCCCGGGCGCCTGCCCTTGTCCGGACGGCGGAAGCCGCCCGGCAAGCTTGCATACGCTTACGCGTGGTCGCCGATCACGTTGATCGTGACGTCGACGACGACGTCCGTGTGCAGCGCGACCTGGACGTTGTGCTCGCCGATCATCTTCAGCGGGCCTTCCGGCATGCGCACTTGCAGCTTCTCGACTTCGTAGCCTGCCTTCTTCAGCAGTTCCGCGACGTCGCCGTTCGTGACCGAGCCGAACAGACGGCCGTCGACGCCCGACTTCTGCGTGATTTCGAACGACTGGCCGTTCAGCTTCTCGCCGACTGCCTGCGATGCGGCCAGCTTTTCAGCGGCGATCTTTTCGAGTTCAGCGCGGCGCACTTCGAATTCGGCGATCGCTTCCTTCGTTGCACGGCGAGCCTTGCGGTTCGGGATCAGGAAGTTGCGAGCGTAACCGTCCTTGACCTTGACGATATCGCCGAGGTTACCCAGATTGGCGACTTTTTCCAACAGAATGATTTGCATTCGAATTCTCCTTATTGCGTCGCCTGATTACGCCTTGTGCTGATCGGTGTACGGCAGCAGCGCGAGGAAACGCGCACGCTTGATGGCCGTATCCAGCTGACGCTGATAGTGCGCCTTCGTACCCGTCAGACGAGCCGGCGTGATCTTGCCGTTTTCGCCGATGAAGTCCTTCAGCGTTTCCGTGTCCTTGTAGTCGATCTGCTCGACGCCTGCAGCCGTGAAACGGCAGAACTTCTTGCGCTTGAAGAGCGGGTTTTGTTGCTGACGACGCTTGTCGAATTTCTTACCAGTCGGGCGGGGCATGATTTCAGTCCTTTCCAATGTCCTGCAATGCTGTGATGTGAAACACCAAGGTTCTCGCGTTGCGGCTTTTCTTGGCCAGGAAGCCCGTGAACAGCGTTTCGACGCCCATTTCACGGCTTTCCAGCTTGCCGCTCGCCTCACCGGCCGCCACCGCCTCGATCGTCATTTCGACCTGACGGGGAATGCCTGCTTCGACGACTTCCGTGCGGTGATGCAACGTGGCGCTTGCGATCGGAACACCGGCCGGCGTATATCGCACCGGTGCGCGTTCGACGACGCTCGCCGTCAATTGCAACCTGTTCACGTGAGTGGCGCGCTCCTTGATGGCTTAATGAGTGACGAACTTAAGCCTGCGCTTCGGCCGGCTGAGCTGCAGCCGCCTTCTTGGCTTCTTCGCGCTGAACTTCCTTCATCATCGGCGACGGGCCGGTTTCGGCCTTCTTCATCTTGACGATGAGGTGGCGCAGCACGGCGTCGTTGAACTTGAACGCGTGTTCGAGTTCGTCGAGCGTCGTCTGGTCGCACTCGATGTTCATGCAGACGTAGTGAGCCTTCGCGAGTTTCTCGATCATGTAGGCCAGTTGGCGACGACCCCAGTCTTCGACACGGTGGATCTGGCCGCCGTGCGACGTGATCGTGGACTTGTAACGCTCGATCATCGCGGGCACTTGCTCGCTTTGATCGGGGTGCACGATGAATACGATTTCGTAATGACGCATTACACACTCCTTGTGGATTAAAGCCACCCGGGCGTCTGAACCGGTGTGGCAAGTGAGAAGCCGAAGATTCTAACCCGGTTACGGGACGCATGCAAGGCCAATCGACGATTCGCGGACGGATTCGGCCGTGTTTTCAAAGACTTGAGCGGGAATGTCGGCCAAGCGGCCGCCCGCTCGGCCCTTCTGCAGTCGGGGTCGGAGCGCAAGCGCGCCGGCCGCGCGGCGCAACGGTCACTCGTTATGCGTGCCGGCAAGTCGCGCGTCGAGCGCCGTCCGGAACGCCGCCAGCGCCGACGGCTCGGCGTCGGTCACGGCCCACCACGTCATCCCGGCCGCGTTCCAGCGGTCGAGCGCATAGCCCTGCGACACGGTCGTGTACGGGGCCGCCGGCCGCTCCCCGGCCGGCTGCACGTAGACGTCGACCACGTGCTGCCGGTGGCGGTAGACGAGCACCGCGACGCGGCGCCGCCCGACGTAGTCGAGCCGGCCGCCGACCAGCGCGAAGCCGCTCGCCGCGAGATCCTCGACCGGCGGCGCATAGTCGAGCCGGCCGTTGAACCACGGCTTGACCGTGTGCCGGTCGGTCGAGATCACGTCGATGTCGCGCGCCGACAGGTCGGCCCGCACGTGGCTCGCGACCAGTTCGTCGACCGTTCGGTCGGTGTCGGCGTGGCGGGCCGACCATGCCATTCCGCCCGCCGCCGCGAGCGCCATCAGCAACGCGACGCCCCAGCCGAGGCCCGGCAGCGCGGCCACGCGCGGGCCGGTGCCGGTCGATACCGGGCGTGCCGCCCCGCCCCGCCCGGTCAGCCACGCGAACCAGTCGCGCCCGCGCGGCCGCCGGGGCGGCGGTGACGGGGACTCCGGCCGCGGCTCGGCCCGCGACGGCGCATCGGCACGCGCGTCGGCCGCTGCCGGCAGGCTCGCGAGGAGGCTTGCCCGCAGCGCGTCCGGCGCGCGGTGATAATCGGCCTGCCGCACGGCCTGCCCCAGCGTGACGATCCGCGCGCGTTCGCGGCGGCACGCATCGCACCCGTCGACATGCTGCTGGACCCGCAACGCATCGGGCGCCGACAGCTCGCGGTCGACGTCCGCGTCCAGCAACGCTCGCGCTTCGTTACAGTCCATCGATAGCCTCCGATGCGGTTCCGCCCGCCGGCGCACGGCCCGGCCGGCCTTCGGTCGCCGGCGCGGGCGCGCCGCCCAGCAGCGCGGCGAGCTTGCGCCGGCCGCGCGCGAGCCGCGACATCACCGTGCCGACCGGCACGTCCACGATCGCCGCGATCTCGCGGTAGCTCAGGTCCTCCATCTCGCGCAGCACGAGCACCTCGCGGTATTCGGGCGGCAGCTTCGCGAGCGCCGCATTCACGAGCCGCACGTTCTCGCCGCGCAGCAGGTGCGCGAGCGGGTCCTCCGTCGCCGGCTGCCAGTCGTCCGGGACGTCGGCGTCGTCGAGCGTGTCGGGCAGCGCGACCTCGTGCGCCTGCGTGCGCCGCCGCCACTCGGTGTACCAGGTGTGGCGCACGATCGTCAGCAGCCACGGCCGCGCGTTGTCGCCGCGACACGAATCGACGAAGCGCAGCGCGCGCATGCACGCGTCCTGCACGACGTCGTCCGCATCGCCGGCGCTGCCGCTCAGCCAGCGCGCGAGGTTGTACGCGGCGTCGAGATGCGGCAGCACGAGCGCGCGAAACCGCTCGCCGCGCGCGCGCGCATCGTCCGCCGCCCGGTCATCGACCGCCTGTCCGGCTTGCCCCACATGGCCTCCCTGGTCCCGGCGGCCGACGCCGCGCCCGTTCCGCGCACGGCACCCGGACAGACCGGCAACGTGCGCGCTCGATGACCTTACCGCTGCTGCGTCGAGTTTATTCCCGCGCCGTGCGCATGAAGCGTAAAAAATCGCCGGACGGCCCAGCCGGCCGCCCGTTACGGCGTGGTGCTCCAGTAACCGGGGCGCGCGTACGCGGCGCGCAGATAGTCGATGAAATAGCGCACGCGCGCCGGCACGTAGCGCTGCTGCGGGTAGACCGCGAGGATGTCGTAGTCGGGCAGCGCGTATTCGTCGAGTACGGTCTCGAGCTCGCCCGTTTCGAGCTGCGCGGCGATTTCCCACGTCGAACGCCAGCCGAGCCCGAGCCCCTCGGCCACCCAGCGGTGCAGCAGCTCGCCGTCGTTGCAGTCGAGATTGCCGGTCACGCGCATCGTCGCGATCTTGCCGTGACGCTGGAAGTACCAGCCGCGGTTCTGCCCGCCCTGCAGGTTGAACGCCAGGCAGTTGTGCTTCAGCAGGTCGTCGAGCGACTTCGGCCGCCCGTGCTTGCGGAAATAGTCGGGCGTGCCGCACACGACGCGCCGGTTCGACGCGAGCTTCACCGCGACGAAGTTCGGATCGACCGCGCCGCCGATCCGGATCGACAGGTCGTAGCCTTCGCGCACGAGATCGACGACACGGTCGGTCAGGTTGAACGACAGCTGCATCTCCGGCTTGTCGGCCAGGAAGCCGGGCGCGTGCGGCGCGACGTGCTTGCGTCCGAACGCGGCCGGCGCCGACACGATCAGGTGCCCGCTGACCGCGCGCCGGCCGGCGGCCAGCTCGTTCTCGGCCTGATCCCATTCGGACAGCAGCCCGCGGCAGCGCTCGAGGAACGCGGCGCCCTCCTCGCTGACGACCAGCCGCCGCGTCGAGCGGTACATCAGCTTCACGCCGAGGCGTTTCTCCAGCGCGTCGATGCGCCGCCCGAGCACCACCGGCGACACGCCCTCCTCGAGCGCCGCCGCCGCGAGGCTGCCCGCGTCCGCGACCCGCACGAACGTCTCGATCTGCTTGAAGCGATCCATCTCCCGTCTCCGTCTCCGTTCCGACACCGGCGGGAAGCCCCGTCCGGCCGTCATTCCATACTTTTAGTTTCGAAATAAGCGACTTCGGCTGATCTTATCAAACCTTTCCTGCATCCCTAAAGTGTCCTCAACAGACCGATTCGCAAGATTCCACTATCCAAGGAGACATTCATGGCCAAGATGAGAGCCGTCGACGCAGCCGTACTCGTGCTCGAGAAGGAAGGCATCCAGACCGCGTTCGGCGTGCCGGGCGCAGCGATCAACCCGTTCTACTCGGCCATGCGCAAGTCGGGCGGCATCAGCCACGTGCTGGCGCGCCACGTCGAAGGCGCGTCGCACATGGCCGAAGGCTTCACGCGTGCGGCACCGGGCAACATCGGCGTGTGCATCGGCACGTCGGGCCCCGCCGGCACCGACATGATCACCGGCCTCTACTCCGCGTCCGCCGATTCGATTCCGATCCTCGCGATCACCGGCCAGGCACCGCGCGCGCGTCTCTACAAGGAAGACTTCCAGGCCGTCGACATCGAATCGATCGCGAAGCCGGTCACGAAGTGGGCCGTCACCGTGCGCGAACCGGCGCTCGTGCCGCGCGTGTTCCAGCAGGCATTCCACCTGATGCGCTCGGGCCGTCCGGGCCCGGTGCTGGTCGACCTGCCGATCGACGTGCAGCTCGCCGAAATCGAATTCGACATCGACACGTACGAACCGCTGCCGGTCTACAAGCCCGCGGCCACCCGCGCGCAGATCGAGAAGGCGCTCACGATGCTCAACGACGCGGACAAGCCGCTGATCGTGTCGGGCGGCGGCGTGCTCAACGCGGCGGCCGAAGACCTGCTCGTACAGTTCGCCGAAACGGTCGGCGTGCCGGTGATCCCGACGCTGATGTCGTGGGGCGCGATTGCCGACGACCACCCGCTGATGGCCGGCATGGTCGGCCTGCAGACGTCGCACCGCTACGGCAACGCGACGATGCTCGCATCGGATTTCGTGCTCGGCATCGGCAACCGCTGGGCGAACCGCCACACGGGCAGCGTCGAGGTCTACACGAAGGGCCGCAAGTTCGTGCACGTCGACATCGAACCGACGCAGATCGGCCGCGTGTTCGGCCCGGATCTCGGCATCGTGTCCGACGCGAAGGCGGCACTCGAGCTGTTCGTCGCGGTCGCGCAGGAATGGAAGGCCGCCGGCAAGCTGAAGGACCGCAGCGCGTGGGTCGCCGACTGCCAGGAACGCAAGCGCACGCTGCAGCGCAAGACGCACTTCGACAACGTGCCGGTCAAGCCGCAGCGCGTGTACGAAGAGATGAACAAGGTGTTCGGCCGCGATACCTGCTACGTCAGCACGATCGGCCTGTCGCAGATCGCCGCCGCGCAGTTCCTGCACGTGTTCAAGGCACGCAACTGGATCAACTGCGGCCAGGCCGGCCCGCTCGGCTGGACGATCCCCGCCGCGCTCGGCGTGCGTGCGGCCGATCCGAGCCGCCCGATCGTCGCGCTGTCCGGCGACTACGACTTCCAGTTCATGATCGAGGAACTGGCGGCCGGCGCGCAATTCAAGCTGCCGTACGTGCACGTCGTCGTGAATAACTCGTACCTCGGGCTGATCCGCCAGGCGCAGCGCGCGTTCGACATGGACTACTGCGTGCAGCTCGCGTTCGACAACGTGAACGCGCCGGAACTGAACGGTTATGGCGTCGACCACGTGGCCGTCGCGGAAGGCCTCGGCTGCAAGGCGCTGCGCGTGTTCAAGCCGGAAGAGATCGAGCCGGCGCTGCGCCAGGCGCAGACGCTCGCGGAAGAGTTCAGCGTGCCGGTGGTCGTCGAAGTGATCCTCGAGCGCGTGACGAACATCTCGATGGGCACCGAAATCGATGCGATCAACGAATTCGAGGATCTCGCCGAAAAGGCCGAGCATGCCCCGACCGCGATCTCGATGCTCGACTGACCTGCAAGACTTTTTTGACTGACCGACCGAAGAGGCTTAGCTCATGCCGAAGTTTGCTGCAAACCTGACCATGCTGTTCAACGAAGTGCCGTTCCTCGACCGCTTCAAGGCGGCCGCGGACGCGGGCTTCGACGCCGTCGAGTTCCTGTTCCCGTACCCGTATGCGAAAGAGGAACTCGCCGAACGGCTCGAGACCAACCGTCTGCGCCTCGTGCTGCACAACCTGCCCGCCGGCAACTGGGATCAGGGCGAGCGCGGCATCGCGTGCCTGCCCGATCGCGTCGGCGAATTCCAGGAAGGCGTCGGCCGTGCGATCGAGTATGCGAAGGCGCTGAAGGTGCCGCAGCTGAACTGCCTCGTCGGCATCCCGTCGGCGAGCACGGCGCGCGACAAGACGTTCGTCACGATCGTCGACAACCTGCGCTTCGCGGCCGACGCGCTCAAGCGCGAAGGCATCCGCCTGCTCGTCGAGCCGTGCAACAGCTTCGACATCCCGGGCTTCGCGCTGAACCGCTCGTCGGAAGGGCTCGACGTGATCCGCGCGGTCGGCTCGGACAACCTGTTCCTGCAGTACGACATCTATCACATGCAACGCATGGAAGGCGAACTGGCCGCGACGATCGAACGCAACCTCGCATCGATCGGCCACGTCCAGCTCGCGGACAACCCGGGCCGCAACGAGCCGGGCACCGGCGAGATCAACTATGCGTTCCTGTTCGCGCTGCTCGACCGGCTCGGCTATGCCGGCTACGTCGGCTGCGAATACAAGCCCCGTACCACCACGACGGAAGGCCTCGGCTGGCTGCAAAGCGTAGCCGGCTGCGCACCGGCCTCGGCGCGTCGCGCCGCCTGAGTCGCGCCCTTTCCGTTTTCAGCCCTATAGGAGACTTTCACATGGCAACCATCGGTTTCATCGGCCTCGGCATCATGGGCGCGCACATGGCGCGCAACCTGCTCAAGGGCGATCATCAACTCGTCGTGAACGGCGCGTTCCCGATCCCGGACGACCTGCGCGGCAGCGCGAAGGTCGTCGCGAACTCCACCGAAGTCGCGCAGCACGCCGACATCATCATCTCGATGGTGCCGGACACGCCGGACGTACGCAACGTGCTGTTCGCCGACGACGGCGTCGCGAAGGGCCTGACGGCCGGCAAGCTCGTGATCGACATGAGCTCGATCTCGCCGCTCGACACGCAGGCATTCGCGAAGCAGATCAACGCGCTCGGCTGCGACTACCTCGACGCGCCGGTGTCCGGCGGCGAAGTCGGCGCACGCGAAGCGACGCTGACGATCATGGTCGGCGGCCCGGAGAAGGCATTCGAGCGCGCGAAGCCGCTGTTCGAGAAGATGGGCAAGAACATCACGCTCGTCGGCGACAACGGCGCGGGCCAGACCTGCAAGGTCGCGAACCAGATCATCGTCGCGCTGAACATCGAGGCGGTCGGCGAGGCGCTGCTGTTCGCCGCCCGTTCGGGCGCCGATCCGGAGCGCGTGCGCCAGGCGCTGATGGGCGGCTTCGCCGCGTCGCGCATCCTCGAAGTGCACGGTGCGCGCATGACCAAGCGCACGTTCGATCCGGGCTTCCGCATCGAGCTGCACCAGAAGGACCTGAACCTCGCGCTCGACGGCGCGCGCAAGCTCGGCCTCGCGCTGCCGCACACCGCGAGCGCGCAGCAGTTGTTCAGCGTGTGCGCGTCGCACGGCGGCAAGGCATGGGATCACTCGGCACTCGTGCGCGCGCTCGAAATCATGTCGAACTTCGAGATCGGCCAGACGCCGGCCGCGTAACGCGGATGCCGCAACGCGCGTTTGTGCTGCGATGGCGCAGGCGTGCGACGGATACACGCGACTCGGCCGCGGCCGGTCGCATCGATGCGCGCCGCACGCGCGCATCAAGGTGGGGCGCCCCGCCCTGCATCGCCAACGGCATGCGGGACGGGGCGAAAAACGCCGCTCTGGGCTGAGAGCGGCGTGGTGGGGTCCGCAGCGGCACCCGGCGGCGCCGGGGAAGCCTTGGTCGGTCAGACGTCGTCGTCGGGTGTCCGCCTGTCGGATTTCGCGTATTACATTTCTTTACGTTCGAGCGTGCGATTTTTCATGCAATCGTCGCGTTGAACGCCTACACTTTCGCCACGCCTTTCGAGAAAACCGCCGCGCTTGCGCGCCCTTCCGGGCACGCCCCCAGCGCGGTGTTTTTTTCGCCACTTCACGGCGCGTTTTCTTTTCAACCACCTAAGGAGTGCAACGATGGGTCTTCTTTCGTTTATCAAGGAGGCGGGTGAAAAACTGCTGGGTCACGCCGATGCACAGGCAGCGGAAGATCCGAATGCCGCGAACCAGACTGCGGCCGATGCCATCAAGAACTACATCAGCTCGCAAGGTCTCGACACGTCGAACCTGACCGTCGCGTTCGACGGCGCATCGCGCACCGTCACGCTGTCGGGCAGCGTCGCCGATCTCGACACGAAGGCGAAGGTCAAGGTCGCGGCCGGCAACGTGCAGGGTGTCGCGGGCGTCAACGACGACGATCTGCAGCCAGACGATCCGGAAGTGCAGTACCACGACGTGAAGCCGGGCGATACGCTGTCGGCGATCGCCAAGGAAGTGTATGGCGACGCGAACAAGTATCCGGTGATCTTCGAGGCGAACAAGCCGATGCTGTCGAGCCCGGACCGGATCTACCCGGGCCAGAAGCTCGTGATTCCGCCGCAGTCCTGAGCGTTCGCGCAGCACTGACGCAAAAATGGCAGGCCATTGGCCTGCCATTTTTTTATGCACGCTGCGCGACGTCCGCGCGGCGACCGTCGGTCACAGCGTATCGAACGCGCGCTGCAGGGCGTCGCGATCGTGGATGCCGTTCGCGAGCGCGAGCATCAGCAGCACGCGCGCCTTGAACGGGTGCAGCGAGCCCGCGCTCACGAAACCGAGCGCATCGTCGCTCGCGGCGCCGTTGCGCATCACGTGCCCCGAACCCACGCGCGACGCGCGGACCACCGCCACGCCCGCCTTCACCGCATCGGCGAGCGCCGACTGCAGCGTCGCATGGATCGAGCCATTGCCGGTACCCGCGACGACGAGGCCGCGCACGCCGGCCGCGACGAGCGCGTCGACGGCCGTGCGCGTCACGCCCGCATAGCTCGCGACGACTTCGACCAGCGGCCAGCTCGCCGCGATCGCCAGTTGCGTGTCATGCGTGCGCGTGACGCGGCGCGCGAATTCGACGCGGCCGTCCTGCACCCAACCCAGCGCACCGAGCTCCGGCGACTGGAACGCGTCGACCGCATAAGTGCTCGTCTTGACGACGTCGCGCGCGCCGTGGATCCGGTTGTTGAAGGCGACCAGCACGCCCTGCCCGCGCGCGGCCGGATGGGCGGCCACCGTCACCGCGTTCAGCAGGTTCAGCGGGCCGTCGGACGACAGCGCGGTTGCCGGCCGCATCGCGGCCGTCAGCACGACCGGCTTGTCGCCTTTCACGACCAGATGCAGCGCATACGCGGTCTCCTCGAGCGTATCGGTGCCGTGGGTGATCACGATGCCGTCGATCGCCGGGTCGGCCATCAGCGCGTCGATCCGCGCGGCGAGCGTGTTCCACAGCGGCAGCGCGAGATCCTTGCTGTCGATGCTGGCGACCTGCTCCGCGTCGATGCGCGCGACGGACGCGAGCGCCGGCACGGCGTCGACCAGGAAACTGACGCCGAGCGCGCCGGCCTGGTAGCCGGCCGTGCTGGCCGCGTCGGGCGCGGCGCCGGCGATCGTGCCGCCGGTGGCGAGGACGGCGATGCGCGGCAGCGCCGGCGCGGACGAAGGGGATGCGGTGTTCGGTGTATTCATGGCCGCGATTGTAATGGCTCGCGGCCGCGAGCCGGCGGGTTCCGGCGCGGCAGCCGGCCGTTGCCGGCGCGCGTCATGGTTTGTCCCGATCCCCGCGCCGCACGCGCCGTCAACGGCCGTGGCGTCCGCAACGTTATAGGAAGTGCCGTTTTGGTGTTTTCACATTGATTTGCCATAATCGGAACGCGTGGTGCGATGTGGCCCTGTCCTCATCGCGTCGTGCTTCGTGACGGCGTCGATCACGCGCAATTCACCCCATGGGAGTGTCGAAATGAAAATCCAATCGCTCGTAGCCGCAGTGCTTCTCGGCGGCATGCTGGCTTCCCCCGCATTCGCGGCGAACAGCCAGCAGGACAAGATGAAGGCCTGTAACACGCAGGCAGCCGGCAAGACGGGCGACGAACGCAAGGCGTTCATGAAGGACTGCCTGTCGGCGAAGCCCGCAAAGGCAATGACGCAGCAGGAGAAGATGAAGGCATGCAACACGCAGGCCACCGGCAAGAAGGGTGACGATCGCAAGGCGTTCATGAAGAGCTGCCTGAGCAACCAGCCGGCCGCCTGAGTCCCGGCGCTCCCGTCCCGAATGCCGCGTCCCGCTTCGGCGGGCGCGGCATTTTCGTTTTCGTTGCACGCGCATCGACGTGCGCCATTCGGCCTTTTCCGCCCCGTTTTTCCGGCCCGCCGTCACGACGCCGCCACATGGTGCGGCAATTCGCCGCGTTTTCTTCTATGATGGCTGCAACGCGGCCCACCCAAGACCAAGAAGCGCCATCGGGCCGCCCTCGAGACGGACGCGCACGCGCGTCAAACGGAGGCTTTGGATGGCATGGAGACAACACCGCTGGTTCCGCCGCTGGCTGATCGTGATCGTGTTCTGGGCGGTGCCCGTCGCGATCATCGCCGTGCGCGAGATCCGCGAGGAAATGGCCTATAACAAGGCGGACCTGCAGCTCGCGCTGACCACCTGGCAGCTCACCGATGCGCAGCAGGCCGCCGGCGCCGCCGCGAAGTGCCACGGGGATCCTGACGACGCGCGCGCGGCCGGCTGCCCGGCCGACGTGCTCGCCGCCAACGCGCCGCGCCAGCAGGCGGCCCGCGACGAATACGTGGTGCGCCGCAATACGCTCGCCGGCTACCTGTGGCATGCGTTCGTCGGCTACTGGGTCGTCCCGGCCGCGTTCCTGTTCGCCTGCGGCGTCGTGATCGCGCTGATCCGCCGCGCGCTGCGCCGCCCGCCGATCAAGCCGCCCGTTCCGCCTGTCACGCACTGACCCCGACACGCGCCGCGGGCGCCGCCGCCCCCCGCTCGACCACTGCGTTCCCCGCATGCCGCCCCCGCGCGAAGCGCGCCTGGCGCTCGGGCGCCGCTCCGTCCGTTGGCGCGCCGCGACACCCTCGCGCGATTTGACGCTTTTTCACGTGGCAACGAAAAGAGGCCGTAATCCGCTGTGATATAACTGCCGACGTGATCCGCTCCTTGAGCGAGACTCACTCCGAACATCATCCGATGGAGAACAACGATGCAAAAACGGAATCTTGTGCTGAAAGCCGCCGCTGCGCTCATCGTCGGTAGCCTCGCGCTCACCGGTTGCACCACCACCCCGGACAAGCCGGACAACGCCGCGACCAACGCGTCGAAGCGTCAGTCGATCGACGCGAGCGTCGACGCGACGCTGTCGCGCATGTACTCCACGGTCAAGGGCTCGCGCGAGCTCGTCGCGAAATCGCGCGGCGTGCTGGTGTTCCCCGAAGTGATCCAGGCCGGCTTCATCGTCGGCGGCCAGTCCGGCAATGGCGCGCTGCGCGTCGGCGGCAGCACGGTCGGCTACTACAACACGTCGTCGCTGTCGGTCGGCCTGCAGGCCGGCGCGCAGTCGAAGGCGATCGTGTTCCTGTTCATGACGCAGCAGGCGCTCGACGAATTCCGCGGCTCGGACGGCTGGGCAGCCGGCGCCGGCGCATCGGTCGCGCTCGTGAAGATGGGCGCGAACGGCGCGGTCGACTCCAACACGGCTACCGCGCCGATCCAGGTCGTCGTGCTGACCAACGCCGGCCTGATGGGCGACGTGTCGATCAACGGCACCAAGGTCACCAAGCTCAAGATCTGACGTTGACGCACTGCCCGCGCGTGCCGCGCGCGGGTCATGCGCAAACGGCGATGTCCTTGCGGGCATCGCCGTTTTTTTATCCGCCGGCGCGGCGCCGGGTCGGTCGGACTGCTCGGGCCGTTCAGGCCGCTCAGGTCGTCGAATCGATCACCTTGAAGCGCGAGCGCTTCTGCGCGCGGATCACCGACTGGTACACGTCGACGTACTGCTGCGCCATCCGGCGCGACGTGAAGCGCTCCTCGAAACGCTGCCGCACGCGCGCACGCGGCAGCAGGTGCAGCCGGTTCACGGCGGCCACCGCGCTGATTTCGTCCTCGACGATGAAACCGGACACGCCCTCGTCCACCACTTCGGGCACCGCGCCGCGGTTGAACGCGATCACCGGCGTGCCGCACGACATCGCCTCGATCATCACCAGGCCGAACGGCTCCGGCCAGTCGATCGGAAACAGCAGCGCATGCGCACCCGACAGGAATTCGGCCTTCTCGTGATCGGCGATCTCGCCGATGTATTCGACGTGCGGCAACGCGAAAAGCGGCTTGATCTCGCGGTCGAAGTATTCCTGGTCAGCCGCGTCGATCTTCGCGGCGATCCGGATTGGCAACCCGCACTGGCGGGCGATGCGGATCGCGGTATCGACGCGTTTTTCCGGCGAGATGCGGCCGAGGAACGCGAGATAGCGCGGCTCGACGGGCTGCGGCATGTACAGCGTATCGGGCAGCCCGTGATAGACGGTCGTCAGCCATTTCGCCTGCGGCAACGGCTGGCGCTGCGAATTGGAAATCGAGATCACCGGCGCCGTGTTGAACGTGTCGAACACCGGTTGCTGCTCGGGCAGGTCGAGCCGGCCGTGCAGCGTCGTCACGTAAGGCGTTTCCTGCCGGTTGAAGACCGAGAACGAGTAGTAGTCCATGTGGAAATGGAGCACGTCGAAATCCTTCGCGCGGCGCGCGACCGTCTCCATCAGCAGCATGTGCGGCGCGACCCGGTCGCGGATCGACGAATCGAGCCGCAGCGCGCGCGGCCACACGGGCTCGAGCTTCGCCCGCGTCGTCGAATCGCCGCTCGCGAACAGCGTCACGTCGTGGCCGAGGTCGACGAGCGCCTCGGTGATGTAGGACACGACGCGCTCCGTGCCGCCGTACAGCTTCGGCGGCACGGATTCGGTCAGCGGGGCGATCTGGGCAATTCTCATGGTCCACGTCTCCTGTGTCCTGTCCGTTGCGGTACGGCCGGCGGAGTCCGCGCTTGCGCGCGCCCCGCCCTGCGTCCATGCCGCGCCGGCCGGCATGGCGCCAGCCGGATATCTCATTATTATTCGCGATCCCGATGAGCGGAACCGCAGGTCTTGCATTTTTTGGGCGTTGTTACAGACCGGATACATTCGACCGATCGGGCTCGCCGCGTCGCTCGGGGCCGGCTGGCGCGGATTCGGCGCGGCCGGGCGTCGAACACATGCCAACGATCGCGATCAGGCCGTCAACGCGACGGCCACTTCCATGCCGGCAGGTGGCGCGAGTCGGCATCGACGAGCGCGGTCGCGCCGAGCTGCTTGTCGAGCACCAGCGATTCGCAGCCCGCCTCGCGCTCGAGCGTCGCGATGAGCCGCGCCGCGTGCGACACGACCAGCACCTGCGAGCGCCGGGCGGCCTGCGCGATCAGGCGGCCGAGCGCCGGCAGCAGATCGGGATGCAGGCTCGTCTCCGGTTCGTTCAGCACCATCAGCGCCGGCGGCCGAGGCGTCAGCAGCGCGGCCGCGAGCAGCAGGTAGCGCAGCGTGCCGTCGGACAGCTCGGCCGCCGCCAGCGGCCGCAGCAGCCCCGGCTGGCGCATCAGCACGTCGAAGCGGCCACGGCCGCCCGGGTTGTCGATCTCCACCGACGCGCCGGGAAACGCGTCGTCGATCGCCGCGTCGAGCGCCGCCGCGTCGCCGATTTCGCGGATCGTCTGCAGCGCGGCGGCGAGGTCGGCCCCGTCGTCCGCGAGCACCGGCGTATGGGTGCCGATGTGCGACTGGCGCGCCGGCGCCTGCGCATCGGTCCGGAAATGGTCGTAAAAGCGCCACGAGCGGATCCGTTCGCGTACCGCGATCATCTCGGGCGCGCCGGTCGGATCGGCGAACTCGGTCATCATGCTGTCGAAGCTCGCGACCGGCTGCGGAATCGTCTGCCAGTCGCCCGATGCGGTACGCACGCGGATCTGCGCGCCCTGCCGGTCGACCAGCAGCGTGGACGGGCGCAGCAACGCGCCGCCCCAGACGCATTCGCGCTTGACCACCGGATCGAGCGCAAACTGCGAACTGCTCGGCAGCGGCAGGCCCAGATCGATCGAGTAGCCGAAATCGTCGCACGCAAAGCCGAGCTTCAGGCTCACCGGGCCCTTGCGCACCGTGCCCGTCACCGGCACGTCGCCGGCCAGCATCGCGCGCGAGAAACGCTCGGGGCCGGCCCACAACGTCGACGGCAAGCCACCCTCGCGGGCGAGCGACGGGATCACGCGGCCCTGCGCGGTGTCGGCGAGCAGCCGCAGCGCGCGGTACACGCTCGACTTGCCGCTGCCGTTCGGCCCCGTGACGACGTTGAGCGCCGCGAGCGGCACGATCAGCTCGCGCAGCGAGCGGTAATTGGCGATGGCGAGCGTCTTCAGCGCGGTCATGGAATTGGGCGACGGGGAATGGCAGGCAGGCGCCGGGCCGCGTTCAGCGGCCGTCGACGGCCTGCGGATCGGCCGCGGTGTTGGCCGCCGTGCTGGCCGCAGGCGACCGCGCGTGCGGCCGCTCGGGATTCGGCGCATCGGGCGCGGATTCGTGCGGATACAGCTCCATCCGGCTGCGCGGCAGGCATTGCGGATAACGGTCCTGCAGATAGGCGATCAATCCTTCGCGCACGCGGCAGCGCAGGTCCCAGCACGACGACGAATCGGCCGCGCTGACGAGCGCGCGCAACTGCATCGTGCGCTCCGTCGCGTCGGTCACCTGCAGCACCTGCACGCGGCCGTCCCATTCCGGCGCCGCGTGGACGAGCCGCGCGAGCTCCTCGCGCAGCGGCGCGAGCGGCGTACGGTAATCGACCGACAGGTAGACCGTGCCGATGATCTCCGCGCTGCTGCGCGTCCAGTTCGTGAACGGGTTCTCGATGATCCACTGCAGCGGCACGACGAGGCGCCGCTGGTCCCACAGCCGCACCGACACGAACGAACCGGTGATTTCCTCGATGCGCCCCCACTCGCCCTGGATCACGACCACGTCGTCGAGCCGGATCGGCTGCGTGAGCGCGATCTGCAACCCGGCAATCAGGTTGCCCAGCACCGGCCGCGCGGCGATACCGGCGACCAGCCCCGCGACACCGGCCGATGCCAGCAGGCTCGCGCCGATCTGGCGCACGTTCGGAAACGTCATCAGCGCGGCGCCGGTACCGATGATCACGATCAGCACCATCACGGTCCGTACGAGCACCTTGGCCTGCGTATGGACGCGTCGCGCGTGGAGGTTGTCGGCCGTATCGATCGGATGGGCCTGGATGATCGCGTCGCCGACGCCGGCCGCGAGCCGCACCAGCAGCCACGTGAGCGACACGATCGAGCCGACCGCCGCCGCGGTGCGCATGCCGCGCACGAACGACATGCCGTCGTCGGCCTGGACCCACACGAATTCGAGCGCCAGCAACGCCAGCACGACGAGCGACGGCTTGTCGATGTAGCGCAGGATCGCGCTCATCAGCGGATACGGCTGCGCGATGCGCTTGACGATGCGTGCGCCGAGGCGGTGCACGACCGTGACGACCAGTATCACGATGACCGACACGACCAGCGTGCCGAGCCACGAATGCAACGGCGCATCGGCGATGCGCTGCAGTTCCTCGATTGAAATCATCGGCGCCCTCGAGTGATGAAGCGCGCAGGCTTCGTCCTGGATGCGTCGGCGACGTCCGGGCCACGCACGCGCCCGGACACGGCGTCAGATCAGTTGCCGCTCCTGCAGGGAAACGCCTTGCCGAGACCGAGCGACACCGCGGTGCTCGCGTTGTAGTCGGCCAGCTTCGGATTTTCGGCGATGTACTTGCGCACCGCGTCCGTCATCTGTTGCGCCCGGATGTCGGGCGGCAGGCAGAAGTACTGGCCGACGCGCGGCCCCGTGGTGCCGCCGATCGCATCGATCGTGTTGTAGACGCCGTCGGCGGCGCCTTCGATATAGGCCGCGCACGACGCCCGCGACTTGACGTCCGTCTTCGCGCACAGCCGGTCGAGATCCGCGCCCGTGAAAGCCGCCGCCGACAACGGCACGGCAAACGCCGCGGCACAAAACATTGCGCGCAACATGGTGTTCCTTATGTCAATGCGGCCGGTGACCGCCTGCTGCGTTGGCCGGTGCGGCGCCGGCTGCCCTGCCGCGGCCGGAAGCCGGCCGGGCGGACAGGCGGCGCCGCACCAAAAACCGTTATTTTGCACTCTTTTGTGCATCTGCCGGCGTCGACGCACCGATACGCGTCGTCCGCTTGCTCAGGATCTCGATCGCGTCCGGCGCGTTGTAGTGCTTCGCGAACTCGAGCGCGGTGATGCCGAGCTGGTTCTTCACCTGCGGATCGGCGCCCTGGTCGAGCAGCAGCGTGACCGTCGACGCATGGTTGCCGCGCGCGGCCATCATCAGCGGCGTCGTGCCGTTCGGCGATGCGGTATCGATGTACGCGTCGTGGTCGAGCAGCACCTTGACGACCGCGTCCTGGCCGTTGGTCGCCGCGTAGTGCAGCGGCGCCCAGCCCTTCTTGCTGACTTCCGCGCCCTTGTCGATCAGCAGCTTGACGAGGCCGAGGTCGCCGTTCAGCGACGCGAGCATCAGCGCGTTTTCGCCGGCCTTGTCTTCCTTTTCGAGATCGACGTTCGGCGTCGTCGCGATCGCGGCCGCGACCTTGTCGGACTTCTCGCGCGCGGCGATCACGAGGATCGGGTCGCCGTTCGGCGCGAGCGTGTTCGGATCGAGCTTGCCGCTCTTGAGCTGCTTGCCGATATCGGCGATGTCGTCGAACTTGACGGCCTTGACGATCGCGTCGAGCGACTCGGCATGCGCGCCGGCGGCGGCGAACAGCCCGCTCGCGACGAATGCGGCCGCAACGAGTGCGCGTTTGGGCAGATGGTTGGTCGGCTTCGTCATTGTTGTGGGCTCCTTCCCTGGGTTGTCGGCTGCGCGCCCGTCGTTAGCGGGCGATCTTGAACAGCCGGAAAAAGTTCTGCGTCGTCGCATCCGCGAGCGCCTCGACGGCGATCCCGCGCTCGGATGCGATAAAGCGTCCGACATGGCTGACGTACGCAGGTTCATTCGGCTTGCCGCGATACGGCACCGGCGCGAGGTACGGCGAGTCGGTCTCGATCAGCAGCCGGTCGAGCGGCACGCGCCGCGCGACGTCCTGCACGTCGGTCGCGTTCTTGAACGTGACGATGCCCGACAGCGAGATATGGAAGTTCTGCGCGAGCGCCTGCTCGGCGACTGGCCACGGCTCGGTGAAGCAGTGCATCACGCCGCCCGGCGCGTCCGCGCGCTCCTCGGCCATGATCCGCAGCGTGTCCTCCGACGACGAACGCGTATGGATGATCAGCGGCTTCATCGTCGCGGTCGCCGCGCGGATGTGCGTGCGAAAGCGGTCGCGCTGCCATTCCATGTCGGCGATCGAGCGGCCTTCGAGACGGTAATAGTCGAGGCCGGTTTCGCCGATCGCGACGACCTTCGGGTGCGCGGCCAGCTCGACGAGCTCCGCGAGCGTCGGCTCGCGCATGTCCTCGTGATCGGGATGCACGCCGACCGACGCGTACACGTTGTCGTGCGCTTCGGCGATCGCGAGCACGTCGGGCAGCGTCTCCAAATCGACCGACACGCACAGCGCGTGGGTGACGTCGTGCTCGCGCATGTTCTCGAGAACGGCCGGCAGGCGGTCGGCCAGGCCCTTGAAATTGATGTGGCAGTGAGAGTCGACGAACATCGTGTTTCCTGAATACGTGAGACGGACGCTCATGCGCCCGCCGGCATGCGGCAGCGGGCGACGTGGGCGGGCCGGCCGGCCACGGTCGCGCCGTCGCGTGATCCGTTCATCGTTTCGCAACCCATCGGAAACAATGCCGGATCAAGCAAACATTTCCCGATAGCCGAGAAACAATTCCTCGAATACGAGCCGCGCGTTGAGCGGATGGTTCTCGACGGTCCGCTGCCGCGTCACGGCTTTCATGAAGCGGGCGAATGCGTTCGCGTCGACCGCTTCCGCGCAGCGCGCCAGGGCCGCCGCGTGCATCGGGAAGTAGCGCGGCGCGCCGGCCATCCGCTGCGCGAGCACATCGTACAGCCAGCGTTGCAGCCAGCCGAGCACCAGCGGCACCGGCAGCTTCTGCAGCGTCTCGCCGCACGCGAACGGGTCGCAGGCCGCCCCGGCGGCCAGTTGCCCCAACGTGTAGTCGCGCAGCGGACGATTCTCGTCGCCCGCGAGCGCCAGCGCGGCGAGCGGCGCGCCGCCGGCTTCCGCGAGCAGCGCGCTGGCCTGGTCGACGCCCTGCGCCGCCAGCCACGCGGCGGCGGCCTCCGGTGCCGGCACGGTCATCGGCCACTGGCGGCAGCGGCTGATGATGGTCGGCAACAGGCGGTCGATGCGCGCCGACACGAGCAGGAACACGACGCCGGGCGGCGGCTCCTCCAGCGTTTTCAGCAGCGCGTTCGACGCGGCGACGTTGAGCGCTTCCGCCGGATACAGCACGACGACGCGCGCGCCGCCGCGGTGCGAGCCGACCCCGCAGAAGTCGAGCAGCGCGCGCACCTGCTCGATCTTGATTTCCTTGCTGGGCGCCCGGGTCTTCTTGCCGCCTTCGTCCGCGTCGGCCGGCTTCGCGTCGTCCGCGGCGCCCGGCGCCTCGCCCGCCAGCGCCTCGGGCAGCACGATCCGGTAGTCCGGGTGGTTGCCCTGCGAGAACCAGTTGCAGGCCGCGCAGGCGCCGCACGGCTCGCCGTTCGGCTGCGGCGATTCGCACAGGAAACCCTGCGCGAGATGCTGCGCGAACTGCAGCTTGCCGATCCCGGCCTGACCGTGCAGCAGCAGCGCATGCGGCCATTGCGCGCGCAGTTGCTGCAGGCGGTTCCAGTCGTCGGTTTGCCACGGATAGATCATGGGGTGCGTCCTTGCGGGTTACAGCGCGGCGAGCACGCGTTCGAGCTGCTGGCGAATCTCGGGAATCGATCGCGTCGCATCGACGATCGCGAAGCGGTGCGGCGCCTCTTCCGCGCGCCGCAGGTATTCGGCACGCGTACGCGAGAAGAACGCGTCGGACTCGCTTTCGAACTTGTCCGGCATGCGCGCGGCCCCGCGACGCTCGCTCGCGACCTGCGGCGCGACGTCGAACAGCACCGTGAGGTCGGGCTGGAAACCGCCCTGCACCCAGCGCTCGAGCGTCTCGAGCTTGTCGCGCGGCAGCCCGCGGCCGCCGCCCTGGTACGCGAAGGTCGCGTCGGTGAAGCGGTCGGACACGACCCAGTCGCCGCGCGCGAGCGCCGGCTCGATCACGAGCGCGAGGTGCTCGCGCCGCGCGGCGAACATCAGCAGCGCTTCCGTCTCGAGATCCATCGGCTGGTTCAGCAGGATCTCGCGCAGTTTCTCGCCGAGCTGCGTGCCGCCCGGCTCGCGGGTCACGACGACCTGCCGGCCGGCCGCAGCCAGCCGGCCCTGAAGGCGTTCGCAGAACCATGCCAGGTGGGTGGTCTTGCCCGCCCCGTCGATGCCCTCGAACGTGATGAATTTACCGCTCGCCATTATTGACCTCGTATGTATTTGTCCACGGCCTTGTTGTGGTCGCCGAGCGTGTCCGAGAACACGCTCGTGCCGTCGCCCTTCGCGACGAAATAGAGCGCGCTCGTCGGGGCCGGATTGATCGCCGCCTGCAGTGCGGCGACGCCCGGCAACGCGATCGGCGTGGGCGGCAGCCCGCGTCGGGTGTAGGTATTGTAAGGAGTGTCGGCCTGCAGGTCGCGCTTGCGCAGCCGGCCGTCGTACGCGTCGCCGAGCCCGTAGATCACGGACGGATCGGTCTGCAGCGGCATGCCGATGCGCAGCCGGTTCGCGAACACGGCCGCGACGAACGCGCGGTCGGCCGCGTGGCCGGTTTCTTTCTCGACGATCGACGCGATCGTCAGCATCTCGTAAGGCGTCTTGTACGGCAGCCCCGGCGTGCGCGCGGCCCATGCCTCGTCGATGCGCGTCTGCATCAGGCGATAGGCGCGCCGGTAGATGTTCAGGTCGCTCGTGCCCTTGTCGAACAGGTAGGTATCGGGGAAGAACAGCCCCTCGCCGCTGCCGCGCTGCACCACGCCGTCCGGCGCGCCGATCGCGCGCAGCAGCTCGGCGTCGCTCATGCCGGCCGTCGCGTGCGCCAGATCGGGATTCGCGTCGAGCTCCGCGCGCATCCGCTTGAAGGTCCAGCCCTCGATGACCGTCGCGACGTATTCGTTCACGTCGCCGCGCGCGATCTTCTGCAGCACGTCGTACGGCGTGATGCCGGTCTTGAATTCGTAATTGCCCGATTTGAGCCGGCTCGACAGCCCGAGCACGCGCGTCATCGCGACGAACGCGAACGGCTCGACCGGCACGCCGCCGCGCTTGAGCTGCAGCGCGACGCTCTTCACGCTGCTGCGCGGCTTGATCGTGACGTCGAGCGATGCCGAGCCCAGCAACAGCGGCCGGGTCGCCCAGTAATACCCGCCGCCCGCGCCGGCAGCGGCCACAACGACGGCCAGCGCCACGATCGTCGCGGCGCATTTCTTCAGTAGGGACATGGAAACGTGACTCAGGTAAGACCCATATAATACTTGCTCGCCTTCGTCAAAGTCAGGGTTGACTGTTCCCTCATTCCATGAGCACACCGTTCGCTTCACCGGCTGCCCAGGCCGCATCTGCCTCGCTCCCCGTTTTCCCCCGCCCGTCCGCCGCCGATTTCGATGCGCCGGGCGCCTGCATGCCGCTGCCGCAGTTCGGCGTGATCGACGTGGCCGGCGACGACGCCGCGACGTTCCTGCACAGCCAGCTCACCAACGACATCGAACATCTCGATGCCGGCAGCGCGCGGCTGTCCGGGTACTGCTCGCCGAAGGGCCGCCTGCTCGCGTCGTTCCTCACGTGGCGCGCCGGCCACGGTGTGCGCCTGCTCGTGTCGAAGGACGTGCAGCCTGCCGTGCAGAAGCGGCTGTCGATGTTCGTGCTGCGCGCGAAGGCGAAGCTGACGGATGCGAGCGACACGCTCGCGGTGGCCGGTTTCGCTGGCGACGTGCGCGACGCGCTGTCGGGCATCTTCGATGCGCTGCCCGATGGCGTGCACGTGAAGGTCGACGGCCCGGCCGGCACGCTGATCCGCGTGCCGGATGCGGCCGGCCGCAAGCGCTATCTGTGGATCGGCCCGCGCGCCGAGGTCGACGCGCGCCTCGCCGCGCTCGCCGGCACGCTGCCGGTCGTGTCGCCCGCCGTGTGGGACTGGCTCGACGTGCGCGCGGGCGAGCCGCGCATCACGCAGCCGGCCGTCGAACAGTTCGTACCGCAAATGGTCAACTTCGACGTGATCGGCGCCGTTAACTTCAGGAAAGGGTGCTACCCGGGCCAGGAAGTGGTGGCGCGCAGCCAGTACCGCGGCACGATCAAGCGCCGCACCGCGCTCGCGCACGTCGCCGGCGAGACCGATACCGTGCATGCCGGCGTCGAGCTGTTCCACAGCGACGACCCGGGCCAGCCGTGCGGGATGATCGTCAACGCGGCGGCCGCGCCGGCGGGCGGCGTCGACGCGCTGGTCGAGATCAAGCTCGCCGCGCTCGACAGCGGCACGGTGCACCTCGGTTCGGCCGACGGCCCGGCGCTCGCGTTCGACGCGCTGCCGTACGCGTGGCCGACCGAAGCGTGATGCACTGACAACCCGTTCGCGCGCCGGCTCGCGAGTCGCAGCCGGCGCCCGATGTTTCCTGCGAGAGATTCGCCCGATGTGTCTGATTGCCTTCGACTGGCAGCCCGATGCCGCCGCCGGTCCCGTCTTTACCCTCGCCGCCAATCGCGACGAGTTCTTCCGCCGGACCAGCGCGCCGCTCTCGTGGTGGGAGGACGTGCCGGGCGTACTGGCCGGCCGCGATCTCGAAGCCGGCGGCACGTGGCTCGGCGTATCGCGCGACGGCCGCTTCGCCGCGCTGACCAACTACCGCGCGCCGTTCGACATCCGCGCGGGCGCGCCGACCCGCGGCAAGCTGGTATCCGACTTTCTCGGCGGACCATCGGTCGCACCGCTCGACTATCTCGCGCAGCTGGCCGAGCATGCAGCCGTGTACAACGGCTTCAACCTGCTCGTCGGCGACTGGCGCCGGCGCGAACTCGCGTGGTTCTGCAACCGCGCGCCCGAGGGCGAAAGCCGTGTCGCCGCACCCGTCGCGATCGCGCCGGGCGTGCATGCGCTGTCGAATGCGCGGCTCGACACGGCCTGGCCCAAAGTGGTGCGCAAGCGCGCGGAGCTCGGCACGCTGCTCACCGACAATCCGACCCCGTCGCTCGACGAACTGATCGCGCTGATGCGCGACCCGCACGTCGCGGACGACGACGCGCTGCCGCACACGGGCATTCCGATCGAGCGCGAGCGCGCGCTGTCGGCCGCCTTCATCGAGACGCCCGAATACGGCACACGCGGCACCACCGCGCTGCGCGTGACGATGAAGGAAGGCGTGCGGCTGACGGTGGAGGTCAAGGAGCGCAGCGACGACGACGGCTCGCACCGCACCGTCCGGCCGGGCGCGTTCGAGCGCGCGTTCACATTCGATATCGACGCGACGCGGCCGCGCTGAACGCACGCGTTGCGCGCTACGGCGCGCGCGCCATCTCGACGTGCGGCACGCCGGCTTCGACGAACGGTTCGCCGACCGCCGCGAAGCCGTGCCGCAGATAGAACGACACCGCCGAATCCTGCGCGTACAGCCGCACGACGGCTTGGCCGCGGCGCCGCGCGGCATCCAGCAGCGCATTCAGCACGGCGGACCCGACGCCCTGCCCGCGCATGTCGGCCAGTACCGCGACGCGGCCGATCGTGCCGGACGGCAGCAACCGCCCCGTCGCGACCGCGCGGCGCAACCCGGTCGCCGCGTCGGTCCGGTACGCGACCGCATGCAGCGACAGCGGATCGTCGTCGTCGAGCGCCCATTCCGGCGGAATCTGCTGCTCGCGCACGAATACCGCGTCGCGGATCCTGGCTGCGTCGCCGCCCAGTACCGTCCAGTCGCCCGTTTCCACTCCGCCCACGCCGTTCGTCATCGCAGTCCTCCCACGGCATGCGGCCTTCGGCCGCCCGCCGTCAAACCTCGTCGAATGCAGCCTTCAGCGCCGCGACCGCATCGGCATGCGCGGCCCGCACCTCCGGCACGTAGCCGCCCATCTTGAAGAATTCGTGGATCATCCCCGGATAGCGGACCAGCGTGACCGCGTTGCCGGCCGCACGCAACTTGTCCGCGTACGCGGCGCCCTCGTCGCTCAGCGGATCGTATTCGGCCGTCGCGATCCACGCCGGCGCAACGCCCGCGAACGACGGTGCATCGCGCGTGCCGTCGAGCGGCGCGAACCGCCAGTCGTCGCGATCCGCCCGATCGCGCACGTATTGCGCGAAGAACCACTGGATCGTGTCCTGCGTCAGCAGGTAGCCGTTGGCGAGCCGCGCGTGCGATTCGGTGTCCTGGTAGCCCGTCACGCCCGGATAGATCAGCATCTGCAGCGCAAGGCGAATGCCCGCGTCGCGCGCGAGCACCGCGCAGACCGTCGCGAGCGTCCCGCCCGCACTGTCGCCGCCGACCGCCAGCCGCGCGGCGTCGATGCCGAATGCGGCGGCCTCGCGATGCAGCCATTGCAACGCGTCGTCCGCATCGTTCACCGCGGTCGGAAATTGGTGTTCGGGCGCGAGCCGGTAACCGACCGACAGCACCGCGCATTGCGCATCGTGCGCGAACATCCGGCACAGCGCATCGTGCGTGTCGACGCTGCCGACCGTGAAGCCGCCGCCGTGGTAGTACACGAGCGCGGGCAGCGGTTCCGCCAGGCTCGGCGCGACCGGTAAATACAGCCGCGCACCGATCGTGCGGCCGTCGCGCGTCGGCACGACGCACGCCTCCACCGAATGCATCGGCGCCGGCGCGACGTCGAGGATCGGCGCGCTCTTCTCGTACGCGGCGCGCGCCTGCTGCGGCGTCTGATGGTGATACGACGGACGTTTCGCGCGCTCGATCATGTCGAGCACCTGGGCGATCTTCGGATTCAGCGGCATCGGTATGGACGGCGCCGGCGTGGCGCCGTGAACGGACAAAGCGGACAAGCGTGACATGATGCCACGCGGCGGCCGGACCGGCGTACGCGCCGCGCCGTGTGCCGCCATCCCGTGCTGCCAAACAAAACGGCCCTGCCTCATCGAAAAGGCAGGGCCGTGCATGGCCGGTGCGTTTACGCGTCGCTCGGGCCCGGCTGGGCGTCCGGCGCGGTGCGCGAACGTTGCCGCTTGATGTCGCGGCCGACCGCGAGCCGCCGCATGTACTTGAACGTGCCGAGCGCCTTCGCAACGAAATTGCCGTCGCTGTCGCGCACTTCGCCTTCGCAGTAGGCCATCGTCGTCGAGCGGTGCATCACGCGCCCGTAAGCGCGCAGTTCGCCGCGCCCCGGCTGCATGAAATTCACCTTCATCTCGACCGTGACGACGCCGACGCCGTCGTCGGTCAGGCTGCGCGCCGCCATCGCGAGCGCGATATCGGCGAGCGTCATCGTCACGCCGCCGTGCGCGATGCTCCACGTGTTCATGTGCCGCTCCTCGAGCGGCAGCACGATCTCGCTCGCGCCATCCTTCGCGGACACCAGTTGCACGCCGAGCAGATCGACGAACGGGCTTTCGATCGACGGGCCTTCCGTCGGGGTTGCCGCGTCGCTCATCGTGCGTTGTCGACGATGTAGTCGACACATTCGCGCGATTCGGCCACCGCGACGACGAATTTCTTCACTTCCTGGTGAACCGGATGCACCTGGTACGCGTCGAGCGCGGCCTTGTCGGCGAAATCGGAGACGAGCACGATGTCGGCGGTCGCATCGAGGCCGGGCGTCGCCACGCCGACGTCGATCTGCAGGGTGCCCGGCACGAGGTCGCGGCAGCCTTCGAGCTTTTCCTTCAGCTTCAGCGCGTTCTGCGCACGCGTCGCGCCTTCGGCCGATTCCTTCAACTTCCACATCACGATATGTCTGATCACTTCGGTTGCTCCTGTTCGTGCTCGTTCGAAAATTTGCCGCAAACCCTTGCCAGTCGGCCGCTTTATGCCTTTCCACTGTTCGCTTACGTTCGCCGGAAATCGTGTCCAGCTGACAAAAAAAGGGGGTATAAGGGGGTACCATTTCGACCGTCCCGAGACGATACCCCCTTTTTCACCGCGCCACTTACCGACATCAAGATCCGACAAGCGAAGGCAGGCGACAAGCCTACCAAACTTACCGATGGCAATGGACTGTATCTGTTAGTAAAACCATCCGGCTCCAAACTCTGGCGATACAAGTACCGAATTGCCGGAAAGGAGAATCTCTTCGCGATCGGCGAATATCCGACGATCAGCCTTCAAGACGCACGCAGCGCGTGACGACGCCCGTGAACTCGTCAAGAAGGGACTGGCATCCGTCACATGCGCGGCAGGAAGTGCTGTCGGCGCGTATCAACGAAGGCAAAGCAACTTTTCGCGCAGTCAGCGACGAGTGGCTGGGGAAGAAGCGGAAGACTTGGACCGAGCGGCACTTTGGCGAGATTCTGCGCATGCTCGAAGCCGATGCGTACCCGTACATCGGGAGCCGCCCCATGCGGTCAGTTACCGCTCATGACGTGCTTGCTTTGATGCGGCGGGTTGAAGAGCGCGGCTCCCCTTCCGTAGCGATCAAACTGCGCCAGTACGTGTCCAACGTGTTCCAGTATGCGGTGATCACGCTGCGAGCCGATACAGATCCCGCATCGGTGCTGCGTGGCTCGGTCCTGAACCTCCGACGGAGAATGCTCGGGCGTTGAGCCGTGAAGAACTGAAGAGGCTTTTTCGCCAGCTTCCTACCTACAAGAGCAGACGAACCGCGATTGCGATTCGATTCCCCGCCTTGCTGTGCGTCTTTCGCCATATCGCTCTCTAGAAATGAAAAGCCCCGCTCGTGGCGGGGCAAAGTTATTGACCAAGCAGGCCGGCTCAACGGGGTAGAGCCTGATCGAAATTCGGTCGCTCGACTGTCCTGATTTCTGCGCCATCAAGAGGCATTTGTACGGTATTACGTTCGTAGTAGAGCGCAACGTGTGTCGCTGACTGTGCAACGATGTAACCACGCACAACTTCCTTTCCGCTTTTGATTACTATCTGACATCGCGCTTCAGACACCCAGCATCCACGGTCAAAATCTCGCATCTGATCCGTGGCGACGCCGTTTCCCGCGGATTCGCCGATTACGGAAGGAATTGCCATCACTGTAGGAACGGACATTCCGAGAATCGAGCCAATCCCGACAGTCGTCCATATCCAAAACACGATAGTGAAGAATCGAACTACGATCGGCCAGAGCTTTATAGACCTTGTCGTTCCGTCTGCCCGCCTACTTGCGCGCTCGACCGCCCAAAGCAATCCTTTTTCAATCAAGACCCAAACGGCAACACCGAACAGAATCATTGCCACGAATTTCAGGATTGGAACCGTATTCTCGGTGAGCCAGGCCTGTACATTTGCGACCGTGTTTAGAGCGCCGTATAGCGACAGTACAAGATGCCGCGCCTTATCGATTGGGAACGCAGTAGGCTCAATCGAAAATTTCGCTAGATACGCGTTGTAATATGCATCGCCCAAGGAATACGCCACACCTAGCGACACCAAACCGACTATCGATACGATCACCGGCCACGGCCAATCGAGCATGGACTTCGGCTCGGGCAGCTTTCCGAGATCACTCTCGCGTCGTTCCACGGAGTGCTTCCCGTCCGTTTTCTCTGATTTTTGGTCCGACTCAACCGTGCTCATGCAAGCGCCCCGTTTCGCGAATATTGTTTCCAGCACAGCAAAATGCTGCGAAGAAAAGCTACATCACTTCGCGGCACGCGAGCACCTGACAAATCTGTCAGCTTGATCCTAGATTGGCTTACTTACCAACTCTCCATCACCCTGCTCCCGATGACGGTGCTGGCTGATTTACCGGTCGTAATAACATCGTCGGCGAATTCCGCACCGCCCACTACCTTCATCGCGACACCGTCACCGTCGCCCGGCTTGCCCTACATGCCTCCGTTGAACGTCAGCAGTTGTTCGGTCGTCGTGTTCCCTGTGAACGTTGAGTCAGGAACATCCGCCAGCAGCTTCGCGCTGCGTAGTGTTGCGCCGTCCGCCTTCAGCTCGAACTCCGTGCCACCGATGCGGAACACGATTCGACCACCGGCCGGCACCGGCAGCACGTATTCATGGCTCGCATGGTTGTACTGCTCGAATGCGCCGTCCGGGAAGTCGGTCGCGGTCTCGTCAGGACTCGACCGCCCGGATCCGCCGTCACGTTTCTTTTCCGAAACACATGTAGACAGAAATCGTCTCGCAGTTCAAAACGGGTTTCGATTGCCTGCTCGAGCGCCGAGCGGCGGATGGGGATTTGCCCCTGAAACCGGCGTCCTTGGTACAACGGCGGGGAGAGTCTGGACCGTGCCCCGCCGACCCCGAGTACGCTCCCGCGCAGGTCGACCCGGTTCACGTTTCGGTGCCCCAATGCAAAAGCCCCGAGCGCTCTCGCACCCAGGGCTTTGACAGCGTCACATCCGATCACGCCGGACTAGTCCCAAAACAGGTTCTCGAATGGCGTAAACCACCCGTACGTATCTGCGCCGACCACGACTTTCCCGCCGTACACACCGTAGCAGACGTCCTTGCCACCCACTTTCCCCACCACGGGCGCGCCACTGTCACCTGGTTGGGTCCGAGCCTCTCCGTCCAGGTTGAGCAGGACGACATTCTTGACTTGATCGTTGGTGTCCGGCACCGTGATATCGACATCTGTCCCGGCAACCGAGCAATTCACGAGACCAGAGAACGCACCCTGCAACCACAAACGCTGGTCCTTCGTGGGACGCACGTCTGAACCGAACGCCACCTGTTTTATACCGCTGTCCGTCCATATCTCGTTGGGCGTTGCGTCGACTCCCGACGATACCTTCACGATGGCGATATCCTGGTTGTCCTCCAGGAAGTTTTCAAGCAGGTCACCCACCGGGTTTGCGTCATCGGGCTGCCCCACCCTCGCATCTCCCTTTCCGAACACATGGCCCGCCGTCACAAAGCACATGTTGCCGTTGTATTTCACGACCAAACCTAAAGTGCCAATCTTGCTGCGGGTCACAATTTTGATCCCGCCGACCAAAGGACGAACTTTGAGATTGTTTGCAGGCATCACGGGCTCCACCAACGAGTGAAAAAAGCGATCGATAATTGCCGGATGACTATCAAGAACGTTGAAACGCGACGCTCGTGAACCCTGAAACAGGAGCCTGGGGCGCCAAAGGCGGATCATGGGCAACAACCGCAGGTGGCTCGCTCGAGACCAGGCTGATGCAACCTGGTTTCACAACGCAACTGGTGGCCGATAAAGAAAAAGGCACGTAGCGAGCGTGCCCGCGATGCAATGGCTGCGACTGCCGAACGATCAATCGATGACCGCGATCGCATCCACTTCGATCAGATAACCGGGCGACAGCGCGGCCACGCCGAGCACCACGTCCGCGGGCTTGTGATCGCCGAACAGCGCCACCCGGGCGCTTTCGATGATCGGCAAGCATGCATCGCGCTCGTAGTTCACGACGTAGATGGTGATCCTCGCGACCTGCTCGGGCCGCGCACCGGCAGCGGCAAGGGCGCGACCGAGATTGCCGAATACCTGACGCGCCTGGGCCGCGAGATCACCGTGGCCCACCAGCTTGCCGTCGATGTCCTCGGGCTCCTGGCCCGAGATGAATACCATCTTGCTTCTCGTCGCAACGACGACCTGCGTGTACGTTTGCGGTGTGGGCAGATCCTTGGGATTGATGCATTCGAGCGTCATTGACGAGTCTCCTGCGATGATCAGATGCCAGCATCCCGACAGGGTTGTCGGAATCATCCGATGCTAGCAGACGTCGCAGTTCTTTCCGCTTTCGTCAGCGATCCGTCGTCGTGGAAAGCATGCGCAGGAACGCGGCTTGCTCGGCTTCGTGCGCGCCGTTTCAGCATGTCGGCATGTCACGGCATTCACCGACACCACGCGGCGATTCGTTCGCTGTCCGGCAACAATCGCCGGTGTGGCACGCCATTGCCGATTGTTTCGCCCTCGAATAGCTGCAGCACATTAATCGGCATCCGTTAAATCGCACATTTTACCGGGGTGGCGGGTAATAATTGCGACCACTTTTCAATTCAATATTCAAAAACCAAAACATTATTGACTTCGGCTTTCCCGCAAATTTAGAATCGCCTACGACGGCTTACGCATCATTTTCTGCGCCGCCCCGGATTCGCCACCACCCGCGCGAAGGCCCGTCGCATAGCCTTTTCCCGCGGGACATCGACGCGCACCCCTGTGGTTTTCAGCTTTCGGCATTATCGGCCACTCGGTTATTTGCCAACCCATTTTCCTTTCGACGAATCGCAACGCCTCGATTAATTCCCGCCATTCGCCAGAATGAATACAAGACGGGATCAAACGGACCCAAGATCCGCCGATTAGAACATCCGGATAAAAAATCGCCAGTCATCAGGAGGGACATCAACATGCATCGCCTTGCGAAGTCGCTGTGTCTCGGGCTCGTCTGTGCCGGCCTGCTGTCGGCCTGCAACGACGACGACGTCCAGTCGAACACCCCGCCATCGAACACCGCCGCGTTGTCGTTCCGCATGGATACCGGCGGCCAGATCAACGCGTTCTACCGGCAGGACAAGGTCGCCGCGCACCTGCTGGTGCGCTCGTCGACGAAGCCGCGCCTGCTGGTGGTCTTCCCCGCCGGCAACAGCGGCACCGGACTATGGTTCGACGACACCGCGCAGCCGGTAAACTGGAGCCTCGACACGCCGCCGTCCGCGCTGTCGGCCCCGGACACGCATGGCCGCCCGCTGTACGGCATCGGCGCCGACGTGTCGGTCGACACCACGTCGCTGACGATCCGCCAGGGCGTGCTCAGCAACGTGCGCTTCCTGCGCGACTTCAACGGCGGCGCCACGATTCCGCCGCAGATCCTCACCGCGCCGACGGTCCAGGGCAGCACCGCGCAATGGCAACGCGACCGCATCGACGGCGCACCGGGCTATGCGCTGCGCATCACGCTGCACGACGGCGGCAGCATCGCGCCGGCTGCGGGTGGCAAGCTGGTGCTGAACGCGCCGGCGGGCGCACGCACGCTGAAGCTGCACATCGATGCGCTGTCGGGCGAGACGCCGCTGTCGCCGATCACGCACGCCGACCTGTTCGCGCCGTCCGTGAATCCCGACCCGGTCAGCCAGAACGTGCTCGAATTCCTGAGCTTCAACGACAAGCTGCTGGCCGGTTCGTGGCAATACGACACATACTTCGGCCGCGACACGCTGATTTCGGTCCGCATGCTGATGCCCGTGCTCGAACCCGCGGCGATCGAGGCCGGCCTGTCGTCGGTGCTCAGCCGCCTGTCGGCGGACGGCAAGGTCGCGCACGAGGAAGGCATCGGCGAATTCGCGCTGATCGACAACCAGAAGAACGGGCGGCCTAACGATGCGACGCCGACCTACGACTACAAGATGATCGACAGCGACTACCTGCTCGCGCCGATCGCGGCCGCGTGGCTGATCGACGATACGCGCGGCCAGGCCCGCGCTGCCGCGTATCTGGCGCAGCGCGGCAGCGATGGGCAGACCAACGGCAGCCGCCTCGTCGTCAATCTGCTGCACGTCGCGACGACCGCGCAGCCGTTCGCGCAGCAGCCGTCGGTCGCGAACCTGATCCACCTGCGGCCCGGCGAAATCGTCGGCAACTGGCGCGACAGCACCGATGGCCTCGGCGGCGGCGTCTACCCGTACGACGTGAACGCGGTGCTCGTGCCGGCCGCGCTGCGCGCGGCGAACGCGTTCCTCGCCCGCGGCCTGCTCGATCCGTACCTCGATGCCGGGCAGCGTGCGACGCTCGCCAACACGGCGAATCAGGCGGCCACCTGGGAAACGCAGGCGCCGCCGCTGTTCCAGGTCAGCGTGCCGGCCGCACAGGCGGCCACCGACGTGTCGGCCTATGCACCGTCTGCCGGCGTGCCGGCCGGCGCCGCGCCCAACGCCCCGCTGGCCTTCTACGCGCTGTCGCTCGATCAGCAGGGCAACCCGATTCCGGTGATGAATTCGGACGGCGGCTTCGCGCTGCTGTTCGGCACGCCGCCGGACGATCAGCTCCAGCGGATCGTCAGCGACGTCACGCGGCCGTTCCCGACCGGGCTCGTGACCGATGCCGGGATGCTGATCGCGAACCCCGCGTATGCAAGCCAGACGCTGTGGCCGAAGTTCACGAGCTCCGCGTATCACGGCACGGTGATCTGGTCGTGGCAGCAGGCGATGTGGGTGGCCGGGCTCGATCGCCAGCTCGCGCGTCAGGACCTTTCGGCCACGACCCGCACGCTGCTCACGCAAGCGCGGCAGACGATCTGGCAGGTGATCTCGAACGGGCGCGACATGCGCACGTCGGAAATGTGGACGTGGTCGTACGTGAACGGCAAGTACCAGACCGACGCATTCGGCACGCGCAGCGCCGATGCGACCGAAGCCAACGCGGCGCAGCTCTGGAGTACGACGTATCTCGCGATCCGTGATCCGCAGCAGCGCGCGGGCAAGTACTGGTGGCAGGCGTCGCAGCCGACGCAGGACGCACAGCCGAAACAGGCGACGGCGGTGGCGGCGCGCTAGCGCGTCGCCGCGCGCATACCGACGGGCAACGGCATCGGCATGCAAAAAACCCGGCGGCACGCCCGCCGCCGGGACGTCGAAGGAATCCGGATCACCGCGACACCACGCGATTCCGCCCTTCCCGCTTCGCCTGGTACAGCCGCTCGTCGACCACCCGCAGCAGCGTATCGACCGTGCTGCCGTCGACCCCGTACTGCGCGACGCCGACGCTGACCGTCACCTGCACGCGCTTGAAGTCGAGCCCGAACGGCGAACTCGAGATCGACGAACGTACGCGCTCGGCCGTCATCCGCGCACCTTCGAGCGGCATCTCGGGCAACAGCGCCATGAATTCCTCGCCGCCGACCCGCGCGAGCGCGCCCGCCGGACGAATCGCCTCGAGGCACTGGCGCACGACGCCGCGCAGCACCTCGTCGCCGATCTGGTGCCCGTACGCATCGTTGATGTTCTTGAAATTGTCGAGATCGAGCGCGAGCAGGCAGAACGGCGTGCCGTCGCGCTCGGCCCGCACGATCTCGCGCTCGACTTGCGCGATGAACTGCCGGCGGTTCGACGCGCCCGTCATCGGATCGGTCGCGGCCATGTATTCGAGCTTCTGGTTCGTGCGCCGCAGTTCCTGCAGCGCGCTTTCGGTGCGCGCCATCGATTCCGACAGCCGGCTCATCAGGTCTTCCTGGCTGTAGATCGCCGAGAACGAGCGCGTCGTCTGCAGCGCCTGCACGACGCCGTAACTGAGCAGGAAGAATCCGCCCGCGAAGATCGCATGCGCGAGCCACCACATGTGATTCCATGGCTTGCCGAGGATGAACGCGAGCGACGACAGCGCGAACGCCATGATCGACACGCCGTAGATCACCATCAGCGGCGAGCGGATCCGCCGCGCGAGCAGCAGGCACACGTTCAGCAGCGAAAACACCAGCGCGCCGCCTTCCATCGACAGCCGCGTGCCCGGCGCGCCGGCGACCGGCGAATAGGCGATGTACGCGACCGCCACGTTGACGATCAGGAAGAACACGATCCACGGCAGCCAGGTGCGCACGCTCGTGCGCTTGTCGAGCCGGTCGGGCGGACGCGAATACGACAGCAGGCCCGCGAGCAGCAGCGCCGACATCACGAACCGCGACGCGGGCCCGTACAGCAGGAACAGCCAGATATTGTGGTGCGCCATCCCGGTGAACGCCCCGTGCAGCGCATAGATCATCGCGAAGCCGAGGAAGCCGAGCGTCAGCCAGCGCAGCAGCGGCTCGCCGGACGACCGGTAGCACACCCACGTCACGTAGGTGACGAACGCGCCTTCGACCGTCGCCGCCGCGATCGCGATTTCATGGAAAGCGTGGCTCTCGAACACGACGCCCGGGTCGCTGAAGAACCACAGATAGGCAATCAGATAGGCGGGCAGCAACGCGAATCCGACCAGCAGGCATTTCGCGTAGAGCCTCGCGGCCGCGCTGACGACGCGCGGCGGTTCCCCGGCTGCATAGGTCGTACTCATTCGGTCCCCGGTCGGTCTGCTGCGTTGGTTCGATTCTTCGCGGCACGGATCGCACGACGCACGATCTGGCCCATCGTGCCGAAAGGCAAATGTCAGAGCAAGTATAGGTGGGGCAATTCGTTTGACAAGTCAGGGGAAACGGCATTGCCGGGTGCATGCCTTTTACTTCCCGATCGTTGCGAATGGCGCGTGCGCCGCGCCGATTCACCACGGCGGCGGGCGGTGACGCGAAAGCGCAACCGCGGCCGCCGCCGGTCAAAGATCAGAGGATTTCGAACAGGCCGGCCGCGCCCTGCCCGCCGCCGATGCACATCGTGACGACCACGTACTTGACGCCGCGCCGCTTGCCTTCGATCAGCGCATGGCCCGTCAGGCGTGCGCCCGACACGCCGTACGGGTGGCCGACCGCGATCGCGCCGCCGTTCACGTTCAGGCGATCCTCAGGGATCCCGAGCGTGTCGCGGCAATACAGCACCTGCACCGCGAACGCCTCGTTCAGCTCCCACAGGCCGATGTCGTCGACCTTCAGCCCCGCCTGCTTCAGGAGCTTGGGCACCGCGAACACCGGGCCGATGCCCATTTCGTCCGGTTCGCAGCCGGCCACCGCGAAGCCGCGGAACGCACCCAGCGGCTGCAGCCCTTCGCGCTGCGCGGCCTCGGCGCTCATCACGACGCACGCCGACGCGCCGTCCGAGAACTGGCTCGCGTTGCCCGCGGTGATCACGCCGCCTGGCACCGCCGAACGGATCTTCGACACGCCTTCGAGCGTCGTGTCGGGCCGGATGCCTTCGTCGGCCGACACCGTCACTTCGTGCGTGAACAGGCGGCCCGTCGCCTTGTCGGCGATGCCCGCGAGCACGGTGATCGGTACGATCTCGTCGCGGAACAGCCCGGCTTCCTGCGCGGCCGCCGCGCGCAGTTGCGACTGCACGCCGTACGCGTCCTGCCGCTCCTTCGAGATACCGTAGCGCTTCGCGACGTTCTCGGCGGTCTGCAGCATGTTCCAGTAGATCTCGGGCTTGTGCTGGACGAGCCAGCCTTCCTGGATCATGTGCCGGTTCATCTCGTTCTGCACGCACGAGATCGACTCGACGCCACCGGCCACATAGATCTCGCCTTCGCCCGCGATGATCTGCTGCGCGGCCAGCGCGATGGTCTGCAGCCCTGACGAACAGAAGCGGTTCACCGTCATCCCCGGCACGCTCACCGGCAAGCCGGCGCGCAACGCGATCTGCCGCGCGATGTTCGCGCCCGTCGCGCCTTCGGGGTTCGCGCAGCCCATGATCACGTCCTCGACGCGGGCGGGGTCGAGCTTCGCGCGCTCGAGCGCGGCCGCGACCACGTGGCCGCCGAGCGTCGCGCCGTGCGTCATGTTGAATGCACCGCGCCAGGATTTCGCCAGCGGCGTGCGTGCGGTCGATACGATTACGGCTTCGGTCATGCGAGTCTCCTTCGGTCCTGCTTCATGTCCTGAATCGGATGGGAAATGCGCTACGCCACCGGGCGCGCGCCCGCGGACGTCGCATGCGCGACACCCGCTGCCTGCATCTGCTGCCATGCGTGCGCGAGCGACCCGTTCAGGTCGATCGCACGGCACGCATCGTTGATCACCGCGGCTTCGAAGCCTGCCGCGCGCGCATCGAGCGCCGACCACGCGACGCAATAGTCGGTCGCGAGCCCGCAGCACCACACGCGTTTCGCGCCGAGTTCGCGCAGATAGCCCGCGAGCCCGGTGCGCGTCGTGCGGTCGGCTTCGACGAACGCGGAATAGCTGTCGACCTGCGCGTCGCCGCCCTTGCGGATCACGAGCCGCGCGTGCGGAATGTCGAGGTCGCGATGCAGCGCCGCGCCGTCGGTGTCCTGCACGCAGTGCACGGGCCACAGCACCTGCTCGCCGTACGGCAGCGCGAGCGTCGAGAACGGCTCGCGGCCCGGATGGTTCGCCGCGAACGACACGTGTTCGCGCGGATGCCAGTCCTGCGTGAGCACGACCTGGTCGAAGCGTTGCGCCAGTGCGTTGATCACCGGCACGACCGCATCGCCGTCGGGCACCGCGAGCGCGCCGCCCGGCATGAAGTCGTATTGCACGTCGATCACGAGCAGGACGTCGTCGGTGCGTTTCATTGCATGTCTCCAGACAGGATCGGTCGCGCCGCGATACGGCGGCGTCAGCCGTTGAACCCGCGGCCGGCCTTCGCCAGTTCCGCGATCGACGGCGCGAGCTGCCATGCGTCGCCGTTCGGCGCGGCCGCATAACGGCGAATCGCGCGCTCGACGTTGTAGAGACCGACCGTATCCGCGTACAGCATCGGGCCGCCGCGCCACAGCGGGAAGCCATAGCCGGTCAGGTAGACCATGTCGATGTCGGACGCCTTCGACGCGATCTTCTCTTCGAGGATCTTCGCGCCTTCGTTGACGAGCGCGAACACGAGCCGCTCGACGATCTCGTCGTCGCCGATCTTGCGCCGCTCGACGCCGCGCTCCTTCGAGTACGCGACGACCATCTCGTCGACGAGCGACGACGGCTTCGCCTTGCGGTCGCCCGGCACGTAGTCGTACCAGCCGGCGCCCGTCTTCTGACCGAAACGGCCCTGTTCGCACAGACGGTCGGCGATCTTCGAATACTGCAGGCCGGGCTGCTCGACGTAGCGCCGCTTGCGGATCGCCCAGCCGATGTCGTTGCCGGCGAGGTCGCTCATCCGGAACGGCCCCATCGCGAAGCCGAATTTCTCGATCGCGCGATCGACCTGCGCGGGCAGCGCGCCTTCCTCGAGCATGAACAGTGCCTGGCGGATGTACTGCTCGATCATCCGGTTGCCGATGAAGCCGTCGCACACGCCCGACACGACCGCCGTCTTGCGGATCTTCTTCGCCACCGCCATCACGGTCGCGAGCACGTCCTTCGCGGTTTGCGCGCCGCGCACGACCTCGAGCAGCTTCATCACGTTCGCCGGGCTGAAGAAGTGCATGCCGACGACGTCCTGCGGGCGCTTCGTGAACGCGGCGATCTTGTCGACGTCGAGCGTCGACGTGTTCGACGCGAGGATCGCGCCCGGCTTCGCGACTTCGTCGAGCTTCTTGAACACCTGCTCCTTCACGCCGAGTTCCTCGAACACGGCTTCGACGATCAGGTCGGCGTTCTTCAGGTCGTCGTAGGACAGCGTCGGCGTGATCAGCGCCATGCGCGCATCGAGCTTCTCCTGCGTGAGCTTGCCCTTCTTCACCTGTGCGTCGTAGTTCTTGCGGATCGTCGCGAGGCCGCGCTCCAGCGCGTCCTGCTTCGTCTCGAGCAGCGTGACGGGCAGCCCGGCGTTGATGAAGTTCATCGCGATCCCGCCGCCCATCGTGCCCGCGCCGATCACGCCGACCCGGCGGATCTCGCGCAGCGGCGTGTCGGCCGGCACGTCGGGAATCTTGCTCGCCGCCCGCTCGCCGAAGAATGCGTGGCGCAGCGCGCGGCTTTCCGGCGTCATCATCAGCGCGACGAAACCCTCGCGCTCGGCAACGCTGCCCTTGTCGAAGCCGTTCAGCACGCCGGCCTCGATCGCGTCGATGCACTTGTGCGGCGCGGGGTAATTCGGCGCGGCGGCCCGCGCGGAATTGCGCGCGAACTGGATGAAGCCGGCCGCGTTGTCGTGGACGATCTTGCGATCGCGCACACGCGGATGCGGCCCCTTCTGCGCGCCGACCTTGCGGGCGAACGCCACGGCCGCGTCGAGCAGGTCGCCGTCGGCCATTTCGTCGAACAGCCCGCTCTTCGCGAGCTGCTCCGACGGCACCGGCGCGCCCGACACGATCATGTTCAGCGCGGTTTCGAGCCCGACCGCGCGCGGCAGGCGTTGCGTGCCGCCCGCGCCCGGCAGCAGCCCGAGCTTCACCTCGGGCAGCGCGACTTGCGCGCCCGGCGCCGCGACGCGGTAATGCGCGCCGAGCGCGAGCTCGAGGCCGCCGCCCATCACGACGCTGTGCAGCGCCGCGACGACCGGCTTCGCGCTCGCCTCCACCGCGCGGATCACGGTGTGCAGCGTCGGCTCCTGCAGCGCCTTCGGCGTATTGAATTCGGTGATGTCGGCACCGCCCGAGAACGCGCGGCCCGCGCCGGTCAGCACGATGGCCGTGACCGACGGGTCCTGCGCGGCGCGATCGAGCGCGTCCATGACGCCCTGGCGGGTCGACAGGCCGAGCCCGTTGACGGGCGGATTGTTGAGCGTGATGACGGCCACGCCGTCGCGAGTCGAGTAATCCACTGCCATCTGCCTGCCTCCATGCATCGCGCGCCGGATTGGCTGCGCTTCATTGTGCGCGGTCGAACAGCCGCATGTCCGGATGAACGGAGGCAGCATACAACGAAAAAGCACGGTCGTTCAATTTGAATTTCGTTCCCGATCCGGGGACGGATCGGGCGACCGGCGTCGGGCGACCGTTCGCGGGCCGGCGCCGGCCCGACTCGGGGCTTACGGCTCGCACACCGCCGTCGGCAACACGTAGTCGCGGAACGTCTCGCGCAGCTTCAGCTTCTGCAGCTTGCCGGTCGCGGTGTGCGGCAGCGATTCGACGAACACGACGTCGTCCGGAATCCACCATTTCGCGACCTTGCCCTCGTAGAACGCGAGCAGCGTGTCGCGGCTCAGGTTCGCGCCTTCGCGCGGCACCACGACGAGCAGCGGCCGCTCGGTCCATTTCGGATGCGCGCAGGCGATGCAGGCGGCTTCGGCCACGCCCGGATGCGCGATCGCGACGTTCTCGATGTCGATCGAACTGATCCACTCGCCGCCCGACTTGATTACGTCCTTGCTGCGGTCGGTGATCTGCAGGAAGCCGTCGGGGTCGATCGTCGCGACGTCGCCGGTCGGGAACCAGCCGTCCGCGAGCGGCGACGCGTCGCCGCGAAAGTAGTGGTCGATCACCCACGGCCCGCGCACCTGCAGTTCGCCGAACGCGACGCCGTCCCACGGCAGCTCGCGGCCATCGTCGCCGACGATGCGCATGTCGACGCCGCAGATCACGCGCCCCTGCTTCTCGAGCAGCCGGCGCTGCGCGTCGAGCGGCCGCTGCGACTGCGCCCAGTTGAGCTTCGCGAGCGTGCCGAGCGGCGACAGTTCGGTCATCCCCCACGCATGGATCACGCGCACGCCGTATTCGTCCTCGAACGTGCGCAGCATCGCGGGCGGGCACGCGGAGCCGCCGATCACCGTGCGGTTCAGCGTCGAGAAACGGACACCGGCTTCGCGCATGTAGTTCAGCAGCCCGAGCCACACGGTCGGCACGCCCGCGGAAAACGTCACGCGCTCGGCCTCCATCAGCTCGTACAGCGATTTCCCGTCGAGATCCTTGCCCGGCAGCACCAGCTTGCCGCCCGTCAGCGGCACCGCGTACGGCAGCCCCCATGCGTTGACGTGGAACATCGGCACGACGGGCAGCACGGCGTCCATCGCGGACAGGTTCATCGCGTCGGGCAGCGCGGCGCCGTACGCATGCAGCACGGTCGAACGATTCGAATACAGCACGCCCTTCGGGTTGCCTGTCGTGCCGGACGTGTAGCAGAGCCCCGACGCCTGCTGCTCGTCGAGGCGCGGCCAGTCGTAGTCGCCGTCTTCCGCTTCGACGAGCGTTTCGTAGCAGAGCAGCGGCGTGGCGGCGGACGGCAGGTGCGCGGCGTCCGTCATCGCGATCCAGCCCTTCACGTGCGGGCATTGCGGCGCGATCGCGTCGACCAGCGGCGCGAAATTGATGTCGAACAGCACGTAGCGGTCTTCCGCGTGATTGACGATGTACGCGATCTGTTCGGGAAACAGGCGCGGATTGATCGTGTGGCACACGGCGCCCATCCCGCCGATCCCGTAATACGCTTCCAGATGCCGGTAGCCGTTCCACGCCAGCGTGCCGACGCGGTCGCCGGTTTCGACGCCGAGCCGCGCCAGCGCCTGCGCCAGCTGCTTCGCGCGGCGTTCGCAATCGCGGTACGTGTAGCGATGCAGGTCGCCTTCCACGCGCTTCGACACGATCTCCGTGTCGCCGGCGTGCCGCGCGGCATGCGAAATCAGCGACGACACGAGCAACGGCACATCCATCATCTGGCCCAGCAACGGCTTACCCATCGTCTTGTTCTCCCTGAGGATGCGAATCGGTGACCAGCCTGGGGGCTGTTTCCGTAGCGAAGCAGCCCTGGTGTGCGCCCGTCAGCGGCCCCGGACGGGCGTGGCGCACGGCGCGCGGGCCGCCATGCGGGCGGCGCGGCGCCGCCTTACAATATCGGCTTACCCAGAGGCGCTCAACATGTCGTTTTCCCGAAGCGCAGCCGATGCGGCTGACACCCTCCCCGACCTCGCCGCGACGCTCGGCGCGCCCGCCGAGCGCGCGTTCGTCACGCTCGGCGACGCGTTTCATACGCGGCTGCCGGCCGCGCCGCTTGCCGCGCCGTACGTCGTCGGCTTTTCCGACGAAGTCGCGCAGCTGCTCGATCTGCCACCCACGCTCGCCGCGCAGCCCGGCTTCGCCGAGCTGTTCGCCGGCAACCCGACGCGCGACTGGCCCGCGAACGCGATGCCGTATGCGTCGGTCTATTCCGGCCACCAGTTCGGCGTGTGGGCCGGCCAGCTCGGCGACGGCCGCGCGCTGACGATCGGCGAATTGCCCGGCACCGACGGCCGGCGCTACGAACTGCAGCTCAAGGGCGGCGGCCGCACGCCGTATTCGCGGATGGGCGACGGCCGCGCGGTGCTGCGCTCGTCGATCCGCGAGTTCCTGTGCTCGGAAGCGATGCATCACCTCGGCATCCCGACCACGCGCGCGCTGACGGTGATCGGCTCCGACCAGCCGGTGGTGCGCGAGGAGATCGAGACGGCGGCCGTCGTCACGCGCGTGTCGGAAAGCTTCGTGCGCTTCGGCCACTTCGAGCACTTCTTCTCGAACGATCGCCCCGACCTGCTGCGCCAGCTTGCCGATCACGTGATCGACCGCTTCCATCCGGCCTGCCGCGACGCGGACGATCCGTACCTCGCGCTGCTCGAGGCCGCGACGCTGCGCACGGCCGACCTCGTCGCGCAATGGCAGGCCGTCGGTTTCTGCCACGGCGTGATGAACACCGACAACATGTCGATCCTCGGCGTGACGATCGACTACGGTCCGTTCGGCTTCGTCGACGCGTTCGATGCGAACCATATCTGCAACCACTCCGACACCAGCGGCCGCTATGCGTACCGGATGCAGCCGCGCATCGCGCACTGGAACTGCTACTGCCTCGCTCAGGCGCTTCTGCCGCTGATCGGGCTGCAGCACGGCATCGCCGACGACGATGCGCGCGCCGAGCGCGCGGTGGACGACGCCCAGGCCGTACTCGCGAAGTTTCCGGAACGCTTCGGCCCCGCGCTCGAACGCGCGATGCGCGCGAAGCTCGGCCTCGCGCTCGAGCGCGAGGGCGACGCCGAACTCGCGAACAAGCTGCTCGAGACGATGCATGCGAGCCACGCGGATTTCACGCTGACGTTCCGCCGGCTCGCGCAAATCTCGAAGCACGACGCGAGCCGCGACGCGCCCGTGCGCGACCTCTTCATCGACCGTGAAGCGTTCGACGCATGGGCGAACCTCTATCGCGCGCGGCTGTCCGAGGAAACGCGCGACGACGTGGCACGCGCAGTTGCAATGAACCGCGCGAACCCCAAATACGTGCTTCGCAACCATCTGGCCGAAGTCGCGATCCGGCGCGCGAAGGAAAAGGATTTTTCGGATGTCGAGCGGCTCGCGCAGATCCTGCGCCGCCCGTTCGACGAACAACCGGAGCATGAAGCGTATGCGGCGTTGCCGCCCGACTGGGCCGGCTCGCTCGAAGTGAGCTGCTCGTCCTGAGCCCGCAACCCGCGCATCTCGACCGACCGATCAGGAGAACCCCCATGTCCCACGATTCCGACGACAAGACCTTCCCGTACCAGAAAGACGACGCCGAGCTGCGCCGCCGGCTCACGCCGATGCAGTACGAGGTCACGCAGCACGCGGCGACCGAGCGCGCGTTCACCGGCGAATACACCGACACCGAGGATGCCGGCATCTACAAGTGCGTCGTCTGCAGCACGCCGCTGTTCGAATCCGGCGCCAAGTTCCATTCCGGCTGCGGCTGGCCCAGCTACTTCAAGCCGCTCAACGGCGAGGTGATCGACGAGAAGATCGACTACTCGCACGGAATGGTGCGCGTCGAGGTGCGCTGCAACCACTGCGGCGCGCATCTGGGCCACGTCTTCGAGGACGGCCCGCGCGACAAGACCGGTTTGCGGTACTGCATCAATTCGGCTGCGTTAAACTTCGAGTCCCGACCCGAAAACGAATGAGCGGCGCCGGGCGGATCGCCGCGGCAGCCAGCCCCGGGCTGGCCGCCCCGATCCGCGACGGCGATGCCTGGCGGGTCCCTACAACGGTGACAGGCCGCGCCCGCGGCCCGTCACGCAGCTGCGAGCGCCATGAAATTCCTGTTCGATCTGTTTCCGATCATCCTGTTTTTTGTCGCCTTCAAGGTCTGGGGCATCTTTACCGCCACCGCCGTCGCGATCGTCGCGACGCTGGCCCAGGTCGCATGGGTCGCCTTCCGGCACCGGAAGGTCGACACGATGCTGTGGGTCAGCCTCGGCGTGATCGTCGTGTTCGGTGGCGCCACCCTCGTCCTGCATGACGAGAAATTCATTCAATGGAAACCGACTGTGCTGTACTGGCTGTTTGCGATCGGGTTGCTCGCCGCGCGCTATGCGTTCAGCAAGAACCTGATCGAGAAGATGATGGGCAAGCAGCTCACGCTGCCGTCCCCCGTGTGGGACAAGCTGAACCTCGCGTGGGCGCTGTTCTTCGCGGTGCTCGGCGTCGCGAACCTGTACGTGGTGCACAACTTCACCGAATCGCAATGGGTGAACTTCAAGCTGTTCGGGACGACGGGCGCGATGGTCGTATTCATCATCCTGCAGAGCCTGTGGCTCACGAAGTACCTGAAGGACGAGTGACATGACCGACGCCTTTCTCCACGCCTCCGCCGACGAACGCATCGCGCTGATCGAAGCGCGCCTCACCGCGTCGCTCGCGCCGCTGTCGCTCACCGTGCGCGACGACAGCGCGCAGCACGCAGGCCACGCCGGCGCGGCCGCCGGCGGCCACTTCACGGTCACGATCGTGTCGTCCGCGTTCGCGGGCAAGCCGCGCGTCGCGCGGCACCGGCTGGTGTATGATGCGCTCGCTGATGCGATGCAGCGCGGCATTCACGCGCTCGCGATCGTGGCTTACACGCCCGAAGAATTCAACGAATCTTCAATCTAGTCTCATTAGGAATTCCCGATGATCCTGACATCCCCCCGCCTGTGGGTCGCGGCGGCTGCATTTGCAGCGGCACCGGCATTCGCCCAGAACATCGCCGTCGTCAACGGCACGCCGATTCCGAAGTCGCGCGCCGACGCGATGGTCGCGCAGCTCGTCCAGCAAGGCCAGACCGACGGCCCGCAACTGCAGCAGGCCGTGCGCCAGGAGCTCGTGAACCGCGAAATCCTGATGCAGGAAGCGATTCGCGAAGGCATCCCGAACCGTCCGGACGTAAAGGCGCAAGTCGCCGTCGCGCAGCAGACCGTCGTGCTGCGCTCGATGATCGAGGGCTTCCTGAAGAAGAACCAGCCGACCGACGCCGAAGTGAAGGCGCGCTACGACGAGCTCGTCAAGGGCGTGGGCGGCAACCGCGAGTATCACCTGCACCACATCCTCGTCGACAACGAGCAGCAGGCGAAGGACCTGATCGCGAAGATCAAGGGCGGCGCGAAGTTCGAGGATCTCGCGAAGCAATACTCGAAGGATCCGGGTTCGGGCAAGAACGGCGGCGATCTCGACTGGTCCGATCCGAAGGCGTACGTGCCGGAATTCGCGGCGGCCGCGCAGAAGCTGCAGAAAGGCCAGATGACCGACACGCCGGTGAAGACGCAGTTCGGCTGGCACATCATCCGCGTCGACGACATCCGCGACATCGCCCCGCCGCCGTTCGACCAGGTGAAGGCGCAGATCGCGCAACAGCTCGTGCAGCAGAAGCTGCAGGCGTTCGAGGAAGGTCTGCGCCAGCAGGCCAAGATCCAGTAACGCCGGCGCGCGTCACACGCGCATCGATCAGCCGCTCTTCGGAGCGGCTTTTTCTTTTGGCGCGCACGAACAGGGGTGCCGCGATGCGATGGGGCTTAGCCGACGCACAATAAAAAACCGCTCCGAGGAGCGGTTTTTTATTGTGCCAGGCGTCACCCGCCCGCAGCGTTCGCTAGGCGGGATAAAACACGTCGTGGTAACGCACGTCGCCTGCCGGCAGCGGCGCGGAATCATCGAGCGACAGCGCGAGGAAATACTCGGCCGGCACGCCCGCAAACACGATGTCGCCGTGCGGTTCGAATCCGAAACGCGCGTAATACGCCGGCTCGCCGAGCACCACGCAGCCACGCGCGCCGAGCCGGCGCAATGCGTCGAGCCCCGTGCGCACGAGCCCCGCGCCGATGCTCTGCCGCTGGCAATCGGGCCGCACCGCGAGCGGCGCCAGCCCGTACCACTGCTGACTGCCGGCCGGCTCGCCGCCGATCGCGACCGGCGAGAACGCGACGTGCCCGACGATGCGCTCGTCGCGCTCCGCGACGAGCGATACGCTCAGCGCCCCGTCCGCGCGCAGCGTGTCGACGATGCGCTGCTCGAACGCGCCGCCCTGCGGCTCGCCCGCGAACGCCGCACGGATCACGCGGCCGATCGCGTCGGCCTCGCTCGCACGCTCGTCACGCAGCGTGACGATCTCGACCGGCGCGTTCGGGTCGAACATCATCCGGATCAGCCGATCCAGCGACGTGCGTTGCGGAACACCCGCATCCACGGGCTCGCGTCACCCCAGCCTTCCGGGTGCCAGCTCATCGTCACCGTACGATGCACGCGCTCCATGTGCGGCATCAGCACCGAGAAGCGGCCGTCAGCCGTCGTGACCGACGTGATGCCGGCGGGCGACCCGTTCGGGTTGAACGGATAGCGCTCGGTCGCTTCGCCGCGGTGGTCGACGTAACGCATCGCGACCGCGACGCGGTCGATGTCGCCTTGCTGCGAGAAGTCCGCATAGCCTTCGCCGTGCGCGACCGCGACCGGAATCCGCGAGCCTTCCATTCCCGCGAAGAAGATCGACGGCGATTTCTCCACTTCGACGAACGAGAAACGCGCCTCGAACTGCTCGGACTTGTTGCGCGTGAACTTCGGCCACGCTTGCGCGCCCGGGATCATCGACGCGATGCTCGACAGCATCTGGCAGCCATTGCAGATACCGAGGGCGAACGTATCGGGACGCGCAAAGAAGGCCGAGAACATGTCGGCGAGGTTCGCGTTGAAACGGATCGTCTTCGCCCAGCCTTCGCCCGCGCCCAGCACGTCGCCGTACGAGAAGCCGCCGCACGCGACCGCACCCGCGAAATCGGCCAGCGTCGCACGGCCCGCGAGCAGGTCGCTCATGTGCACGTCGTGCGCATCGAAGCCGGCGCGGTCGAACGCATACGCCGTTTCCAGATGCGAATTCACGCCCTGCTCGCGCAGGATCGCGACGCGCGGCCGTGCGCCCGTCGCGATGAACGGCGCGGCGATGTCGTCGGCCGGATCGAACGTGAGCACCGGCGAGAGGCCCGGGTCGGCCGCATCGAGCAGCGCGTCGTATTCGGCATCCGCGCAGGCGGGGTTGTCACGCAGGCGCGCGATGCGCCAGCTCACTTCGCTCCAGGCGCGATGGAGCTCGGTACGCGGCGCGTCGAAGATCTTCTTCGCGTCGCGGTACACCTCGATCACGTCGCGATCGTTGACCGAGCCGATCACGTGCGAGCACGTCGACAGGCCGAATTCGCGCAGCGCGCCGAGCACCGCGTCGCGGTCGGACGCGCGCACCTGCACGACGGCGCCGAGCTCTTCGGAGAACAGCGCGCGCAGCGTGCGGTCGTCGCGACGGCCGCTCGTCTGCTTCGCCCAGTCCTTCGCGTCGCCGTAGTCGGATTCGTGGTTCGGGTCGAGCGTCAGCATGTCGACGTTCAGCGATACGCCCGCGTGGCCCGCGAACGCCATTTCGCACACGGTCGCCCACAGGCCGCCGTCCGAGCGGTCGTGGTACGCGAGCAGCTTGTCCTGCGCATTGAGCGACTGGATCGCGTTGAAGAAGCGCTTCAGGTCTTCCGCGTCGTCGACGTCCGGCGTCGTGTCGCCGACCTGCTGCGTGACCTGCGCGAAGATGCTGCCGCCCATCCGGTTCTTGCCGCGGCCGAGGTCGATCGCGATCAGCACGCTGTCGCCCGCATCCGCCACGCGGCGCAGTTGCGGCGTGAGATGGCGGCGCACGTCCTCGACCGGCGCGAACGCGGAGATGATCAGCGACACCGGCGACACCACTTCCTTCGCGACGCCCTGCTCGTCCCACTTCGTCTTCATCGACAGCGAATCCTTGCCGACCGGGATGCCGATCCCGAGCGCCGGGCACAGCTCCATGCCGATCGCCTTGACCGTGTCGAACAGCGCGGCGTCTTCGCCGGCCGTGCCGCACGCGGCCATCCAGTTCGCGGACAGCTTCAGCTTGTCGAGCGACGCGATCGGCGCGCTCGCGATGTTCGTGATCGCTTCGCCGACGGCCATGCGGCCCGATGCGGGTGCATCGATCACGGCGAGCGGCGTGCGCTCGGCCATCGTCATCGCCTCGCCCTTGAAGCCCGCGTAGTCGAGCGCGGTGATCGCGCAGTCGGCCACCGGCACCTGCCACGGGCCGACCATCTGGTCGCGCACCGACGTACCGCCGACCGAACGGTCGCCGATCGTGATCAGGAACGACTTGCTGCCGACCGTCGGGTGCTTCAGCACGTCGAGCGCGACCGCCGACAGCGCGATGCCGGTCACGTCGACCGGCGCACGCGCGGTGTTCACGCGCGTGACGTCGCGGTGCATGCGCGGCGGCTTGCCGAGCAGCACTTCCATCGGCATGTCGACCGGGTATTCGTCGGCGCCCGTCGCTTCGTCGTCGACGAGCTTCAGCTGGCGTTCGTCGGTCGCGACACCGACCACCGCGAACGGGCAGCGCTCGCGCGCGCAGATCGCCTCGAAGCGCGGCAGGTCGGCCGGCGCGATCGCCAGCACGTAGCGCTCCTGCGCCTCGTTCGACCAGATTTCGCGCGGCGACAGGCCCGATTCCTCGAGCGCGACCTTGCGCAGTTCGAAGCGCGCGCCCTTGCCCGCGCCGTCGACGATTTCGGGGAATGCGTTCGACAGGCCGCCCGCGCCGACGTCGTGGATGCTCAGGATCGGGTTTTCCGCGCCGAGCTGCCAGCAGCCGTTGATCACTTCCTGCGCGCGCCGCTCGATTTCCGGGTTGCCGCGCTGCACCGAGTCGAAGTCGAGTTCGGCCGTGTTCGCGCCGGTCGCCATCGAGCTCGCGGCGCCGCCGCCCATGCCGATCCGCATGCCGGGGCCGCCGATCTGGATCAGCAGCGAGCCCGCCGGCACGTCGTGCTTGTGCGTGTGCTGATCCGCGATGTTGCCGAGGCCGCCCGCGATCATGATCGGCTTGTGATAGCCGTGCACCGTGCCGCCGACGTTCTGCTCGTACACGCGGAAGTAGCCGCCGAGGTTCGGGCGGCCGAATTCGTTGTTGAAGGCGGCGCCGCCGAGCGGGCCGTCGATCATGATCTGCAGCGGCGACGCGATGCGGTCCGGGCGGCCGTACGGGCCGTGCTGCTCGTTCGGGTTGCGCTCGGCCACCGGCTGCGCGGCGTCGCGCGCGTTTTCCCACGGCTGGCGGGCGTCCGGCAGGTCGAGGTTCGACACGGTGAAGCCCGTGAGGCCGGCCTTCGGGCGCGCACCGCGGCCCGTCGCGCCTTCGTCGCGAATCTCGCCGCCCGCGCCGGTCGCCGCCCCCGGGAACGGCGAGATCGCCGTCGGGTGGTTGTGCGTCTCGACCTTCATCAGCGTGTGCGTGAGTTCGGTGTGGCGGCCGTAGCGCTCGCCCGGCTCGCCGGGCGCACCGGCCTTGCGCGGGAACCAGCGCTCGGCCTCGGCGCCGACCATGATCGACGAGTTGTCCGAATACGCGACGATCGTGCCCTGCGGGCTCAGCTTCTCGGTGTTGCGGATCATCGCGAACAGCGACATGTCCTGCGCTTCGCCGTCGATCGTCCACTGCGCGTTGAAGATCTTGTGGCGGCAGTGCTCGCTGTTCGCCTGCGCGAACATCATCAGTTCGACGTCGGTCGGGTTGCGTTCGAGCTTGCGGAACGCGTCGACCAGATAGTCGATCTCGTCGTCGGCGAGCGCGAGGCCCAGCTCGACGTTCGCGCGCTCCAGCGCGCTGCGGCCGACGCCCAGCACGTCGACGGTCGACAGCGGCTTGGCCGGCAGTTCGTCGAACAGGTGCTTCGCGTCGTCGCGCGCCGCGACCACGCTTTCGGTCATCCGGTCATGCAGCGCGGCCGCGACGGCCGCGCGCGCGTCGTCCGACAGCGCCTTCTTGCCGCCGAGCAGGCCCGACTTCAGCGTGACCGTGAATTCGACGCCGCGCTCGATGCGGCGCACCTGCGTGAGGCCGCAGTGCTGCGCGATGTCGGTCGCCTTGCTCGCCCACGGCGAGACCGTGCCGAAGCGCGGCAGCACGACGAAGGTCTCGGTCGTGCCCTTCTCGCCCGCCGGCTGGAACGGCTCGCCATAGTGCATCAGCGCATCGATGCGCGCGCTGTCGTCGGCCGACAGCGGCTCGGCCGCATTGACGAAGTGCAGGAACTGGCCGCGTACCGCGACGATGTTGGCGTCGATTTGCCTGAGCGTATCGAGCAGACGGGTTTGACGGAAATCGGAGAGGGCCGAAGCGCCGGGAAAACACGAGAAGTGAGCCATGGGCTGGACTGACGTCGATGAGTCGCGCGAGGTGGCGACGTGGGGCGAAAGGAAGGCCGTAATTATACCCGGAAGTCGGCCGCCCAAGACCGGCCGATCGGTAGTCCGCATGCACCGCGACGGTGCCGGGACGCGTGGCGCACACGGCCGCCCGCCGGGCCGGCCTGCGCGGGCCCAGGATGCCCGCCGCCGTGGCCCGACCGCACGACCCATGCTCGGCCGGCGCCGGCTCGCGCACTTTTGGCGCTATCATTCCGGGTTCACCGGGCCCGGCCCTCAGCGAATTCTCACCGGGCGGCGTGCGCGCCGCCCGTCATCGAAGCACTCCATGGATGTCATCGTCATCGGCGGCGGAATCAGCGGCGTCGCCACCGCCTACCAGCTGCGCGCGGCCGGCCATCGCGTGTGCGTGGTCGAACGCCACGCGACCGTCGCGCAAGGTGCGACCTACGGCGACGGCGGCGCGCTGCTGCCGAGCCCGCTCGACGTCTGGTTCGGCCCGACTTTCATGCGCCAGCGCCAGCCGCGCGACAGCGGCATCGTCTACAAGCCGGGCTTCAACGGCGGCGTACGCCGCTTCGTCAAGCAGCTCGGCACGCTGCGCGAGCCCGACGCGTTCGCCGCGCAGTACGCGCGGCTGCGTCCGCTGATCGACGCGTCGCGCGACGCGCTCGCCGATATCGACGCGCGTCTCGAGCTCGAATTCGAACAGAAACCCGGCATCCTGCACGTCGTGCGCGATCCGCGCGACTGGGATGCGCTGCAACCGGCGCTCGACCTGCTGCGCACGCTCGACCAGCCGTACCGCACCCTCACCGCCGACGAATGCGCGGCGCTCGAACCGTCGGTGCCGGCCGAACCCGGCTTTGCCGGCGGCGTGCTGCTCGAAACCGAGCGCACCGGCAATTGCCCGCTGTTCGCGAAACTGATCAAGCAGACGCTGGACGAGCACGGCGTGCAGTTCCGGTTCGGCGCGGACGTCGCCGCGATCCGCGTCGACAGCGGCCGCGCCGCGGTCGAGCTCGTGCCGCCGGGCAACCGGCGCGCGGCGCAGGCGCGCGAGGTCGACGTGATTTCCGCGGACGCGATCGTGGTCGCCGCCGGCGCCGGCAGCCTCCCGCTGCTCGAACGGCTCGGCTGGCGCCTGCCGCTGCACCCCGCGCGCGTCCATACGCTCACCGCACCGGTCGCGTACGAAGAACACTCGCCGCACCTTTGCGTCGTCGATTCGATCAAGCGGATCTCGATCACGCGCACCCACCAGCGGCTGCGCGTCGGCGGCGCCGCCGTGCTGCAGAGCGTCGCCGATACCGCGAAACCGCTTGCCGAGCCGTTGTCCGAGGCCGCGCTCGCGCTGCTCGGCCAGGCCGTCCATGACTGGGTGCCCGGCGCCGCCAAGATCTCCGCCGCCCTGCCGTGGCGAGGCATGCAACTGCTGTCGCCGGACGGCCTGCCCGTCGTGGGTCCGACCCCGCATCCACGCGTGTTCGTCAATTTCGGCCATGGCCCGGCCGGCTGGGGCCTCGCGTGCGGGTCTGCTAAAGTGGTGACCGACTATCTGGGCGGCAACGTCCAGCACTGGCCCGCCGACACGCTCGCCGCGCTGAGCGCCGGCCGCTTCACGACCTGACCGCCGCGGGGCCGACCCGTGGCGGCCTCCTTGCCCGCCGCCACGATCCCGCGATGACCGTTACCCGCCCGTTTCCCGATTCCGATCCGATCGCACTGCTGCGCGTCGCCGACCTGCGCGCGGCCGAAGCCGACGCCGCCGCCGCGCTGCCGCCGCACACGCTGATGGGCCGCGCCGGCGCCGCCGCCGCGCACTGGCTGTCCGAACGCGTCGCCGGCGACGATCGCCCCGTCTGGTTCGCGGTCGGCCCCGGCAACAACGGCGGCGACGCGCTGGTGGCCGCCGCGCAGCTCCAGCAGCTCGGTGTCGCCACGCATGCGTGGATGCCGGTGCCGGTCAAGCCGGACGACGCGCAATGGGCGCTGGGCCTCGCGCGCACCGCCGGCGTGCCGTTGTCGGCCACCGCGCCCGCGTCGCTGGAGGGCTACGCGTGGGTCGTCGACGGGCTGTTCGGCATCGGCCTCGGCCGTGCGCTCGACGGCGCGTTCGCGGAGCAGGCCGCACGCATCGCCGCCCATGCGCGCAGCGGCGGCCGCGTACTCGCGCTCGACGTGCCGAGCGGGCTCGACAGCGATACGGGCCGGATCGTCGGCGCGGGCGTCGCCGTTGCGGCCACCCACACGCTCACCTTCATCGGCGCGAAGCCCGGCCTCTACACGGGCGACGGCCGCGATCTCGCCGGCGAGATCCACGTCGCGTCGCTCGACGTCAGGCCGCCCGCCGCGCCGGCCATCGTGCTGAATGCGCCCGCGCGGTTCGCCGCGGCGCTGCCCGCGCGCGCCTTCGCGTCCCACAAGGGCACGTACGGCAGCCTCGCGGTGCTCGGCGGCGACACGGGCATGTGCGGCGCGCCGATCCTCGCCGCCCGCGCCGCGCTGTTCGCGGGCGCCGGCAAGGTGCACGTCGGCTTCCTTGGCGCGGGCGCGCCGCCGTACGACCCCCCGTTCCCCGAACTGATGCTGCATCCGGCCGACACGCTCGACCTCGGCGCGATGACCGCGATCGCGGCCGGTTGCGGGCTCGGCACGCGCGAGGCCGCGGCGACGCTCGTGCGCGACGTGCTCGCGCACGACCTCCCGACGCTGCTCGATGCCGACGCGCTGAACCTCGTCGCGACGCACGCGGACCTCGCGGCCGCCGTCGCCGCGCGCGGCGCACGCGGCAAGCCGTGCGTGCTGACGCCGCATCCGCTCGAAGCCGCGCGCCTGCACGGCAGCGACACGGCCGCGGTGCAGCGCGATCGCGTCGCGGCCGCGCAGACGCTCGCCGCCCGTTACGCCGGCATCGTCGTGCTGAAAGGCTCGGGCACGGTGATCGCCGCGCCCGACGGACGCGTAGCGATCAACCCGACCGGCAACGCGGCGCTCGCCACCGGCGGCACCGGCGACGTGCTCGGCGGCCTGATCGGCGCGCTGCTCGCGCAACGGGTCGCGCCATACGAAGCCGCGCTGGCCGGCGTCTACCTGCACGGCCTCGCGGCCGACACGCTGACCGCGAACGGCACCGGCCCGGCCGGGCTCACCGCGGGCGAGCTCGCGCCGATGGTGCGCACGCTGATCAATCGCCTTTTTTATCCGTCGCCGCGCGCCGACACGTAACGCCGCTATACTGACTGCCCCGCCGCACGGCGGGCCTCCTCGTCCGCCGGCTTTCCGATCCCGATGAGCCGGCGCGGCATTCCTCCCGATTCACGCTTCACTCGAACCGTCATGACGCTGAAATCGCTCCCCGCCTGGACTGCCCTTCAATCCCACTTCGAACAGATCCGCCACGCGCGGCTGCGCGACTGGTTCGCGCCGGAAAACGACCGCGCGCCGACCCGCGCCGAACGCTTCACGATTCCGGGCGGCGGTCTTGCGGCCGATTTCTCGAAGAACCGCATCGACGACGAAACGGTGCGCCTGCTCGTGCAACTCGCGCGCGACGCGGGCGTCGAAGCGCGCCGCGACGCGATGTTCGCGGGCGAGATCGTCAACCCGACCGAAGGCCGCGCCGCGCTGCACACCGCGCTGCGCGCGACCGACCCGCAAGCGCCGTTCCACGCGCAGGTGAGCGCCGAGCGCGCGAAGATGGCGACGTTCGCGCGCGCCGTGCGCAGCGGCACGTGGACGGGCTATACGGGCAAGCGGATCCGCCACGTGATCAACATCGGCATCGGCGGCTCGGATCTCGGGCCGAAAATGGTCGTGCATGCGCTGCACCACGTCGCGACACCCGAGATCTCCACCCACTTCGTGTCGAACGTCGACGGCGCCGACCTCGCGCGCGTGCTCGAACAGGTCGATCCCGAGGAAACGCTCGCGATCATCGTGTCGAAGACCTTCACGACGCTCGAGACGATGACGAACGCACGCTCGCTGCGCGACTGGTTCGTCGCGCGCGGCTGCCCCGAGGACGCGCTCGCGAAGCACTTCGTCGGCGTGTCGGCGAACCCGGCCGAAGTCGTGAAGTTCGGCATCGCCGCGGACAACGTGTTCGAAATGTGGGATTGGGTCGGCGGCCGCTATTCGCTGTGGTCGGCGGTCGGCCTGTCGATCATGATCGCGGTCGGCCCGGAGCAGTTCGACGAGCTGCTGGCCGGCGCGAACGACATGGACCGCCACTTCCGCGAAGCGCCTCTCGAGCGCAACCTGCCGGTGCTGCTCGGCCTGATCGGCATCTGGTACCGGAATTTCTTCGGCTCGCAGAGCTATCTCGTCGCGCCGTATTCGGAAGCGCTGCACTACCTGCCGTCGTACCTGCAGCAGCTCGAAATGGAGAGCAACGGCAAATCCGCGCGGCTGGACGGCACCTTCGTCGACTATCCGACGTCGGCCGTCACGTGGGGCGAGCCGGGCACCAACGGCCAGCATGCGTTCTTCCAGATGCTGCACCAGGGGCCGACGATCGTGCCGATCGACTTCATCGCGGTGCTGACGCCCGAGCATCCGCTCGCGAGCCACCATCCGAAGCTGCTCGCGAACTGCTTCGCGCAGAGCGAGGCGCTGATGCTCGGCCGCACGCTCGAAGAAGCGCGCCAGGTCGCCGGGCCCGGCAAGGAAGCGCTCGCGCCGCACCTGACGTTCCCCGGCAACCGCCCGACCACGACGCTGCTCGTCGATGCGCTGACGCCGCGCGCGCTCGGTGCGCTGATCGCGCTCTACGAGCACAAGGTGCTGGTGCAGGCGACGGTGTGGGACATCAATCCGTTCGACCAGTGGGGCGTCGAGCTCGGCAAGATTCTCGGCAAGGTCGTCGAAGCCGACCTGTCCGCCGAATCGGTCGACCCGGCGAAGCACGACTCGTCGACCACGGCGCTGATCGAGCGCGCCCGTGCGGCGCTCAAGCGTTGAAGCACTGACGCATCAACGCCCATGCCCATGCGGGCCGCGCCACTCAGTTTGCGCGGCCCGCACGACCCTTCACGCGTTGCGCGATGCCGCGTGCGGCGCGACGATGCGCCCCGCGTCGATCGTCACCGTCGTCGCACAGCGGCGCGCGAGTTCGGCATCGTGTGTGACGAGCACGAGCGTCGCGCCGTGCGCGCGGTTCAGTTCGAACATCAGGTCGATGACCGCGTGGCCGGTGGCCGCGTCGAGGCTGCCGGTCGGCTCGTCGGCGAACAGGATCGCCGGACGCGTGACGAACGCGCGTGCGAGTGCGACGCGCTGCTGTTCGCCGCCCGACAGCAGCTTCGGATAATGCGCAGTGCGTTCGCCCAGACCGACCTGCACGAGCAGCGCCCGGGCACGCTCGGCCGCCTCGCGCGCGCTGATGCCACCCTGCAGTTCGAGCGGCAGCATCACGTTCTCGAGCGCCGTCAGGTGCGGCATCAACTGGAACGACTGGAACACGAATCCGACCGCGCCGTTGCGCAGCGCCGCGCGTTCGTCCTCGTCGAGCTGGTCGAGCGCGCGGCCGAGCAGGCGAACCGTGCCGCTCGTCGCGCTGTCCAACCCCGCAAGCAGGCCGAGCAGCGTCGATTTGCCCGACCCCGATGCGCCGACGATCGCGAGGCTGCTGCCCGGTTGCACGGCGAGCGTGATGCCGTCGAGGATCGTCAGCTCGCCCGTTGCATCGGCAACCCGCTTGCACACGTCATGGACTTCGATGATCGGATCGGTAATCTTGAACATGGACACGACATTTCGCTGGAAAAGACGCGCGGCCGCCGCCGCGCTGCTGGGCACCCTGCTGGCCGTCACCGTACCCGCGCGCGCCGCGACGGCGTCGGCATCGAGCCAGCCCGTGATCGTCGTGCTCGGCGACAGTCTCTCGGCCGAATACGGACTGCCGCGCGACACAGGCTGGGTTGCACTGCTGCGACAACGGCTCACGACCGAGCGAATCGATTATAGCGTCGCGAACGCCAGCGTCAGCGGCGACACCACGAGCGGCGGCCGTGCGCGGTTGCCCGCGGTGCTGCAGCGACTCAAGCCCTCGATCGTCGTCGTCGAACTCGGTTCGAACGATGCGCTGCGCGGCGTGCCGCTCGCGACGACCGAGCAGAACCTGCGCGACATCATCGCCAGTGCGCAGCGTGCGCGGGCGAAGGTCGTGCTGGTCGGCATGTACGTGCCGCCCAATTACGGCCCCGACTACACGCAGAAGTTCCACGCGGTCTATACGCGGCTGTCGAAGGACCTCGCCGTGCCGCTCGTACCGTTCCTGCTGGCCGGCATCGAGAACAAGCCGGAGATGTTCCAGGCCGACCAGATGCATCCCGCGCAGCAAGCCCAGGGCATTCTGCTCGACAACGTGTGGCCGGCGCTGAAGCCGTTGCTCGGCAAGCCGCACGACTGAGCGCAGCCGCGCACCGGAAAACAAAAAGCCCCGCTTCGAGCGGGGCTTTTTGATGGTTGCGGGCGAAACGACGTTCAGTTGTCGCCGTCTTGCTGCTGGCTGGCCGTCGTGCCGTACAGCTTCACCTTCGAGCGATCGCGCAGCGCGGCGAGATACGCCTCGCCTTCGCTTTGCGCGTCGACCTGCGCCATCTGCTGCTGCGCGGCCGCCAGTTGCTGCGGATCGACCGCCGAACCCGGGATCACCGCGTTCACGCGATAGATCGCATAACCGTCCGCACCAAGATCGACCCCGACGTACGCCGGCAGCGTCTTCGCATCGACCTTGTAGACGGCGCTCAGCGCAGCCGGCGTCAGGCCCTGCGATTGCGTGCGCGACACCTTCTGCGCGGCCGCGAAGCCGTCGGTCGACTTCGACTTCTGCAGCTCGGCCAGCTTCGCCGCCCCATCCTTCTTCGCGAGTTCCGCGGCCTGCTCGGCGATGACCTTCTGGCGCACGACGTCCTTGATCGCATCGAGTGCGGGCACGGCAGCCGGCTTGTAGTCGGTCACGCGCGCGGAGATCAACGTATTGTTGCCGACGTCGATCGCCTGCGTGTTGTTCTGGTTCTTCACCGAGTCGTTCGCGAACACGGCGGCCAGGAACTTCGCGTTGTTCAGCGGGCTCGTCGGCGGCAGTTGCGGATTCGGCGTCGGCGTGACGGTGGCCGTCTGGATCGTCAGCTTGTACTTGTCCGCGGCCGGTTGCAGCGTCTTCGCCTTCTCGTAGACGGTCGACGTGAACCCTTCCGCGTTGTCCGAGAACGCCTTCGATGCGTACTGCTGCTTCAGGTCGATCGCGATCTGGTCCTTCACTTCCGCGAACGGTTTGACGACCGCCGGCTTCACTTCGGTCGCCTTCAGGATGTGGAAACCGAGATCCGACTGCACGATACCGCTCACGTCGCCCTGCTTGAGCGAGAACGCGGCATCGTCGAACGCCTTGCCGCCCGCGGTCGAGCCGCGCGCGATGAAGCCGAGGTCGCCGCCCTTCGCCGCCGACGGCGCGTCCTGCGAGCTCTTCTGTGCGATCTGCGCGAACTGGTCCGGATGCGCCTTCACGTCGGCGAGCAATTGCTCCGCCTTCGCTTTCGCGGCCGCCTTGTCGGCCGCGCTGGCGCTGCCCGGCGCGGCGATGAAGATGTGGCTCACGCGCACCTGCGCTTCGGTACGGAAGTGCGTCGGATTGTCGTCGTAGAACTTCTTGATGTCCGCTTCGGTCGGCTGCGCGCTCGCGGCCGCTGCGGCCGGCGAATAGACGAGGTACTGGATCGTCGCGGTTTCCGGCGTCGCGAAGCTCTGCTTGTGTGCGTCGTAGTACGCGACGAGCTGCGCGTCGGTCGGCTGCACCTTCGCTGCGAAGTCGCTCGTCTTCAGCACGAGCGCCTGCACTTCACGCTGTTGCGCGGCGAGTTCGGACAGGCGTTGCGCGAGGCTCTTCGGCGTGAACGCGCTCGACACGATGCTCGCCGGAATCTGCTGCAGCGCGAGGCTGTAACGCACGCGCTCCTGGTACTGCTCGGGCGTCATTCCCTGGAACGACAGCAGCTGTGCATAGCGTTCGACGTCGATCGATCCGTCGGGCTTCTTCAGCGACGCGATCATCGGGTCGCTCATCAGCGCGTCGCGCACGGCGTTGTCGGACGCGGTCAGGTGCAGACGTTGCGTCTCGTCGGCCAGCACGCGTTGCTGGATCAGGCCGTCGAGCACCTGCTTGCGATGCTCGGGCGTGTCGAACATCTTGATGTCGAACTGCCCGCCGAGCGCCTGGCGCGCCTGGTCGATCTGCTGGCGAAACGCGCCGTCGAATTCGACCCGCGTGATCTTGTGCCCGTTGACTGCCGCGACGTTCGCACTGTCGTCGAAGAAGCCGCGGAAGCCTTGGATCCCGACGAAACCCAGCCCCGGCAACACGATCAGGAGCAGGAGCGCCATCATCAGGCGCTGGTGATTACGGAAGAAATCGAGCATGCGTGACGGGAAAATTGGACAAAACGTCCGATATTACAACATACGGGGTGGGACGGGAAAAAACGCAGACGTACCGTGCGCGAGCGGGATGCGACAACGGGACACGGGAAATGAAAAAGCCGGCACGAGAGACGGGCTTCTTCACGCACCCGCCAGCGGGCGCAAAACCGAATGCACAAACGACAATGCCCGCACGACGCGGGCACTGTCGTTTGTTTAGCGGAGCGGACGAGACTCGCCTGCATCCCGCAGGCCGCGGATACGCGTACACGCGCATCCCTTCTCGTCCCGCCGCAAGCCGCGCAAGCGGCTTCCTCCGCCCCGCCGTCACACTGCCCGCAAGCGGGCACGACGCACGATGCAAATGAAAAAGCCCGCACGAGGCGGGCTTCTTCATTTTCTGGCGGAGCGGACGGGACTCGAACCCGCGACCCCCGGCGTGACAGGCCGGTATTCTAACCGACTGAACTACCGCTCCTTGGTCTGGCTGAATCGGGAAACTGGTGGGTGCTGAGGGGTTCGAACCCCCGACCTACGCCTTGTAAGGGCGCCGCTCTACCAGCTGAGCTAAGCACCCGTTTCCGATTCGTTCTGACTGCGATCTGCGTTTCCGCATCAACAATCAGCGAGCCCGCAAGTTTAATTCATCCCCGATCATTTTGCCAAGCCCGCACGCGAATTTTTTTAACGCGCGCGTGCACGATTCCGATACGCATAAAAAAACCCGCGGACAGCGCCGCGGGTTTCGTGAACGACCGTCAGCAACGATGGCGTTCAGGGCTTCAGTGCTTGACCACTTCGGTCGAGCCGGCATCCTTCGCCGCCTCACCGACCGGCGCTGCTGCCTTCGCTTCTTCTTCCGGCGGCAGCGGCGTCGGCGAACGCTCGAGCGCGAGCTCCAGCACCTTGTCGATCCAGCGGACCGGCACGATCTCGATCGCGTTCTTCACGTTGTCCGGAATGTCCGCGAGATCCTTCACGTTTTCTTCCGGGATCAGCACGAGCTTGATGCCGCCGCGATGCGCAGCCAGCAGCTTTTCCTTCAGCCCGCCGATCGGCAGCACTTCGCCACGCAACGTGATTTCGCCCGTCATCGCGACATCGGCACGCACGGGGATACCCGTCAGCACCGATACCAGCGCGGTCGTCATCGCACCGCCGGCGGACGGACCGTCCTTCGGCGTCGCGCCTTCCGGCACGTGGATGTGGATGTCCTGCTTCTCGAACGCTTCGTCCTTGATGCCCAGACGGCGCGAACGCGAGCGCACGACCGAACGTGCGGCCTCGACCGACTCCTTCATCACGTCGCCGAGCGAACCCGTACGAATCACGTTGCCCTTGCCGGGCATCACCGCGGCTTCGATCGTCAGCAGATCGCCGCCGACTTCCGTCCACGCGAGGCCCGTCACCTGACCGACCTGGTTTTCCTTCGCCGCGAGGCCGAAGTCGTACTTGCGCACGCCGAGGAACGTGTCGAGATTTTCGCCATCGACCTTGATCGCGCCCGATGCCTTCTTCAGCAGCAGCATCTTCACGACCTTGCGGCAGATCTTCGACACTTCCCGCTCGAGCGAACGCACACCGGCTTCGCGCGTGTAGTAGCGGATGATGTCGCGGATCGCCTGCTCGGTGACGTCGATCTCGCCTTCCTTCAGCCCGTTGTTCTTCTTCTGCTTCGGCAGCAGGTAACGCTGGGCAATGCTGACCTTCTCGTCTTCCGTGTAGCCCGACAGACGGATCACTTCCATCCGGTCGAGCAGCGGCGGCGGGATGTTCAGCGAGTTCGACGTCGCGACGAACATCACGTCCGACAGATCGAAGTCGACCTCGATGTAGTGGTCGGCGAACGTGTGGTTCTGTTCCGGATCGAGCACTTCGAGCAGCGCCGACGACGGATCGCCGCGGAAATCCATGCCCATCTTGTCGACTTCGTCGAGCAGGAAGAGCGGATTGCGCACGCCGACCTTCGCGAGGCTTTGCAGGATCTTGCCCGGCATCGAACCGATATACGTGCGGCGGTGGCCGCGGATCTCGGCTTCGTCACGCACGCCGCCGAGCGCCATCCTGACGAACTTGCGGTTCGTCGCACGGGCGATCGACTGGCCGAGCGAGGTCTTGCCGACGCCCGGAGGCCCGACGAGGCACAGGATCGGCGCCTTGACCTTGTCCACGCGCTGTTGCACCGCGAGGTACTCGAGGATCCGTTCCTTGACCTTCTCGAGGCCGAAGTGATCCTCGTCGAGCACCTGCTCGGCGTTCGACAGGTCGTTGTTGACCTTGCTCTTCTTGCGCCACGGCAGGCCGATCAACGTGTCGATGTAGTTGCGCACGACGGTGGCTTCCGCCGACATCGGCGACATCAGCTTCAGCTTCTTCAGCTCGGCGTCGGCCTTCTTCTTGGCTTCCTTCGGCATGCGCGCGGCGTTGATGCGCTTCTCGAGCTCCTCGAGATCCGCACCTTCTTCGCCTTCGCCCAGTTCCTTCTGGATCGCCTTGACCTGTTCGTTCAGGTAGTACTCGCGCTGGCTCTTTTCCATCTGGCGCTTCACGCGCCCGCGGATGCGCTTTTCGACCTGCAGGATGTCGATCTCGGCTTCGAGTTGCGCGAGCAGGTGCTCGAGGCGCTCGATGACCGGGAACATCTCGAGGATGTGCTGCTTCTGGTCGAGCTTCAGCGGCAGGCGCTCGGCGATCATGTCGGCGAGGCGGCCTGCTTCGTCGATGCCCGACAGCGACGTGAGAATCTCCGGCGGGATCTTCTTGTTCAGCTTCACGTACTGATCGAACTGCGACACGATCGCACGGCGCAGCGCTTCCGTTTCGGCGCTGTCGGCGTGATCGGGCTCGAGCGGCATCACTTCGCAGGAGAATTGGGTCTCCTGTTCTTCGATGGACAATGCCTTCGCACGCTGCAGGCCCTCGACGAGCACCTTCACGGTGCCGTCCGGCAGCTTCAGCATCTGCAGGATGTTGGCGATACAACCGACCTCGTACATGTCCTTTTCGGTCGGTTCGTCCTTGGCCGCGGTTTTCTGGGCGACGAGCATGATGTGCTTGCCGCCTTCCATCGCTGCTTCGAGGGCCTTGATCGATTTCGGCCGGCCCACGAAGAGCGGAATGACCATGTGCGGGAAAACGACGACGTCCCGCAGCGGCAGCAGCGGGAGCGTGATGCGTTCCGGCGGGAGAAGTTGGGTGCCTGACATTTCATTTCCCCATGAGTGGAATCAATTGTTCGGTAATTGAGGCCGCCACAACGAATTGCAAGCCTTCAAGTGCGGGAAATATTCGGTAAGAAAGTAACCACCGCGTGTCGAGTCAGAGTTACCCACAAGATAAACGAAAAAAAGCCGCCCACGGACTCATGAACGGCCTTTTTCGCTGAACATCGTCGGCAAGCCGGTCAGTTCGAACCCGCCACCTTCGGCGTGTCCTCGTAGATCAGCAAGGGCTTGCCGTCCCCATCGATGACGTTCTCGTCGATGATGACCTTGCTGACCCCTTTCATCGTCGGCAGCTCGTACATCACGTCGAGCAACGCCTGTTCGATGATCGAACGCAAACCGCGCGCGCCGGTCTTGCGGCGAATCGCCTTGCGGGCGACTGCCTGCAACGCGCCCGGCCGGATTTCCAGCTCGACACGCTCCATCGCGAACAGCTTGTGATACTGCTTGACGAGCGCATTCTTCGGCTCGACCAGGATCTTCATCAGCGCGGCTTCGTCGAGCTTGCCGAGCGTCGCGACCACCGGCAGGCGGCCGATCAATTCGGGGATCAGACCGAATTTGATCAGGTCTTCCGGTTCCGTTTCGCGCAGCACTTCGCCCGCGTCGCGTTCCTGCTTGCTCTTGACCGTCGCGCCGAAGCCGATGCCGGTCTTCTCGGTGCGATCGGTGATCACCTTTTCGAGACCGTCGAACGCGCCGCCGCAGATGAACAGGATGTTGGTCGTGTCGACCTGGATGAAATCCTGGTTCGGGTGCTTGCGGCCGCCCTGCGGCGGCACCGACGCCATCGTGCCCTCGACGAGCTTCAGCAGCGCCTGCTGGACGCCCTCGCCCGACACGTCGCGCGTGATCGACGGGTTGTCCGACTTGCGGCTGATCTTGTCGATTTCGTCGATGTAGACGATCCCGCGCTGAGCCTTGTCGACCTCGTAGTTGCAGTTCTGCAACAGCTTCTGGATGATGTTCTCGACGTCCTCGCCGACGTAGCCGGCTTCGGTCAGCGTCGTCGCATCGGCAATCACGAACGGCACGTTGAGCAACCGCGCGAGCGTCTGCGCGAGCAGCGTCTTGCCGGAGCCCGTCGGGCCGATCAGCAGGATGTTGCTCTTCGACAGCTCGACGTCGTCCTTCTTGTCGAGATGCTTCAGGCGCTTGTAGTGGTTGTACACGGCCACCGCGAGGATTTTCTTCGCGCGCTCCTGGCCGATCACGTACTGATCGAGGATGTCGCGAATTTCCTGCGGGCTCGGCAGATCCGACCGGGACAGGCTGGCCTCGACGCCGGCGGCAGCCGCCTCGTCGCGAATGATTTCGTTGCAGAGGTCGATACATTCATCGCAGATGAACACCGACGGGCCCGCGATGAGTTTTTTCACCTCATGCTGGCTCTTCCCGCAAAACGAGCAATACAACAGCTTCTCGCTGTTCGAACCTTTTTTGTCCGCCATGAATGTAGAGCCTCCGGACAGGTAAATGACATGATACGCCGATTGCTCCGAACGCCGCGCCTAGGGCGCGACCGGAGCCGGCTGGATGCGCTTGCCGCAGATGCTCAGGGCACTCGGGACGTTGCGGGGCGCCGCGCGAATCGGGGCGGCACCCCGTTTAAGCTCACGGGCGCTTCAACAGCACCTGATCGATCAGCCCGTACGCCTTCGCGTCCTCGCTCGACATGAAGTTATCACGGTCGGTGTCGCGCGCGATGCGCTCGACGTCCTGGCCCGTGTGCTGCGCGAGCAGGTTGTTCAACCGTTCCTTCAGGTAGAGGATCTCGCGTGCCTGGATCTCGATGTCGGATGCCTGGCCGCGCGCGCCGCCCAGCGGCTGGTGAATCATCACACGCGAATTCGGCAGCGCGAAGCGCTTGCCCTTCGCGCCCGACGCGAGCAGGAACGCGCCCATGCTGGCCGCGAGGCCCATGCACAGGGTCGACACGTCCGGCTTGATGAACTGCATCGTGTCGTAGATCGCCATCCCGGCCGACACCGAGCCGCCCGGGCTGTTGATGTAGAGACTGATGTCCTTGTCGGGATTCTCGCTCTCGAGGAACAGCAATTGCGCGACCACGAGATTGGCGGTCTGGTCGTTCACTTCGCCGACCATGAACACCAGGCGCTCCTTCAGGAGACGCGAATAGATATCGTACGAACGCTCGCCGCGGCCGCTCGTTTCGACGACGATCGGCACCAGCCCCAGCGCTTGCGCCTCGAAACCCTGCGGCGCGTTCGAAGCAAGCATGTCCAGCAATTCAGCGCGAGTGATCATTCAATGAACCTTGTTCGAATGGAAAATTGAACGGAAGGAAGCCGCCCGCTCAATCGCCATATTAATGGCAACCGTGCGCTTGACGTAAAAACGGCGTGCGGGCCGTCGCTCCGACAGCCGGCACGCCGCTAGAGCAACACTTACGCTTGCGCCGATGCGCTCGCGAGTGCCTCGAAGCTCACTTCCTTGTCCGTCACCTTTGCCTTGCCCAGCACGAAGTCGACGACGTTGCTTTCAACGACGAACGCTTCCATCTCGGCGAGGCGCTGCTGGTTGGAATAATACCAGCGGACCACTTCCTTCGGGTCTTCGTAGCTCTTCGCGAACTCGTCGACTTCCGCGCGGATCTGTTCCGGCTTCGCTTCGAGGCCGTTCGCCTTCACGAGTTCAGCCAGCACGAGACCCAGCTTCACGCGGCGCTCGGCCTGCTCGGCGAACATCTCGGCCGGGATCGGTGCGTCCTTCGCGTTCGGCACGCCGCGCTGCGCCAGATCCTGGCGAGCCATTTCGACGAGACGTTGCTGGTCCTGCTCGATCAGCGCCTTCGGCACGTCGAGTTCGGAAATCTTCAGCAGCGCGTCCATCACCTGGTTCTTGACGATCGACTGCGTGCGACGCTTCGCTTCGCGCTCGAGGTTTTCCTTGATCTCGGCGCGCATCTTCGTGAGGTCGCCGTCTTCGATGCCGAGCGACTTCGCGAATTCAGCGTCGATTTCCGGCAGGTGCGGCCACTCGATCTTCTTCATCGTGACCGTGAACTGTGCCGTTTTGCCGGCGACGTCCTTGCCGTGGTAATCATCCGGGAACTTGAGGTCGAACGTACGCTGTTCGCCGACCTTCAGGCCCAGCGCCGCCGTTTCGAATTCCGGCAGCATGCGGCCTTCGCCGAGCACGAACGGGAAATCTTCGGCCGTGCCGCCCTGGAACGCGACATCGTCGATCTTGCCGACGAAGTCGACCGTCACGCGGTCGCCGTTCTTCGCTGCGGTGTCCGCGCCGCCGTCGCCGTGCTCGCCGGCTTCGCCACGTGCGTGGAAGTGCACGCGCTGCTTGCGCAGGATGTCCAGCGTGCGGTCGATTTCGGCGTCGCCGATCGTCGTCGTCGAGCGCTCGACTTCAGCCGTCGCCAGATCGCCGATCTTCACTTCCGGGTAAACCTCGAACGTCGCGTCGAACGCGTATGCATCTTCAGCCTGCTCCTGCTTCGGCTCGAAGCTCGGCTGGCCGGCGACGCGCAGGTTTTCCGCGCGGCTGATCGTGAAGAATTCCTGGCCGATCTTGTCGCTCAGCACTTCCGCTTCGACCTGGCCCGAGTACTGTTGCGCGACCATCTTGAGCGGCACCTTGCCCGGGCGGAAACCCGGCATGCGCACGTTCTTCGCGAGTTTCTGGATACGGGCGTCGATTTCCTTCTGCACGGTGTCTTTCGGCAGGGAAATCGTCACGCGGCGTTCAAGCTTGCCGAGGTTCTCAACAACGTTAGCCATGGCTTCAATCGTCCTAAAATTATTCGAGCGAATCGGGTTTTCCTTGCCGTGCCTGCCTGCAGCGTGCGGTGCGTCGCACTCGCACGCCGCGCCGGAGCGCCACGCCATCCCTGCACGCGCCGGATGGCTAGCGCAAGCGGCTCGGAGCACGGCTTTGGCCGGAAGAATCGACTATTCTAGCAAACAATTTTCCTCGTACCGCCAGATCAGCGCGACACGCGTGTGTCCCCGCCACGTCGACGGCCCGTTGCACGGCGATGCATGCAGATCGCCGCTATGCCGAACGGCGTATCCACCACGGGCCCGCCATCCTGTAAGCTCCGATTGCGTGTGAGCCCGCTCGTCGCCTCACCGCGCATTCTTCACACCAATCACGCCTTCCGGAGACACCATGCCGCAACACCCGTCCGCGCCTGTCGTCGTCATCGCGCCCGATTCGTTCAAAGGCTCGCTTTCCGCCGAGCAGGTCGCGGACGCGATCGCCACCGGCATCCGCCGCGCCCGGCCCGACGCCGTGGTGCGCTGCTGCCCGATGGCCGACGGCGGCGAAGGCACGCTCGACGCGATGCTGGCGGGCGGCGGTACGCGGCGCACGCTGCGGGTGGCCGGCGCGTCGCTGGCGGCACGCGACGCGGCGGTCGGCGTGATCGATGCGCGCACCGCGATCGTCGAAACGGCCGAGATCGTCGGCATTACCGATCCGGTCGGCATGAGCGTGCCGGTCGACGCGCGCAGCACGCGCGGAATGGGCGAGGCGATCCGCGCGCTGCTCGACGACGGCGTGCGCCGCTTCTTCGTCGCGCTCGGCGGCAGCAGCACCAACGACGCGGGCGCCGGGCTGCTCGCGGGCCTCGGCCTGCAATGCTTCGACGCGAGCGGCCAGCCGGTCGAGCCCGTGCCGTCGCGGCTCGCCGACATCGCGCGCATCGACGCGTCGGGGCTCGATGCGCGCCTGGAGGAAACGGAATTCGTCGGCATGTCCGACGTCGACAACCCGCTGACGGGCGCCCACGGCGCCACTGCCGTGTTCGGTCCGCAAAAGGGTGTGACGGCCGCGCAGGTTGCGACCCTCGATGCCGCGCTCGGCCACTTCGCCGATCTGCTCGAAGCCGCGCTCGACCGCCGCGGCCGCGATCTGCCCGGCGCGGGCGCCGCCGGCGGCCTGGGTTTCGCGCTGCACATGCTCGGCGCGCGGTTCGAGGCCGGCGCCGAAGTCGTCGCGCGCCAGGTCGGGCTCGACGCCGCGCTCGCCGGCGCCGACTGGCTGATCACCGGCGAAGGCCGCTCCGACGTTCAGACGCTGCACGGCAAGGCGCCGTTCATCGCGTGCCGGCACGCGCAGGCCGCTGGCGTCCCCGCCTCGCTGCTGTCGGGCGCGGTCGACCCGGCCGCGCTGCCGCGCCTGTCCGAGCATTTCTCCGGCTGCTTTTCGCCGGCCCCCGGGCCGATCACGCTCGACGTCGCGATCCGCGATGCGGCCGATCTGCTCGCGAACGAAGCGGAACAGTTGACACGCCTGAAGTACGGTGCACACTGACCGTTGACCCGAGCGCGCGATACAGGAACAATCGGGCCCGCCCTTTTTCTTCAGGATTCGACATGAAAGGCCGTCAAGCCGGGCTCGATCAGTTTCTGACCTATCGCCTCCATGCGCTCACGAAGCGCTCCGACCGCGGGATCGGCGAGGTGTACCGGCACAAGCTCGACATCTCGCTGCCCGAGGCGCGCGTGATCGCCGCCGTCGGCGCATTCGGCCCGTTCTCGATCATGGATCTCGCGCGCCACACCAACCTCGACAAGAGCCAGGCGAGCCGCGCGGCCGAAGCACTGCTGCGCCAGGGGCTGCTCGAGCGCAGCGCGAGCGACGAGGACGGCCGGATCGTGCTGATCGCGCTGACCACCGACGGCCGGGCGCTGCATCGCAAGATCATGCCGATCGTGCGCAAGTGGAACGACGGCTTGCTCGCGTGCCTGTCCGACAGCGAGCGCCAGACGTTCGAGCGGCTGCTCGACAAGGTCGTCGCGCACGCGACCGAACGCGACGACTGAGCCGCGCGCCGGCCCGGCATCGCGCGATGGCCGGGTGCTGCGCGCAGCATTGATCCGACGAATCAGACAGGCCGCCCGGGTCGCGTCACGCGCAATCCGGGCGGCCCGTTTTGCATCATGCGGCGGCATCGCGTGAAGTGCGTGTTGCCACGTTACCGGCGGCGGCCGCGCATTCAGCGGCCTCGTCGCGCTACAACCCGCTGTTCGTCGCGCGCTGGCGCAACAACCCCAGCACCGCGTCGCAATACGGCGTCGGCACGCCAAGCTTGCGGCCGAGCTCCGGAAACACGCCGAGGATCGGCCCGATCTCGAGCGAGCGCCCCGCCTCGAAATCCTGGAGCATCGACGTCTTGAACGCGCCGAGCTTGCGCGTGACCGCGATCCGCTCGGGGCCGCTCATCCCGGTGGACAGGCCGAGCTTCGCACCGATCGCGGCCGCCTCCTCCATCATCCGCAGCGCGAGATCCTGCGTGAACAGATCGTCGAGCAACTGCTCGGCCGTCGACCCGGTCAGCGCGCTCAACGGGTTCATGTTCATGTTGCCCCACAGCTTCGTCCAGATCTCGGTCCGGATCGCGCGCGTCGACTCGACGTCGAAACCGCCCGCCGCGAGCGCCGCGGCGAACCGCGCCGTGGCCATGTCGAGCCGCGGATCGGGCGTGCCGACGATCAGCCGGTTGCCGCGCCCGCGACGCACGACGCCGGGCGCGTCGGTACTCGACGACAGGTGCACGACGCAGCCGATCGCCTGCGCCGGCGGCAACGCGGCCGACACCGCGCCGGCCGGATCGACCGCATCGAGCGGCACGCCGTCGATCGCGCCTCCGAGCCCGTGCGTGAACCACCATGGCAGCCCGTTCATCGCCGCGACGATCACGGTGTCCGGCCCGACCAGCGGCGCAATGCGCCCGGCCAGCGCGGGCAGCGCCTGCGCCTTCAGCGCGATCACCACGTAGTCCTGCACGCCGAGCGCGGCCGCATCGTCGCTGGCGCGCACCGGCACCGACGAGATTGCGCCCGCCTCGTCGATCACGCGCACGCCGTGCGTATTCAGCGCATCGAGCGTCGCGCCGCGCGCGTACGCGCTCACGGTCATGCCGGCTCGCGACAGCGCGGCCGCGAGCAGACCGCCGATCGCGCCGACGCCGACCACCGCCGCGCGCACCGACCCTGAATTCGTGTCGTTCATGATGGCATTCCGTCTCCTGGAAGCTGACGAGCATAACGCTCAATGGTTGCGGGCACAACCATTCGGGCAGCATACCGCGCACCACGCGGCCCACGCGTTCGTTCGCCTCAGCGCGGCACGCCGCCGGCTTCCACCGCCTCGTCGTCGGTTGCGCCGCCCGTCGCGCCCAGCACGCCGGCGATCTGGCTCTTGTCATGCATCCCGAGCTTGCGGTACGCGCAGCGCAGGTAGTGACGCACGGTCGTCGGCGAGATCGCCATCTGCTGCGCGACCTCCTTGTGCGAACGCCCGGCGCCGTAATAGCGGATCGCCGCGAGTTCGCGCGGGCTCAGCCGGTCGAGCAGCGAGCGCGGCCGCGCCTCGATCTGGAACAGCCCCGCGACCGGCACGCACTGGATGCGCAGCGCGTCGCCGACGAACGGCTGGCCCGACTGGCGCCGCAGGTGCGCGACGAGCGGCTCCGGCACGCGCGCGCCGGCCCACGACGGCCATTCGGTGCGCAGCACGTCGTCGAAACCGTGATCGGCATGGTGCAGCACCCCAAAGTTGTCGCACAGCGCCCGCGCTGCCGGCGCGACCGTGTCGGCGCGCTCGCGCGTGAGTTGAGCCGCGCGATTGATCGTCAGCGCGGCGGCCAGATGCGGGATCACTTCCTCGAAACGTCGCGCGTCGTCGTCGCTGAACGGCCGGTTCAGGCCCTGGCGGTAGATCGACATGAACGTCGTCAGGCCGAAGCGGCGATCGAGCGTACACACGCACATCAGCTGCGCGAGCCCGTACTTCACGCACCAGTCGCGAAACCGCGCATCGAGCCCCGGCTCGACGACCGTCAGCCGCACCGCGCGGCCGTGCGCGCCATGCAACGTGCGGTGCGCCAGCGGGTCGCAATCGCGCACGCGCTTCCAGTCGGTGAAGAACGCATGCGGCAACTGGTACAAAAAGCTGTTGTGCATCACCGGGCCGGTCGGCACATGGGTCGCGACGCCCGTCCACGCCGCATCGAACGGCATGAGCGCCTGCAGCAGCGAAAAGAACCGGCATTCGAATTCGCCGATGCCGGACTGCGCGGCCACCGCGTACAGGTCGAGCAGCATCAGCCCGAGTTCGCGCTGCGCTGCGTCGCCGCGCGTGACGCCGTCGAAGTCGGCGCGCCGGGACGGCAGCGGCGGCCACGCGAACTCGTCGAGGACGATGGCGGCCGGCACGTCGCGCAGCGCGTCGAGATCCTGCCCGATATCCGTCGTGATCCTCACCTTCCACTCCCCTGCCCGGTCGGGCTGCTGATGTGCGCAACGACACCGGCCGATTATAGCCAGCGGCTTTTTTGGCGGGCCACGGCGCCGGAACGCGCGCCAGCCCCATCCATTTGAACGGTGCGCCGCCCGTTGCTGCTGCGCAGCACGGCGCGCGACGGCATCGCGCGGCGCACATGCCGTGCACCGCGGGTTTTCCGCACCGTTCATCTGGACGACTGTTCGACTGTTTTCCCGCTGCGGACACTGCGTCGCGACAACACCAACGACAAACCGATGCAGCACGGTATGGAGAACCCCACGTGACGACACCCCGCTTCATCCGCACGGCCGCGGCCGCCGCGACGCTGGCCGCCTGCAACGCCGCCGCGCACGCGCAGTCCGCCCTCACGCTGTACGGCGCGCTCGACGCCGGCGTGCAATACGTGACGCACGCCGACGGGCATCGTTCGGCCGTGCGGTTGCAGAACTACGGCATCCTGCCTTCGCAGGTCGGGATCAAGGGCCACGAGGATCTCGGCGGCGGCTGGCGCGCGCTGTTCAAGCTCGAACAGGGCCTCAACCTCAACGACGGCACCGCGACCGTGCCCGGCTACGCGTTCTTCCGCGGCGCATACGTGGGCCTCGCGGGGCCGGTCGGCACCGTCACGCTCGGCCGCCAGTTCAGCGTGCTGTTCGACAAGACGCTGTTCTACGACCCGCTCTGGTACGGGTCGTACAGCGGCCAGGGCGTGCTCGTGCCGATGTACGCGAACTTCATCGATCACTCGGTCAAATACCAGTCGCCGACGTTCGCCGGCTTCGACGTCGAAGCGCTCGCCGCGACCTCCGGCGTCGCCGGCAATCCGCGCGCCGGACGCGTGCTCGAGCTCGGCGGGCAGTACACGAGCAATGGCCTGTCGGTCAGCGCGGTGCTGCACCAGGCGCACGGCGAGGTATCGGCAGCCGACGACGCGTCCGCGCGGCGTCGCGAACTCGGCACGCTCGCCGCGCGTTATGCGTTCGCCACGCTGCCGCTCACCGTCTATGCCGGCGTCGAACGCCTGACCGGCGACCTCGACGCGGCGCGCACGATCGTCTGGGGCGGCGCGCGCTACCTGGCGTCGAACGGGATCGGCCTGAACGCGGGCGTGTACCACACCGATTCGCGCACGCCGGCGATCGGCCACCCGACGCTGTTCATCGCGAGCACCACCTACGCGCTGTCGAAACGCACCGTCGCGTACGTGAACCTCGGCTATGCGCGCAACAGCGGCCAGAGCTCGCAGACCGTCTACGAATACGACCCGACACCGCTTGCCGGCGCGTCGCAGTTCGGCGCGATGGTCGGCATGTACCACCTGTTCTGATTCCCTCCACGAGACCCCGCCATGAAGACCTTGTCCCCGGATGCCGCCCTCTCGCCCGACGGCCACGCGTCGCCGTTCGCGCGCTCGACGCTCGTCGCGCTCGTCGTGTTCGCGGCCATCACACCGTTGTTGCTGCTCGTGGCGCCCGCCGTCGCCGGTCAGCTCGCGACGCAGCTCGGCTTGTCCGCGTCGCAGATCGGCACCTACTTCTTCGTCGAACTCGGCGCGTTCAGCCTCGCGACCGTGCCGTCGTACCTGTGGCTCGGCCGTGTCGACGCGCGCCACATCGCGGCGCTCGCCATCGCGCTGTTCGGCGCGGGCAACCTGCTGACCGCGCTGTGGATGCCGGGCTTTGCCGTGCTGCTCGCGCTGCGCGCCGTCACCGCGCTCGGCGGCGGTTCGCTGATGGTGCTCTGCATGACGAGCGCCGCGACGAGCAGCAACAGCGACCGCGTGTACGGCCTGTGGGTCGTCGGCCAGCTGATCGCGGGCGCGATCGGCCTGTTCGTGTTGCCGCACGTGTTCGCCGCGTTCGGGCTGCGTGCGCTGTACGTCGCGCTCGCCGGGCTCGCGCTGCTCGCGGCGCCGCTGTCGCGCGGCTTTTCGCCGTCGCTCGGCACGCGAGCCGCGGCTGCGACCAGCGCACGCGGCGACGCGCCGCAAACGCCGCGACACTTCGTCGTGCTCGCCATCGGCGCGGTGCTGACGTTCTATCTCGCGATCGGCAGCGTATGGACGTTCGCGAGCCGCGCGGCGGCCGAGGCCGGGCTCGATCCGCAGTCGACCGGCAACGTGCTCGCGATCGCGAGCGTGATGGGGATCGCCGGCGCGGCGCTTGCCTCGTGCGCGGGCGGCCGGCTTGCGCGCCGCGCGATGCTGGCGGCCGGCTACGCACTGCTCGCGGCGTCGCTCGTCGCACTCGCCGCGATGCGTCATACCGGTGGCTACAGCGCGGCGATCTTCGCGTTCAAGTTTGCATGGACCTTCGTGCTGCCGTTCATTCTCGCGACGGTCGCGCAGATCGACACGTCGGGCCGCCTCGTCGCGACGCTCAATTTCGTGATCGGCGCGGGTCTCGCCGCCGGCCCGCTGCTGGCCGGCCTGATGCTCGACGCCGGCGGCACGATGCGCACGCTGTTCGTGGCCGCGACGGCCGTCGCGATCGTGTCGTTCGCCGCGCTGCGCCACATCGATCGCCGCGCACGCCCTTCCGTTTCCTCCCAACCGTGACAGGTCACGCCTCCATGAATCGCACTGCCTTTTTCACCGACGAACGCACTTTCTGGCATACCGGCGGCACGCACGCGCTGTTCTTCCCGGTCGGCGGCTGGGTCCAGCCGCCGTCGAGCGCCGGCTACGCGGAATCGCCCGATTCGAAGCGCCGCTTCCTGTCGCTCGTACAGGCGTCGGGCCTCGCCGCGCAGCTCGACCTGCGCGGCGCCGCGCCCGCGACGACGGCCGACCTGCTGCGCATTCATCCGGCGCACTATCTCGACGCGTTCCGCGCCCTCAGCGACGCAAACGGCGGCGACCTCGGCGATCTCGCGCCATTCGGCAAGGGCAGCTACGAGATCGCCGCGCTGTCGGCCGGCCTCGCGATCGCGGCGGTCGATGCGGTGGTCGGCGAGCGCGCGGCGAATGCGTTCTCGCTGTCGCGACCGCCCGGCCATCACTGCCTGCGCGACCGCCCGATGGGCTTCTGCATGCTGGCGAACATCCCGATCGCGATCGAGGCCGCACGCGCGAAGCACGGCATCGAGCGTGTCGCGGTGATCGACTGGGACGTGCATCACGGCAACGGCACGCAGTCGATCTACTACGACGATCCGGATACGCTGACGATCTCGCTGCACCAGGACCGCTGTTTCCCGCCCGGCTACAGCGGCGCGGACGATCGCGGCGAAGGCGCGGGCATCGGCGCGAACCTGAACGTGCCGCTGCTCGCCGGCAGCGGCGACGACGCGTACCGGTATGCGTTCGAGCGGATCGTGCTGCCGGCGCTCGCGCGCTTCCGCCCCGAGCTGATCGTCATCGCGAGCGGCCTCGACGCGAGCGCGGTCGATCCGCTCGCGCGCATGCAGCTGCATACCGACAGCTACCGGTTCATGACGCGCGCGGTGAAGCAAGCCGCGCAGCGCCATTGCGGCGGGCGGCTCGTGATCGTTCACGAAGGCGGTTATTCGGAGGCGTACGTGCCGTTCTGCGGGCTCGCGATCGTCGAGGAACTGGCAGGCGTGCGCACCGAGGTCGCCGATCCGATGCTCGACCTGGCGATCGCGCAGCAGCCGGGCGAGCGGTTCGTCGCGTTCCAGCGCGAACTGCTCGACGAACTGGCCGCGTCGTTCGGGTTGTAACGCGCGGGAACGGGCGTGACGGGGCCGGCCCGCGCCGGCCCTTGCGCGATCCTTGCGGATGGGGTTTCCTGTGGCTTTACCCCTGTTCCGGCCCGAGGCCACACTCTTCCGATGAAATCGTCCCCGCGCGATAACAACGACAACGCCAAAACGCGCCGCCAGCCGTCGAAGCTGGCCCTGAACATCGCCGCCGTGACGGTCGGCCTCATCACGTTCGCAATCGGTGCGGCGTGGGTGATCTATAGCTGGGTCGTCGATCGCGAAGCGCAGTATTTCGCGATTCCGCTGGTGTTCTCGGTACCGGTGATCGTGGCCGTCGCGATCCGCAGCTTCTGGGAATAGGCGCGCCGGAAACGACGAAGCGCAGCGGTCGTGCGACGCGCGGGGAGGTTTGTCGAGCCGGGCATGTCAGTTGAAGCGGTGCGCCCGGCGATTCGACTGCACGCGCGTCACAGGCCCGGACGCTGGCACGGATTGGGGACTGCGCCCTGATATCCGCCGGCGACGGCGCCCAGCGCGGCGCCGGCCAGCGACGTGCCGAGCGCTTTGAGCACACCCTCCGTCGACAGCGGCTCGCCGCTCGACATCGCCCGTCCCGAGTACGCCGTGCACGCCGACGACGATGCGACCGTCTTCGCCGGTTTGGCGCTCCAGACGACATTGTCGGCGGGCGTATTGGCGAAGGCCGGCGCGGCGAACATCAGCGCCAGAACGGAGATCGGAATGCGGACGGTGCGTTTCATCGGCGACCCCTCGGTGTCGTGGTGCTTCTTGTATGAAAAGTGAGCACGATATTACACGCGGCCGTTTTTTCGGGCGAATGCGGACGCCTGGCGAGAAAACCGGCATCAATGGACGATAAAAAAGCGCTGCGGTCAGCCGACCGGCAGCGCTTTTTCGCGAACGAGACCCTGACGGAGGCTCGTTCGACTTCTGGTGCGTGAGGCCGGACTCGAACCGGCACACCCTTGCGGGCGTCAGGACCTAAACCTGGTGCGTCTACCAATTTCGCCACTCACGCGCATTTCCGTCGCCTGACCGCGCGGGACGCAAGATGCGTGCTCCACGCGCCCGGGACTTCACGCCGGCCCGAAAACCGGCACGCCCGATCAGGCGAGCGCGAGATTCTACCCGATCCGTGCGGCCTTGTCTCGCCCTGCCGGCACCCGTCGTGCCGCGGTGCTAGAATGCCGCGCTCGACGTTTCGGCAGCGCGCCGCCGCGCGTCCCCCGAACCCGCCCCACACGATTTCGCCCGTGAACTTCGACGACTACTGTCAGCAAAAGGCCGCCCCCGCAGGCTCCAGCGTCTACTACGCGCTGCGCCAGGCGCCGCTCGCCACGCAGCCGCGCCTGACCGCGCTGTTCGCGCTGCGCCGCGAACTCGAGGAAACCGTCAAGGAAACCAGCGATCCGACCGTCGGACACACGAAACTCGCGTGGTGGCACAAGGAACTCGCGGCACTCGCCGACGGGCAACCGTCGCACCCGGTCACGAAGGCGCTCGCACAGCATCACCCGGCGATCGCCGCCGAGGCCGATGCGCTGCGCACGCTCGTCAACGGTTACGGGATGGACCTCGAACAGGCGCGCTACCTCGACTTCGCGAACCTGCAGCGCTATATCGCGCAGGTCGGCGGCACCTTCGCGTCGCTGGTTGCGCGCGCCAGCTCGGCGGACCCGACCGACCCGCAGCCGTGGGCCGAGGACGTCGGCCGCGCGCTGATGCTCGCGCAATTCGTGCAGGAACTCGGCAACGACGCACGCCACGGCCGCATCTATCTGCCGATCGACGAACTGCAGCGCTACAACGTGACCGCCGCCGATCTGCTGAACCGTCGCTATAGCCCGGCCTTCACCGAATTGCTGCAATTCCAGACGACCCGCGCGCGCGACGCGCTCGCGGCGGCCGGTGCGGCGATTCCCGCCGCCGAACGCCGTGCACAGCGCACGCTGCGCGCGCAGATCGCGCTGGCCGGCGCGCTGCTCGACGAAATCGCGCGCGACGGCTACCAGGTGCTGCACCAGCGCATTGCGCTGACGCCGATCCGCAAGCTGTGGATCGCGTGGCGCGCCGCGCGCCGCCGCTGAGCCGCGCGCATCACGCCTTCAGCAACGGCAGCGTGTCGAAACGCTGCTGCAGCACGCGCGTCGCATCGAGCCCCCACCACGGCCCAAGCACGGTCGCATAAAGCTGGCGGAAATCGACCGCGACCGGCAGGTTGCCGTTGCCGTCGAGCCGCCCGAGCGCCGGCGGCGCACCGTACAGGCCGCCCGCCACGCGGCCGCCCATCACGAAATGCGGCGCGGCCGTGCCGTGATCGGTGCCGTTGCTCTGGTTCTCGCGCACGCGCCGCCCGAATTCCGCATACGTCATCACGAGCGTCTCGTTCCAGCGCCCGAGTTCGACCAACGCCGCGCGCATCGCGCTCATCCCTTGCGCGAACTGCTTGAGCAGCGCGGCCTGCTGCCCTGGCTGGTTCTGGTGCGTGTCGAAGCCGTTGAGCGTCAGGCGCAGCACCGCGACCCCATCCTGCGCGCCGGGCCCGGACGCTTCGCACGCGGCCAGCACCTGCATCGCGGTCTTGACCGACGTGCCGAACGCGCCGGCCGGAAAGGCCGTCCTGAATTCGCGCATCCCGCCGCGCGGGCGCAGCCGGTCGGCCGCCTTCACGATGTCGTTCTCGACGTCGATGATGTGCGCGAGCGCCGGGTTCTGCTCGCGCAGCGACGACGGCTCGGCGAGCCGGGCCGCCCGGATGAACTGCGCGGGATTGACGAGCGCGATCGCGCGCGCGCCGTTCGACAGCGGCCCCATCTCGGCGCTGCCGAGCACGACGCCGTCCGCCGCGAAACCGGGCGGGACCGGCGCCTGCGCGAAGGTGCGCGTGAGCCAGCCTTCGTGCAGGTACTGATCCGAGCGCGATGCGGTGTCCCAGATCTCGATCGAGCGGAAATGCGACAGGTTCGGCTGCGGATAGCCGACGCCCTGCACGACCGCGACCTGCCCGTCGCGCCACAGCGGCATCAACGGCGCGAGCGACGGGTGCAGCCCCGTCTGCGCGTCGAGCTGCAGCACCTGGTCGCGCTTGATGCCGATGCTGCGCCGGAACTGGTAGTACAGGGGATCCGCATACGGCACCACCGTGTTGAGGCCGTCGTTGCCGCCCTTCAGCTCGACGAGGATCAGCACGTTCGCATACCCGGCCGCCGGTTTCCGCCCGGCCTGCGGCACGGCGGCCGCCATCGCGGGGGCTTGCCACATCGACACGCCGGCCGCCGCCGCAGCGCCGGTCAGCGTCAGAAAATCACGTCGGTTCATCGCACATCCTTTGGATCGCCGCCGGGCACCTTTGCCGCGGCGGCTGCCCGCTTCGTCGTCGTTCGCATCATTTCAGTTGATAGGCCGGATCCATCAGCAGCGCCTCGAGATACGCGCTGCCGGTCGAATCCGTATCGATCGCCGCGACCGGCGAGAGTTGCAGCACCGCATGCTGCAACTGCAGCTCGGTCGACAATCCCGCGATCGCCTGCGGCCGTGCACGATACTGGGCCAGCCAGCGCTCGAGGTCGAAGCGCAGGCCGCCGCGCGCCGGCTTCGCGGGCGTGCCCCGCAGGCCGGCGGCGGACGCCGCATCGGTCACCGGCATCGCATGCGCCCGCGCGTTCGGCGGCTGCGCGATCGCGCGAGCCGGCGGCCGCATGCCGACCGTTTCGGTCGCGCGGAACAACTGCTCGACGAACTGCTTGCGCGACAGCAGCGTGGTGCTGTTGATCCACAGCGCGCCGCCCGGCCAGCCCTTCACGTTCGGCGGATAGAACAGGTTCTGCCCGAGCGTGCGCACGGTGTTCGCGAGCAGTTGCGGATCGCCGTACGCGACGTCGAACAGCCGCACCGACCCGACGACGAATTCCGCCGGCGACTTCACGAGCACGCCGCGGTTGCGCGGATCCCAGAACGCATCGGTCGACCACAGCGCGGCGAGCGCGGCGCGAATGTCGTAGCCGCTCGCGCGAAACCGCTCGGCCACCGCATCGAGTGCGCCCGGTTCCGGCGTATCGGACACGAACTCGCGCCACAGCTTGCCGGCGATGAAGCGCGCGGTGCCCGGCCGCTTCAGCAGGATGTCGAGAAAGCCGTCGCCGTCGAACGGCCCGGTTTCGCCGAGGATCGTCTTGTCGCCGGTATCGTGCCACTCGGGCCGCACCGTGAAGCGCAACGTGTCGGGATCGACCGTCCAGCCGGTCATCGCGCGCGCGGCTTCGGTCACGTCGGATTGCGTGTAGTGCCCTTCGCCGAGCGTGAACAGCTCCATCACCTCGCGCGCGAAATTCTCGTTCGGCCGCCCCTTGCGATTGCTCGCGCCGTCGAGATACTGGAGCATCGCCGGATCCTTCGCGACCGCGTGCAGCAGCGTGCCGAAGTTGCCGAGCGCCTCGCGGCGAAACAGCGCGTTCTGCGCGGCCATCGTCTGCGGGTACGGCACCTTGTCCTGCCCGGACATGAAATGCCCGTGCCAGAACAGCGTCATGCGCTCGGTGAGCGGCGACGGCGTCGCGACCATCTCGTGGACCCAGGCCGCGCGCAACGCATCGTAGCGGCGATTGCGCTCGCGCTGCTCGTCGCGCCGCATGTCGGGCGTCAGCGCCTGGCGCTGCGCGCGCGTCGGCGGCAACTCGCCGAGCCAGTCGGGCCACGTCGTGACGGGTTCGTGTCGCGCATTGCCGAGCGTGTCGGCCACGACCTGCGCGCGCGTCATGCCGACGATGCGCGCGACCTCGGCGGGCGCGGGAGAAAAACCGGTGCGACTGAGGAAAAACAGCGCGTCGTCGGCATCGAGCGTCGCCTGCATCGCAGGCGACGGCGCCGGTGCGGCAGCGTTCGCTTTCATCGTCATGGACTCCCGGAACGCACCGGCGGTGCGGATGCCCGTACAACGGCATTCGGCGCCTGAAAGTTGACGGCAAAAGTGCTACGAATTTTTTCCGCGCGGAGATTTCCGCGCAAGACGAACGACGACACGCGTCAGCGCTTGTACAGCTCGCGAACGGCGTCTTCGATGTGCTGGCGCAACAGGTGCCGCTCTTCGGGCGTCATGTGCCCGTCGCGGCGGCGCTGTTCGAGATCGGGAGGCACGGCGGAACGGACCGTCATATCGGCGGCACGATCGGACTGCGGCGCTTTGCCGCGCGGCAGCTTGCGCGACGATGCGCCCTGCTCGGGGCGCTGCGCATACGCGAAGTTCGACGCATATGGACCGGCAAGCGCGATCGTCAGCATCAGTGCAATCCGGGCAGATCGCATGACCGTCCTCGCTTCTTTGGTCGATTTGTTCCCTTCGTCACGCGGCAACCGGCTACCTCTGGTACTTGAAAAACCCTGCGGAATTCGGGTGTACAAAGATGAAAGATGGAGTGCAGGGGAGTATCTACCGAATTTCGGCTTCGAGTAAAGGAATCTCTATAGCCTGCCTTTACTCGGCGCGACACTACGGGTAAATTTTGTAACCGACTGTAACGCACGAAAATACGCGGCCGTGCGTCAATTCCCATTCGCGATAAGATGCCGATCATGGAAACGAAAAACCCCTCCAAGATTCTCGTCGTCGACGACGACCCTCGCCTGCGCGATCTGCTGCGCCGTTACCTCGGCGAACAGGGTTTCAACGTCTATGTCGCGGAAAACGCGACCGCGATGAACAAGCTCTGGGTGCGCGAGCGTTTCGACCTGCTCGTGCTCGACCTGATGCTGCCCGGCGAAGACGGCCTGTCGATCTGCCGCCGGCTGCGCGGCAGCAACGACCGCACGCCGATCATCATGCTCACCGCGAAGGGCGAGGACGTCGATCGCATCGTCGGCCTCGAGATGGGCGCCGACGATTACCTGCCGAAGCCGTTCAACCCGCGCGAGCTGGTCGCGCGCATTCATGCGGTGCTGCGTCGCCAGGCGCCGGCCGAACTGCCGGGCGCCCCGTCCGAAACCACCGAGGTGTTCGAGTTCGGCGAATTCTCGCTGAATCTCGCCACGCGCACGCTGACGAAGTCCGGCCAGGAAATTCCGCTGACCACCGGCGAATTCTCGGTGCTGAAAGTATTCGCGCGTCATCCGCGCCAGCCGCTGTCGCGTGAAAAGCTGATGGAACTCGCACGCGGCCGTGAATACGAAGTGTTCGACCGCAGCCTCGACGTGCAGATCTCGCGCCTGCGCAAGCTGATCGAACCCGATCCGGGCAGCCCGCGCTTCATCCAGACGGTCTGGGGCCTCGGCTACGTGTTCATCCCGGACGGCGCCGCCTGAGCTTTTTCCTTCCCGGTTTCGCCCCGTCCACGGCCCGTCCCATGCGTATCGACCGGCGCCTTCTGCAGCTCGCGTTCGGCGGGCTGTTCTGGCGCACCTTCCTGCTGATCGCGCTGCTGATCTCGGTCAGTCTCGCCGCGTGGTTCCAGAGCTTTCGCGTGATCGAGCGCGAGCCGCGTGCGCAGCGCGTCGCGCTCCAGCTCGTCGCGGTCGTGAAGCTCACGCGCACCGCCCTGCTCTATTCCGATCCCGATTTGCGGCGCGCGCTGCTGCAGGATCTCGAGAGCAACGAGGGCGTGCGCGTGTACCCGCGCGAGAAAACCGACAAATTCAAGCTGCAGCCCGACGAATCGCTGAACCGCCTGATCGAACACGACATCCGCAGCCGCCTCGGCGACGATACCGTGATCGCGCAGTCGGTCAACGACATTCCCGGCGTGTGGATCAGCTTCAAGATCGACGACGACGATTACTGGGTCGCGCTCGACCGCGACCAGCTCGACAACGTCACGGGCCTGCAGTGGGCCGGCTGGGGGCTGTTCGCGCTCGCGCTGTCGCTGTTCGGCTCCGCGTTCATCACGAGCCTCGTGAACCGGCCGTTCTCGCGGCTCGCGCTCGCCGCGCGCCAGGTCGGGTCGGGCCAGGCGCCCGAGCCGCTGCCCGAGCGCGGGATGGGCGTCGCGGCCGAGACCAACCGCAGCTTCAACCAGATGGTGCGCGACCTCGAACAGCTCGAAGCCGATCGCGCGCTGATGCTCGCGGGCATTTCGCACGACCTGCGCACGCCGCTCGCGCGGTTGCGGCTCGAAACCGAGATGAGCCCGTCCGACCAGGCGACCAAGGACGCGATGGTCGACGACATCGAACAGATGGACCGCATCATCGCGGCCTTCATCGACTACGCGCGCCCGTCGCAGCGCAAGCCGGAACCCGTCGACCTGTCGTCGATCGCGCACGAAGTCGCCGCGCGCGTGTCGGGCGAGGACGGCGTCGAGATCCGCACGCGGCTCGCGCCGAGCGCGATCATCGAAGCCGACGAGACCGACATGCGCCGCGTGATCGGCAACCTCGTCGAGAACGCGCGCAAGTACGGCCAGAGCAAGCAGGACGGCATCTCGCGCATCACGCTCGAGACGCGCGTGTCGCATGCGCGCGTCGAGCTGTCGGTGAGCGACGAAGGCCCCGGCATCCCCGAGGATCAGCTGCCGCTCGTGATGCGGCCGTTCTACCGCGTCGACACCGCGCGCACCAAGGCCGACGGCACGGGCCTCGGGATGGCGATCGTGCTGCGGCTCGTCGGCCGCTACCGCGGCGCGCTGCGCCTGCGCAATCGCCAGCCGGAAGCCGGCCTCGAAGTCACGCTCGAATTCCCCGGCGCCGGCAAGGCGCGTGCGACCGCGTGACACGCGCACGCACGCATCTTGCGCGTCACACTATCGAGGCGGTTGACAAAAGCTATGAGGGTGGTTAGTCAAAATCTATTGAAGCGTCTTGCTAATAGTGTTATAGTTTTACCCATGCTGTCACATCATCGTTGCAGCACCGAGGTAGCTTGACTCAGTCTTCTTCCCAACTCACACAGGAGTATCCGCATGAAAACCGTGGGCGATAAACTCGAAGCTTTCACCGTCGTAGCCGCGAAGCCGGGCTTCAACAATCACGAGGAAAACGGCCAGTCGGCGTTCGAGACCGTCACCGAAGCGTCGTTCCCGGGCAAGTGGAAGATCATCTACTTCTATCCGAAGGATTTCACGTTCGTGTGCCCGACGGAAATCGTCGAATTCGCGAAGCTCACGAAGCAGTTCGAAGAGCGCGACGCCGTCCTGCTCGGCGGCAGCTCGGACAACGAATTCGTCAAGCTCGCATGGCGCCGTGAGCACAAGGACCTGGACAAGCTGAACCACTACTCGTTCGGCGACGTCAAGGGCGAACTGATCGACCAGCTCGGCGTGCGCGACAAGGAAGCCGGCGTGGCCCTGCGTGCAACGTTCATCGTCGACCCGGACAACACGATCCAGCACGTTTCGGTGAACAACCTGAACGTCGGCCGCAGCCCGGAAGAAGTCCTGCGCATTCTGGACGGCCTGCAAACGGACGAACTCTGCCCGTGCAACCGCGCAGTCGGCGGCGCAACGCTGTAAGCGCAGCAATGCACGAAGCCCGCGGCGCGCGTTCTGCCTGCGGGCTTTTTTAACGGCCAACCCATAGGAGATATCAATGGAATTCATCGACTCGATTAAGGCACGTATCCCCGACTACGCGAAGGACATTCGCCTGAACCTCGACGGCACGATCTCGCGCTCGAAGGCACGGACGCGGTCGGCGTGGCGCTGGCGGCGGCCATCGCGGCGAAGAGCACGGTGCTCGTCAAGACGATTCGCGAAGCCGGCGTCCTGTCGCCCGAAGAGACGAACGCCGTGCTGACGGCGGCCGCGCTGATGGGGATGAACAACACCTGGTATCCGTATGTCGAGATGGCCGACGACGCCGACCTGAAGACGCAGCGCGCCGAATTGCGGATGGGCGCGTACGCGACGCACGGCGGCGTCGACAAGCGCAAGTTCGAGATGTACGCGCTGGCCGCATCGATCGTCGGCAAGTGCCACTTCTGCGTGAAGTCGCACTATGCGCTGCTGAAGAACGAGCAAGGGATGACCGTCACGCAACTGCGCGACGTGGGCCGCATCGCGTCGGTGATCAACGCCGCCGCGCAGGTGATCGCCGCCGAAGGCGAATGAGCGAGCCGGCCGCGCGGCCATGAGCCGCGCGGCGGCTGCAAACGAAAATGCCACGCATTCGCGTGGCATTTTTCATTCCGGCGGCGCGGCGCGCGGCACGAACCGCACGCCGCAACGGCCGGACGTCAGCCGCCCTGCTTCACCAGCAGCGCGGCGGCCTGCGCCTCGATCCCCTCGCCGCGGCCGAGATAGCCGAGCTTCTCGTTGGTCTTCGCCTTCACGTTCACGCGCTCGAGCGGCAACCCGAGATCCGCCGCGATGTTCGCGCGCATCCCGTCGATATGCGGCGCGAGCTTCGGCGCCTGCGCGATCACGGTGCTGTCGACGTTCTGGATCGTGAAACCGGCCGCCTTCACGCGCTCGGCGCACGCGCGCAGCAGCACGCGGCTGTCCGCACCCTTGAACGCCGCGTCCGTGTCGGAGAAATGGCGGCCGATGTCGCCGAGCGCCGCCGCGCCGAACAGCGCGTCGGTGATCGCATGCAGCAGCACGTCCGCGTCCGAGTGGCCGAGCAGGCCACGCTCGTACGGAATCGTCACGCCGCCGATGATGAGAGGGCGCCCTTCGACGAGCTGGTGCACGTCGTAGCCTTGTCCGATTCTGAAATCCATGCGTGTTCCGATTGAGATGGGGTGAAAGTCAGGAAGCGTTCGCGGGACGCGCGAGGATCGCCTCCGCGAGCGCGAAATCTTCCGGGTACGTGACCTTGAAGTTGCGCAGGCTGCCCTGCACGACGCGCGGCGTATGGCCGGCCCATTCGATCGCGCTCGCTTCGTCGGTCAGGTCGTGCCCTTCGCGCTGCGCGCGCAGGATCGCCTCGCGCAACATGCCGATGCGGAACATCTGCGGCGTCTGCGCCTGCCACAGCGCATCGCGCGATTCCGTGCGCGCGATCGCGTCGCCGCCGGCCGGCACGCGCTTGAGCGTGTCGGCCACCGGCAGCGCGACGATGCCGCCGACCGGGTCGTCCTTCAGCGTCGCGACGAGCGTGCGGATCAACTCCGGCGTGATGCCCGGGCGCGCGGCGTCGTGCACCAGCACCCAGTCGTGGTCGGTCGCGCCGAATTCGGCCAGCTCCAGCAACCCGTTCAGCACCGACGCCTGCCGCGAGCCGCCGCCGCAGCGGCGCACCGCGAAACGCAGGCCAGCGAAACGGCGGGCGTCGAAATGGGAATCGTCGGGCGCGAGCACGACGAGCGTCTGCGCGAATTCGCTGCACGCGTCGAACGCGGCGAGCGTGTAGTGCAGCAGCGCGCGGCCGGCCAGCGTGCGGTATTGCTTCGGCACGGCCGAACCGGAACGGCTGCCCGTGCCGGCGCAGGGAATCAGGGCGAAAAGTCGGGGAGTCACGAAGGGAAACGCCGGAAAGGTGAAATCGAGAAGCGGATTTTATAATAGGTCTTTCGTCTCGACCGGCGCACCGCGCTGCGCCCGTGCACGCCACCCCTGTCGTCCCTATGCCAGATAACGCTTCCACCCCGTCCGCTTCACCCGTTGCCCGCGTCAAGCCCGGCCAGCGTTTCGCCTTCGACGGCGCGCACGGCTCCGCCGACGCGCTCGCCATCGCCCGTTATCTCGCCGACAACCGCCAGGACGTGCCGCTCCTCGCGGTGATCTGCGCGAACGCGGTCGATGCACAGCGGCTGTCGCAGGAAATCCGCTACTTTTCGCCCGACGCGCGCGTGCGCCTGCTGCCCGACTGGGAAACGCTGCCGTACGACACCTTCTCGCCGCACCAGGACCTGGTGTCCGAGCGGCTCGCGACGCTGCACGACCTCGGCGAGGGCCGCTGCGACATCCTGCTCGTGCCCGCGACCACCGCGCTGTACCGGATGCCGCCCGCGTCGTTCATGGCCGCGTACACGTTCGCGTTCGCGCAGGGCGAGCGGCTCGACGAGGCGAAGCTGAAGGCGCAACTCACGCTGGCCGGCTACGAGCACGTGAGCCAGGTCGTGCGGCCCGGCGAATACTGCGTGCGCGGCTCGCTGATCGACCTGTACCCGATGGGTTCGCCGCTGCCGTACCGGATCGACCTGTTCGACGACCAGGTCGATTCGATCCGCGCGTTCGATCCCGATACGCAGCGCAGCCTCTACCCGGTGCGCGACGTGCGGCTGCTGCCCGGCCGCGAGTTTCCGTTCGACGAAGCCGCGCGCACGGCGTTTCGCAGCCGCTGGCGCGAAACCTTCGAAGGCGACCCGAGCCGCGCGCCGATCTACAAGGACATCGGCAACGGCGTGCCGTCGGCCGGCATCGAGTATTACCTGCCGCTGTTCTTCGACGAGACGGCCACGCTGTTCCACTACCTGCCGCAGGACGCGCACCTCGTGTTCACCGGCGACCTCGACGCGTCGATCCGCCGCTTCACGGCCGACACGAAGCAGCGTCACGCATTCCTCGCGCACGATCGCGAGCGGCCGATCCTCGAGCCGCAGCGGCTGTTCCTGTCCGACGAGGATTTCTTCGCGTTCGCGAAGCCGTTCGCGCGCGTCGTGCTGCCCGCGCAGCCGGCCGGCGGCTGGGCGACCGCCCTGCCCGAGCTCACCGTCGACCGCCATGCGGACGATCCGCTCGCGTCGCTGCGCACGTTCGTCGAATCGTCGGGCAAGCGTGTGCTGCTGACGGTCGAATCGGCCGGCCGCCGCGAGACGATCCTGCAACTGCTGGCCGAACACCACCTGCGCCCCGCGTCGAACGACGACTTCGCGAGCTGGCTTGCAAGCGACGAACGCTTCGCGCTCGGCGTCGCGCCGCTCGCGAACGGCTTCGCGGTGCCGGGCGAAGGCTATGCGATCGTCACCGAGACCGAGCTGTACGGCGCGCTCGGCCGCCGCGCGGGCCGTCGTCGGCAGGAGCAGGCAAGCAACGTCGACGCGATGGTGCGCGACCTGTCCGAGCTGAAGGTCGGCGACCCGGTCGTCCACGCGCAGCACGGCATCGGCCGCTACATGGGCCTCGTGTCGATGGATCTCGGCGAAGGCGAAACCGAATTCCTGCATCTCGAATACTCGGGCGACAGCAAGCTCTACGTGCCGGTCGCGCAACTGCACGTGATCTCGCGCTACAGCGGCGCCGATCCCGACAGCGCGCCGCTGCACGCGCTCGGCTCCGGCCAGTGGGAGCGCGCGAAGCGCAAGGCCGCCCAGCAGATCCGCGATACGGCCGCCGAACTGCTGAACCTGTACGCGCGCCGCGCGGCCCGCGAAGGCCACGCGTTCTCGCTCGACCCGCGCGACTACGTGAAATTCGCGGAAAGCTTCGGCTTCGAGGAAACGCCCGACCAGGCCGCGGCGATCGCGGCCGTGATCGGCGACATGACGAGCGGCAAGCCGATGGACCGCCTCGTGTGCGGCGACGTCGGCTTCGGCAAGACCGAGGTCGCGCTGCGCGCGGCGTTCATCGCGGTGCTGGGCGGCAAGCAGGTCGCGCTGCTGTCGCCGACCACGCTGCTCGCCGAGCAGCACACGCAGACCTTCGCCGACCGCTTCGCGGACTGGCCGGTGCGCATCGTCGAGCTGTCGCGCTTCAAGACCGCGAAGGAAGTGAATGCGGCGATCGCGCAGATCAACGAAGGCAGCGTCGACATCGTGATCGGCACGCACAAGCTGCTGTCGTCGGACGTGCAGTTCAAGCGTCTCGGCCTCGTGATCATCGACGAGGAACACCGCTTCGGCGTGCGCCAGAAGGAAGCGCTGAAGGCGCTGCGCGCGGAAGTCGACGTGCTGACGCTCACCGCGACGCCGATCCCGCGTACGCTCGGGATGGCGCTCGAAGGGCTGCGCGATTTCTCGGTGATCGCGACCGCACCGCAGAAGCGGCTCGCGATCAAGACCTTCGTGCGCCGCGAGGAGGAAAGCGTGATCCGCGAGGCGATGCTGCGCGAGCTCAAGCGCGGCGGCCAGGTGTACTTCCTGCACAACGAAGTCGAGACGATCGAGAACCGCAAGGCGATGCTCGAGGCGCTCGTGCCCGAGGCGCGCATCGTGATCGCGCACGGCCAGATGCACGAGCGCGAGCTCGAACGCGTGATGCGCGATTTCGTCGCGCAGCGCGCGAACGTGCTGCTGTGCACGACCATCATCGAGACCGGCATCGACGTGCCGAGCGCGAACACGATCATCATGCACCGCGCGGACAAGTTCGGCCTCGCGCAGCTTCACCAGTTGCGCGGCCGCGTCGGCCGCTCGCACCACCAGGCCTACGCGTACCTGCTGGTCCACGATCCGCAGTCGCTGACCAAGCAGGCGCAGCGCCGCCTGGAAGCGATCCAGCAGATGGAGGAACTCGGCTCGGGCTTCTATCTCGCGATGCACGACCTCGAGATCCGCGGCACCGGCGAAGTGCTCGGCGACAAGCAGTCGGGCGAAATCCACGAGATCGGCTTCCAGCTCTATACGGACATGCTGAACGACGCGGTGAAGGCGCTGAAGAACGGCAAGGAGCCCGACCTCACCGCCCCGCTCGCCGCGACGACCGAAATCAACCTGCATGCGCCCGCGATCCTGCCGGCCGACTACTGCGCGGACGTGCAGGAGCGGCTGTCGCTGTACAAGCGGCTCGCGAACTGCGAGCACGGCGACGCGATCGACGGCATCCAGGAGGAACTGATCGACCGCTTCGGCAAGCTGCCGCCGCAGGCGCACGCGCTCGTCGAGACGCACCGGCTGCGGATCGCCGCGAAGCCGCTCGGCATCGTGAAGATCGATGCGAGCGAGGTCGCGATCGGGCTGCAGTTCGAGCCGAATCCGCCGATCGACCCGATGCGGATCATCGAGATGGTGCAGAAGCATCGCCACATCAAGCTCGCGGGCCAGGACAAGCTGCGCATCGAGACGCGCTCGCCCGATCTCGCGATCCGCGTGTCGACGATCAAGGAAACGCTGCGCGCGCTCGGCCCGAAACAGGGGGCGGCCGTCGCGGCCCGCTGATGCAATCCTGACGGGCGCGACGTTGCTGCACCGCATCGCGCCCGACGAAGGCGGGCGCGCGCGTTTTTGAGTATGATTTCCCATTCATCAGACGGAGTTTTGCCATGTCCACTCTCGACGCGCCGGCGCCGTCCGCCGCAACCGAAGGCGACGCATCGCTCGTCAGCCTGCCCTGGGTCAAGCAACTCGTGTCGATGGACACGACGAGCCGCGTGCCGAACCTCGGCCTGATCGAAACGGTGCGCGACGCGCTCGCCGCGAAGGGCATCGTGTCGACGATCACGCACGATCCGCGCGACGGCTGGGCGAACCTGTTCGCCACCGTGCCCGCGCACGACGGCTCGACGAACGGCGGCATCGTGCTGTCGGGCCACACCGACGTCGTGCCGGTCGACGGCCAGCAGTGGGACAGCAACCCGTTCGCGCCGGAAATCCGCGACGGCCGCCTGTACGGCCGCGGCACCTGCGACATGAAGGGCTTCATCGGCGCGGCGCTTGCGCTGCTGCCCGAGATGCAGGCGACGAAGCTCGCGAAGCCGATCCATTTCGCGCTGTCCTACGACGAGGAAATCGGCTGCGCGGGCGCGCCGTTGATGATCGCCGATCTCGTGAAGCGCGGCGTGCAACCGTCGGGCTGCATCGTCGGCGAACCGACCAGCATGCGGCCGATCATCGCGCACAAGGGCATCAACGCGTACCGCTGCTGCGTGCGCGGCCACGCCGCGCATTCGTCGCTGACGCCGAAGGGGCTCAACGCGATCGAGTATGCGGCGCGCCTCATCTGCCACATCCGCGACATCGCCGAGCGCTTCCGCGCCGAAGGCCCGTTCGACGAACTGTACGACGTGCCGTTCACCACCGCGCAGACGAGCACGATCCAGGGCGGCAACGCGATCAACACGGTGCCGGCCGAGTGCCGCTTCGACTTCGAATTCCGCAACCTGCCGACCCTCGACCCCGAGCAGATCTTCACGCGCATCGAAGCGTATGCGCAGGAAACGCTGCTGCCGCAGATGCTGCGCGAGCATCCGAACGCCGCGATCGAGTTCTCGAAGATCGCCGCGGCGCCCGGCCTCGACGCGACCGAGCAAGCCGCGATCACGCAGCTCGTGCGCGCGCTGACGGCCGACCAGGACAAGCGCAAGGTCGCGTACGGCACCGAGGCCGGCCTGTTCGCCCGCGCGGGCATTCCGAGCGTCGTGTGCGGGCCCGGCAACATCGAGCAGGCGCACAAGCCGAACGAATATGTCGAGCTCGCGCAGCTCGCCGGCTGCGAGCAGTTCCTGCGCAAGTTCATCCGCAGCATGTCGGTCGACGCGCACTGACTGCCTCCCGCCACGCCGGCCCGCGTGTGCGGGTCGGCCCACTCCGCCACCCGCCACGTCATGTCGACTGAACAACAGGGCACCGCCCACACGACGATCGACGGCGAGCCGATTCCGACGCTCGACGAAATCGCCGCGCAGCATTTCGCGTTGTCGCCGTGGGTCGCGCGCACGCCCGTGTTCGAGCGCGCCGACCTGCCCTCCCTCGAAGGCACGCACGTCAACTTCAAGTTCGAGCTGCTGCAGGCGAGCGGCAGCTTCAAGGCGCGCGGCGCGTTCACGCACCTGCTCGCGCTCGACGAAGCCCGCAAGAACGCCGGCGTCACCTGCGTGTCGGCCGGCAATCATGCGGCGGCCGTCGCGTATGCGGCGATGCGGCTCGGCAGCAGCGCGAAGGTCGTGATGTTCCATACCGCGAGCCCGACGCGCATCGCGCAGTGCAAGCAGTACCGCGCGGAAGTCGTGCTGGCGGGCAGCGCATCGCAGGCATTCGACCTCGTGCGGCGCATCGAGGCCGAGGAAGGCCGCTTCTTCATTCATCCGTTCAACGGCTATCACACGATCCTCGGCACCGCGACGCTCGGCTACGAATGGGCGACGCAGACGCCCGACCTCGACGCGGTGATCGTGCCGATCGGCGGCGGCGGGCTCGCGGCCGGCATGGCGACCGCGCTGCGGCTCGCGAATCCGCGCGTGCACGTGTACGGCGTCGAGCCGGAAGGCGCCGACGCGATGAGCCGCAGCTTCGCGGCCAATCACACGATCAAGATGAGCGCGATGCAGACGATCGCCGATTCGCTGATGGCGCCGCATACCGAGGAATACAGCTACCAGCTGTGCCGGCGCCACCTCGACCGCATCGTCACCGTCTCCGACGATGCGCTGCGCGCCGCGATGCTGTTCCTGTTCTCGCACCTGAAACTGTCGGTCGAGCCGGCCTGCGCGGCCGCGCTCGCCGCGCTGCTCGGCCCGCTGCGCGAAACGCTGCAGGGCAAGCGCGTCGGCGTGCTGCTGTCGGGCACGAATACCGACCCCGCCACGCTCGGCATGCATCTCGCGCACGCGAAACTGCAGCACTGATCCCGACTCGGCGCGTGCAAACCAACCTAGGGTTATCCCCAGATTATGTTGACAGCCCTGTTGATAACCCGCCGGACCCGCACGCAAGTGGTTGAGCGCGCAGCGTTTTGCGCGCGCGAAGGTCGATCGTCACGAAATGGGCAGATGCGGCGGCTGGCCGCATGCACGGCGGTGCTCGCGCTGCTCGCCGGTTGCGCGGCGCCAGCCTCGTCCACCGCCGGCGCGCAATCCGCGTCCTGCACGCAACCGGGTGAAAGCCGCATGCTGCAGGCCGACCTGCTGTTCGGGCGCGACGTCGCCGGGCGCGGCCCCGTCACCGATGCCGAACGCGCGGCCTTCCTCGCCGACACGGTCACGCCGCGCTTCCCCGACGGCCTCACCTACTGGGACACGCACGGCCAATGGCGCGACCGCTCGACCGACAGGATCACGCACGAAGACAGCTTCGTGATCCGCATCATCGCCGACGATACGCCCGACACGCGCGCACGGCTCGCCGCGATCCGGCAGGCATACGTCCAGCGGTTCCATCAGCAATCGGTCGGCATCGCCATCGTGCCGGCCTGCGCGTCGTTCTGATTCACCGCGCTCCACTGCCGGCCGCGCACGACAAAACGGGCGCCCGAAGGCGCCCGTCGGCATGTCTGAAGCACGGCGTCCGCTTACCTGTTCTCGAACATGTCCATGATCTGCTGCTTCTCCTGCGGCGTGACGGGCGGCGGCGCCAGCCCGGCCGCGCCGGCCGAACCCAGTGCGTCGTTCGCGCTGATCGCGTTCTCCGCCGGGTTGATGTCGACGTTCGCGACGAAGCCGTTGCCCGGCGTGCGATCGGCGTAGTACAGCTCCCCGTCGATCGTGGTCAGGCCGTCCGGCATCGGCATCTGCTGCTCGGGCACGCCGTTCAGCGCGGTGCGCATGTAGTTCACCCAGATCGGCAACGCGAGCTGCGCACCGAATTCGCGGCTACCGAGGCTCTTCGGCTGGTCGAAGCCCATCCACGCGACCGCGACGAGCGACTGCTGGTAGCCGGCGAACCAGCCGTCCTTCGCATCGTTCGTGGTACCCGTCTTGCCCTGCAGGTCGTTGCGGCCCAGCGCGTTGGTGCCCGCGCCCGTGCCGGCCGTCGCGACCGAATGCAGCAGGCTGTTCATCACGTACGCGTTGCGGCCTTCGATCGTGCGCGGCGCCGTGCCGCCCGCGACCACCGGCTGCGACCTCTGCAGCGGCTGGCCGCGTGCGTCGTCGACTTCGGCGATCAGGTACGGGTCGACCTTGTACCCGCCGTTCGCGAACACCGCGTAGCCGGTCGCGAGCTGCAGCGGCGTCACGAGGCCCGCGCCGAGCGCCATCGGCAGGTACGGCGGCGTCTTCGCCGGATCGAAGCCAAAGCGCTGTGTCACGTACTGCTGCGCATACTGCGTGCCGATCGACGCGAGGATCCGGATCGACACGAGGTTCTTCGAACGCTGCAGGCCGGTGCGCATCGTCATCGGGCCGTCCGGCTGGTCGTCGTCCTTCGGCTCCCATGCGGTGCCACCCGGCACGCTCGGCGGGAAGTACAGCGGCGCGTCGTTGATCATCGTCGCCGGCCCGAGCCCCTTGTCGAGCGACGCCGAATAGATGAACGGCTTGAACGACGAGCCCGGCTGCCGCCACGCCTGCGTCACGTGGTTGAACTTGCTCTTGTTGAAGTCGAAGCCGCCGACGAGCGAGCGGATCGCACCGTCCTGCGGCGCAATCGCGACGAGCGCGCCTTCGACCTGCGGCAGCTGCACGACCTGCCAGCCCGTCTTGCCGTCCTTCAGCACGCGCACGACCGAGCCCGGCTTGATGCGCAGCGTGTTGTTCGCACGGGCGCCCAGCGCGGCCGCGACGAAACGCAGCCCGGCCGGGCCGATCGTCGTGGTCGCCCCGCCGACGAACTGCACCTCGACCGCGTTCGGCGACGCCGACAGCACGACCGCCGACTGCAGGTCGCCGTTGTCCGGGTGATCGGCGAGCGCATCGTCGATCGCCTCGTCGCGTTCGTCGCCGGCCGCGGGCAGGTTGATCGATGCCTCGGGGCCGCGATAGCCGTGGCGGCGCTCGTAGTCGAGAATGCCGCGACGCACGGCCTGGTACGCGGCTTCCTGGTCGGCCGAGTTGATCGTCGTCGTGACGGTCAGCCCGCGCGTATAGGTTTCGTCCTTGTACTGCTGGTACATCATCTGCCGCACCATCTCGGCGACGTACTCGCCGTGCACCGCGTACTGGTTGCCCGGCGTGCGCACGTGGATCTCTTCCTTGATCGCTTCGTCGTACTGCGGCTGCGTGATGTAGCCGATGTCGAGCATGCGCTTCAGGATGTATTCCTGCCGCACCTTCGCGCGCTTCGGATTGACGACCGGGTTGTACGCGGACGGCGCCTTCGGCAGCCCCGCGAGCATCGCCGCTTCCGCGAGCGTGATGTCCTTCAGGTCCTTGCCGAAGTACACGCGCGCCGCGGCCGCGAAACCGTACGATCGCTGGCCGAGATAGATCTGGTTCATGTACAGCTCGAGGATCTGGTCCTTCGTCAGGGCCTTCTCGATCTTGTACGCGAGCAGCATTTCGTAGATCTTGCGCGTGTAGGTCTTCTCGCTCGACAGGAAGAAGTTGCGCGCGACCTGCATCGTGATCGTGCTCGCGCCCTGGCGCGCGCCGCCGTGCATCAGGTCGGCCACGCCCGCGCGCAGGATGCCGACGAAATCGACGCCGCCGTGCTCGTAGAAGCGGTAGTCCTCGATCGCGAGCACGGCCTTCTTCATCACGTCGGGAATATCCTGGAAGCGCACGAGGCTGCGGCGCTCCTCGCCGAACTCGCCGATCAGCACGTGGTCGGCGGTGAACACGCGCAGCGGCACCTTCGGCTGGTAGTTCGTCAGCGCGTCGAGCGACGGCAGTTGCGGCGCCATCACGACCAGCGCGTAGCCGACGATCAGCGCGCCGACCACCGCCAGGGTCGCGAACAAGCCGACGAACCACAGCGCGACGCGCGAGCCGAACGTGCGGCGGCGCCCTCCGCCACCGCCGCTGCGCTGCTGCGCGCGGCGGCCGTCGTCGCGATCGTCGTCATCGGGGTAATAGGCTCCGGACGGCGAACGGCGCAGCGTGTAGTGGGGCTCGTTCCTGTCGGAAGAAGAAGGCGGTCGTTTGATAATTGGCATGTCGGAATGGCGGGCGTACGTGGCGCCCTCGGACGCATGCGGAAATGCAAGCGGATGAATCAGAGTGGGTGCATCGAGATGCGGCTGTCACGTCGACAGACCCCGCCGCGCGGCGATCCGTTCCCGCGACGTGACAGCGCATTTTAATGAAATCGCCCGGGGGCCTTCGCGATTTTTTGTAAAAATTCCCGCAATGCCGTGATTTGCGGAACGTATTGTCGGCATCCTCGGCCTATGATGGACACGCGATACGGCGCGCGCGGGCATTTTTCTTTCAGTCGCGAAAGGTTTGGCGTCCTGATGCGTGCGCCGCTTGAACTCGCGCGTTTAAGCCGTATTTAAGTGAACCGGTGGTGTAATATCCGCCGGCTCACGCGGGCCGGAACCGGCTCGCGACGGGCATTGCCGCGGTCACGCGGCGCCTTTCAACCACGGAGGATTTCATGTCGCTTTTCGACTCTATTTCGCGCACGATCAAAGGCCTGCTGAACGATGCGGCCGATTCGGTACAGGATCCGTCGCGCGACGCACGGCAGATCGTGCGGGAGCTCGACGACAGCATCGGCCGTGCCGAGAATTCGCTGATCGAGATCGAGGCACAGGTCGCGACCCAGCGCAGCAAGCGCGATGCGGCCGACGACAAGGTCAGGAAGTACGAGGACGGCGCGAAGCGCGCGCTGCAGGGCGGCGACGAAGCGCTCGCGCGCGAGGCGCTCGCGGCGCAGTCGAACGCGGAAGCCGAGCGCGATGCGCTCGCGGCCGAACTGACGACGCTCGAGCCGTCGGTCGACAAGCTGAAGGGGCAGATCGCCGACATGCGCCAGCGCCGCAACGACCTGAATGCGCGCTCGAACATCCTGCAGGCCAAGCAGGAAATCGCGCAGGCGAAGGACGTGGCCGCCAGCGCGCTGGGCGGCATCGGCGGCAAGAACCTGTCCGAGGACTTCCAGAAGCTCGAGGACAAGGTCGCGTTGCAGAACGCGCGCTCGGACGCGCGCCTCAACTCGGCCGACACGTCGAGCGGCAAGGCGCTCGACGACAAGCTCGCCGCGCTGAACAAGGGCCCGTCGGTGGAAGATCGCCTCGCCGCACTGAAGAAGCAGCTCGATACGCCCGCGCAGTAACCGCCATCGCGGGCCACCGCGCCGCGCCCCGGCCCGGGCGCGCGGCGCGAACCGATCGTCAGGAGACGGGCGCCTGCGCCCGGTTCGACCATGAAGAAATCTCTCGCCGCACTCGGCCTCTCGCTGATGTTGCTGTCGTCCGCCGCGTTCGCGGTACCGTCGCTGCAGCAGGTCGAGCAGTCGATCGCGCAGCGTGACTGGCAACGCGCCGACACGCAGCTGTCGCAAGTCATCGACGCCCATCCGAACAACGCGCACGCGCGCTACCTGTATGCGCAGGTGCTGGACCGCGAAGGCCGCGCGTCCGATGCGCTCGTGCAACTGCAGCGCGCGAAATCGCTCGATCCGCAACTGCGCTTCACCGACGCGTCGCGTTTCGCGCAAACGGAGTCGCGCATTCGCGCCGACGCCGCGCGCGTGAGCGGCAACACGCCGTCGGCCACGCAGGCCGGCACGCTGCAGCCGGGGCTCGCCCCCGCCGTCGCGCCGGCCGAAAAACACGGCCCGTCGACCGGCATGTGGATCGGCCTCGGGCTGATCGTCGCCGTGATCGCGCTGGTGCTGCGCTGGACGCTGCGGCGCGCGCGCACGGCCGACAACGGCCGCGCCGACGACGAACGCCGCACGCAGCTCAAGCGCGCGACCGACGTGCTGAACGACATCCGGCCGCTCAAGCTCGATGCGAAGCTGTCGACGGCGCCCGGCGCCGCGGCGCTGACCGGCGAACTCGAAGCGATCGAGAACGACGCGCGTACGCTCGTCGAAACGCTGTCGAACGGCAAGAATCCGGTGCCGCCGTATCGCGTCGACGAACTCGAACAGCGTCACGCCAGCGTGAAGGCGCGCGTCGAGGGCCGCCCCGACCCGGCCGCGCAGCCCGCGGCGCCGACGAACGGCAGCGGCTCCGTGTACGCGCAGGAAGCCGATCGCGTGACGGGCGCCCAGGGCCAGCCCTATCAGCAGCAGCCCTACCCGCCGCAACAACCCTATCCGCAACAGCAGCCGCCCGTCGTGATCCAGCAAGGCGGCGGTTTCGGCGGCGGGATGGGCGGACTGCTGACCGGCGTGCTGCTCGGCCAGGCGATGTCCGGCGGCCGCGATCGCGTGGTCGAACACGACGTGATCGTCGACGGCGAGCGCCGCCGGCAGGAAGCCGACCCGGGCTTCGACTTCGGCCGCGGCGACGATTCGAACTGGAGCGACGGCAACGGCGGCGGCGGGATGGACCTCGGCAGCAACGACGACGGCTGGACCGACGACAACACCTGAGCCCCTGCCCACCGGGCGTCGACGTGCATGTCGACGCCCTGACACGCACGCCACGCCCCGTTGCATGACCGGCCGCGCCGACGCGCGGATTTGTCAATCATTTCAAGATGGACTACCGGCAATGGGGCACGTTCGCTATCATGCGGCCATCGGCGTGCCACCGACCCTGATTCGACGCAAAGCAATCCTGCGCGTCGCGGCACGCCTCCTCTCGCCCCCAACCAGGAGAAAGCCGCTCATGAGCATCATCAAGGAATTCAAGGAGTTCGCCGTCAAGGGCAACGTGATGGATCTCGCCGTCGGCGTGATCATCGGCGGCGCGTTCTCGAAAATCGTCGACTCGGTCGTGAAAGACCTCATCATGCCGGTCATCGGTGTGCTGACCGGCGGTCTGGATTTCTCGAACAAGTTCGTTCTGCTCGGCACCATCCCCCCGACGTTCAAGGGTAATCCCGACTCGTTCAAGGACCTGCAGGCCGCAGGCGTCGCCGCATTCGGCTACGGCTCGTTCATCACCGTGGCGATCAATTTCGTTATCCTCGCGTTCATCATTTTCCTGATGGTGAAATTCATCAACAAACTGCGCAAGCCGGAAGAAGCCGCGCCGGCCGCGACGCCGGAAGACACCGTGCTGCTGCGCGAGATCCGCGATTCGCTCAAGCAGCGCTGATCGCCACGCGCTCCGCCCGCCAGGCCCGCCTCGTGCGGGCCTTTTTATTGCGTACACGATGCACCGCCGCATGCGGCCCATCTCATTTTTTTGTGACGAGCGAATGCACGCGCGGGAAAAGCAGGTCTATGATGGAGACTAAACGACAGTACGGGCGCCAAGACGCTGGCTGTGTCGATCATGGCGAGCAGGTCGACGGGAGACATTGATCGTCGTACTGCACGAATGCAGCATTTTCGTGTGCTATAAAGGATCGACATGCGGCGTACATAGCCGGGAGTGGGTCGCATGAAAGTGCCGCATTTCTTGCAATTGTTTTTGAGGCGAGTGTTTATGTCCTTCCCGAAAAAACGTCGGCGTGCGCCGCAGGATGGCCAGGAGTCGTTCCTCGCGGTCCTGCGTCACTCGAAACCGTTTGCCCAGCTCGACACCAAGATTGCCCGCGCCCGCGCGCAGGACGAACCCGTCCTCTATGCGCATGTGCTGCCCGGCCTCGACGTGCTCCTGTGCAGCGTGCGCGGCGCACAGCCGCCTTATCCGGCCATCGCCGAATTGCGCAAGCGCTGCATCGAATCGATCGCCAACGCGCTCGAGCAGCCGCTCGACGGCCTCGAGAACGGCGGATACTGGTACGAAGCAAACGGCTTCGGCTTCCTCGTCTTCGCGAGCCGCGCCCGTGCGCGCATCCTGCCCGAGTTTGGTGCAGGCACGAAAGCGAGCCTGCGCGGCGGCCTCGGCCGCCAGAACGCGGGCGACACGACACCCCGCTCGCTCGGCTGATCCGCCAGTCATTCGATGGGCCGCCTCCGGGCGGCCCATCTGCCATTCACACGCTCCGCTTGCCCGTCACGACACCTGTTGACGGCCGTTGTTCGGCCGCACGATGTCGATGAACGCGGCGAAATCGGCGCCGGCGAGCCCCTGTGCCGCGCCGAGCCTCAGCACCTGCTGCACGGTGGCCGACACGGGCATCACCGCGCCCGTGTCGCGCGCGGCGTCGGCGATGGCATCGACATCCTTCTGGAACGTCGCGAGCGCGCCGATCGGCGGATGGCCGCCCGACGTCATGCGCGGCACGAACGTCTGCAGCAGCACCGAATCGGCCCAGCCGCCGGCCAGCGCCTCGGCCAGGCGCGCGGCGTCGATGCCGCTCGCCTGCGCGAGGCCGACCGCCTCGGCGATCGCGGTGACCGTCGCGGTCACGATCGCCTGATTGCACAGCTTCGCCGTCTGGCCCGCGCCCGCGTCGCCCATGTGCGTGATGCGCGACGCATACGTATCGATCAGCGGGCGCACCGCGTCGAGATCGGCCGCGCGGCCGCCGGCCATCACCGCGAGCGTGCCGGCCTGCGCGCCCGGCACGCCGCCGGACACCGGCGCATCGACCCAGCCGACCCCGAGCGCGGCCGCGCGCGCCGCGTAGTCGCGCGTGGCGGCAGGCGGAATGCTCGAATGATCGACGATGCGCTGCAGGCGACGCGCATTCGCGCCACCGGAAAGCAGCCCGTGCTCGCCGAACACGACGTCGCCGACCGCACGACCGTCGAGCACGCACACGAATACCGTATCGACGCGCTCGGCCAGCTCGCGCGGCGTGCCGACTACCTGCGCGCCGTCCTTCACGAGCGCCTCGGCCTTCTCGCGCGAGCGATTCCACACGCTGACGCGATGCCCGGCCGCCAGCAAATGCCGAATCATCGGCGCGCCCATCAATCCCGGTCCGCAAAATCCGACTTCCACGATGTTCCTCGTCTCCGATATGGGTTGCACTTGCCGCCCATCATACCTATCACTCAAGAAGCCGGGCACGCACGGCGCCGTTGCGGGCGCGCGCCTTGCACCGGCCCATCATGCGAACGTCCCAGGGAGGCATCATGAGCGACCACGTGTACAAGATGATCGAACTGACCGGCTCGTCGCGGCAATCGAGCGACGACGCGATTCGCAACGCGATCTCGAAAGCCGGCAAGACGCTGCACAACCTGCACTGGTTCCAGGTGACCGAAACGCGCGGTCACATCGAAGGCGACCAGGTCGTGCACTGGCAGGTCACGCTGAAGGTCGGCATGCGCATCGACGACTGACGCGCGCACCGCCGCACCCGCCGCGCCGCGATCCGGACCCGCGCAATGCGGAGCCGTGCGGCGCCGCGCGCCCCGCATTGCACCCCGTTCGGGCCCCTTGTCGCGGCCCGGCCGCCGCGTGCCCACGGGTATCCATCTCTTGACGCTGATTTTCGTTCATATTAAAAACGATATACCCCACCCGCCCCTCGATCAGCCCAGCCATATAAACCGGAGATAACATGAGTCAGCAACGCGAGGCGATCGACACGTACCTCTTGCGCGTCTTGCACACCTTGTTGATGGAGCGCAGCGTCACGCGCGCGGCCGTCAAACTGAACCAGTCGCAACCGGCGATCAGCGCCGCGCTGCGGCGCCTGCGCGACATCACCGGCGACCCGCTGCTGGTGCGCGGCAAATCCGGCATGGTGCCGACCGAATACGGGCTGCGCCTGCTCGAGCCCGTGCAGAACGCGCTGCGTGAAATCGAGCGCATCAAGTTCCAGCAGCACAACTTCGATCCGGCCACGTCGATCCGCTGTTACCGGATCGGCTGCCCCGACTACCTGAACGTGCTGTTCGTCCCGACCGTCGTCGAACGCTTCCGCCAGGCCGCGCCGAATGCGACGCTCGAGTTCCATTCGCTCGGCCCCGCGTTCGACTACGAGCTCGCGCTGGAAGACGGCAAGCTCGACATCGTCGTTGGCAACTGGCCCGAGCCGCCCGAGCAACTGCACCTGTCGAACCTGTTCGTCGACGAAATCGTCTGCCTGATGAGCAATACGCACCCGTTCGCGAAGCGCGGCGGGCTCACGCTCGACCAGTACCTGAACGCACCGCACCTCGCGCCGACGCCGTACTCGGTCGGCCAGCGCGGCGCGATCGACGTGCATCTCGCGCGCGAGCGGCTCAAGCGCCACGTGGTCGTCACGCTGCCGTACTTCAACCTCGCGCCGTACGTGCTCGTGAAGTCGGACCTGATCTTCACGACCACGCGGCTGTTCGCCGATCACTACGCGAAGTTCCTGCCGCTGTCCGTCGTGCCGGCGCCGCTCGACTTCCCGCCGATGCAGTACTACCAGCTGTGGCACGAACGCTGCCATTACTCCGACGAAGTGCGCTGGCTGCGCAGCCTTGTCGCCGAAGCCACCCGCACGCTGATCGAGCCGTAACGGCCTGCACGCGCCCGCGCTTTCACGGCGCGGGGCGACGATGGCCGGGGGCGGCGCGCCCGGCCTGGCCGCCGCCGCGCGGCTTCAGCGCGATGCCTCGACGAGTGCGTGCGCGAGTGCATTGTGACGCTCGATCACGGGCGGCAGATCGAGCGTCGCCAGCCGCCCTTCCCGCACCACCACCTTCCCGTTCACCACCGTGTACGCCGTCTGCGACGGCGCGCAGAACACGAGCGCCGCGACCGGATCGTGCAACGCGCCCGCGAACAGCGGCTGCCGCAGGTCGAACGCGGCGAAATCCGCGGCCATGCCGGGTTTCAGCGCGCCGATGTCGTCGCGGTTCAGCACCTTCGCGCCGCCGAGCGTCGCGATCTCGAGCGCTTCGCGCGCGGTCATCGCGTCGGGCCCGAAGCCGACCCGCTGCAGCAGCAGCGCCTGGCGCACTTCCGCCACCATCTGCGCGCCGTCGTTCGACGCGGAACCGTCGACGCCAAGCCCGACCGGCACGCCCGCGAGCCGCATCTTCTTCACCGGCGCGATGCCGGACGCGAGCCGCATGTTCGAACACGGACAGTGCGCGACGCCCGTGCCGGTACGCGCGAACAGGCCGATGCCCGCATCGTCGAGCTGCACGCAGTGCGCATGCCACACGTCGTGGCCGACCCAGCCGAGATCTTCCGCATATTCGGCAGGCGTCATCCCGAACTTCTCGCGGCTGTACGCGATGTCGTTGACGTTCTCCGCGAGGTGCGTGTGCAGCGACACGCCGTATTCGCGCGCCAGCACGGCCGCGTCGCGCATCAGCTCGCGGCTCACCGAGAACGGCGAGCACGGCGCGACCACCACGCGCAGCATCGCGTAGCGGCCTTCGTCGTGATAGGTCTCGATCAGGCGCTGCGCGTCGCGCAGGATGTCGGGTTCGCGCTCGACGACCGAATCGGGCGGCAGCCCGCCGTCGCGCTGGCCGACGCTCATCGCGCCGCGGCTCGCGTGAAAGCGCATGCCGATCCGCTGCGCGGCGCCGATGCTGTCGTCGAGCCGGCTGCCGTTCGGGTAGATGTACAGATGGTCGCTCGACGTCGTGCAGCCCGACTGCAGCAGCTCGGCCATCGCGGTGAGCGTCGACACCTCGATCATCTCGGGCGTCAGGTGCGCCCAGATCCGGTACAGGTTCGTGAGCCAGCCAAACAGCTCGGCGTTCTGCGCGGCCGGCACCGCGCGCGTGAGGCTCTGGTACATGTGGTGGTGCGTGTTCACGAGCCCCGGGATCACGAGGTGGCCGCGCAGGTCGAGCACTTCGTCGGCCGTGTCCGGCAGCTCGGCGCTCGGGCCGACCGCGACGATCCGGTTGTCTTCGATGTAGAGCCCTGCGTCGCGCAGCTCGCGACGCGTGTCGTCCATGGTCACGAGCACGTCGGCGTGCTTGACCAGCAGGGTCGTCGGGCGGGATGAGGAGGGGTTCGGCGCGCGTGCGCCAGCGTGCTGCTCGAGATTCATGCGTTCTCCGCGTCGGTCTGCCTCCAGGGGCTGTCCTGGAGGCGGTCACACAGCCGTTCGAACGCTGAATCGCGGCACGCCCCGGTGCCTGCGTCCGTTCGAACGCCCTGGCCCGGTTACCCGGCGTGCTCGCCGTCTTCGGGGTACGCGCGGGCCACGGGCCGACGCGCACGGCGGGAGGATCGCCCAAGCGCGCGCCGCGCACAATGCGCGATCCGGAATACCGCCCTTCAGGGATTCGGTATGGTACGCCGCCCGCCGCCCTGCCGGGCGCCCGCAACCGCCGCTCGAAGCCCTATCCGGCGGGCCGTCGACAGCCGCTCATGCGCGGCGCATTATCTTTGATATCGCGCCCGTATTTGCGTGGGGAACCTTTTTACAATGCCTGCACGGCGCTCGCTTCACTCTCGCCGACGGGTATGTAGCCACGTGACGTGGAGCCTCGATCCGCCGCACAGTCATGGATCGAGCCGCCGCCGAACCTCGCATTCACACAAGGAACAACGAATGGGAAAGCTCACTACCCACGTACTCGATACGGCGCACGGCCGTCCCGGCGCCGCCATCAAGGTGGACCTCTACGCGCTGGACGGCGAATCGCGCCGCGCGATCAAGACCGTGCTGACCAATAGCGACGGCCGCTGCGACGAACCCCTGCTCGAAGGCGCGGCGCTCGCCGCCGGCGAATACGAACTCGTATTCCATGCCGGCGACTACTTCGCGGCGCTCGGCGTGAAGGTGCCCGAACCCCGCTTCGTCGACCGCGTCGTGCTCCGCTTCGGCATCGCCGACACCGCATCGCACTACCACGTGCCGCTGCTCGTGTCGCCGTGGTCGTACAGCACCTATCGCGGCAGCTGACATACGCATCAGCGCCCGCATCAAGACAAAATCTGAGTCTGGAGGAGTTTCATGGAAGGCTTCATCACCGACTGGCTGAACCTCGCGCTGCGATGGCTGCACGTCATCGTCGCGATTGCGTGGATCGGCGAGTCGTTCTATTTCGTCGCGCTCGACAACAGCCTGAAACCGCCGACCGACCCGAACCAGCGCAAGCGCGGCGTGTTCGGCGAGCTGTGGCACGTCCACGGCGGCGGCTTCTACAACATGCAGAAGTACACGGTCGCCCCGCCGGAAATGCCGGATGACCTGCACTGGTCGAAGTGGCCGTCGTACACGACGTGGCTGTCGGGCTTCACGCTGTTCTTCGTGCTGTACCTGCTCGCCCCGAACACGTACCTGATCGACAAGAACGTGCTCGACATGGGCCCGGTCGTCGCCGTCGCGTCCGCGCTCGGCTTCCTCGCCGCCGGCTGGATCGTCTACGACTCGCTGTGCCGCATCCTCGGCACCAACGACCGCGTGCTGGGCATCTGCGTCGGCCTGTACGTCGTCGTCGCGGCGTACCTCGCGTGCCACATCTTCTCGGGCCGTGCCGCCTACCTGATCGTCGGCGCGATGCTCGCGACGATCATGTCGGCGAACGTGTTCTTCGTGATCATCCCCGGCCAGCGCAAGATGGTCGACAAGATGCTCAAGGGCGAAGAGCCGAACCCGATCTACGGCAAGCGCGGCAAGCAGCGTTCGGTGCACAACACGTACTTCACGCTGCCGGTCGTGTTCGCGATGCTGTCGAACCACTATGCGATGACGTACACGAACAAGTTCAACTGGGTCGTGCTCGTGCTGATCATGCTGGCCGGCGCGCTGATTCGCCAGTTCTTCGTGATGCGTCACCGCGGCAAGCAGCTGTGGTACCTGCCGATCGGCGGCGTCGCGCTGCTGTCGGGCGCGCTGGTGTGGACGATGCCGAAGCCGGTCGCACCGGAAGCGCAAGCGGCCAACGCACCGAAGATCGTGATCAACGACATCATGCCGATCCTGCAGCAGCGCTGCGTCGAGTGCCACTCGGCCAAGCCGACGCTGATGGGCAGCGCGCCCGCGGGCGTGATGTTCGATACGCCGGACGAAGTGTCGAAGAACGCGCAGCGCATCTACGACCAGGCCGTGCGCCTGAAGGCGATGCCGATCGGCAACGTCACGCACATGACCGACGACGAGCGGACCAAGCTCGCCGCCTGGTTCGAGGGCGGCGCGGTCAAGTAAGCCGCCCGGCGCCGGCACGGTCATGCGCCGGCGCCATCCTCTCCGTTCGCGGGCCCGGTCACGGGCCCGTTTTTTTGCCCGCTCAGAATGCCCTGCGCGCGTCAGCCGCGCATCGCGTCGCGCTGCAGTGCGACGAGTGCATCGCGGGCGCGCGGGCCGTCGTCGAACGGCACGAAGATGTGATCGTGGTACGCGGCGGCCATCACGTTGCAACTGATGCCGGCCGCACCGAGCGCGCGTGCGAACGCGGCCGTGAGGCCGACGGCCGCGAGGTCGGAATGCACGGTGAGCGTGATCCAGGCGGCGCGGAACAGCACCGGCCAGCCGCGCCGGGCGGCCGTCTGCTCGTCGACCACGACCGTCAGCCCTTCCGCTTCGCGGAACGTCGCGATCACGTCGGATACCGATACGTCGGCGTCGTGCGGCAGCGCGATGAACGCGAACGCGCCCGGATGCAGTTCGGGCCGCATCGTGCGCAGCAGGACCGCGAGGTCGTTTTCAGGCTGGCTCATCGGAAGATCGCGCCCGGAAGCGGGCGTCGTGCAGTGGCGCTGCGGGCACGATAGCACGCGCTACACGCGCACCGTCGCGACTTCGTCCGCGAGCCAGCCGCGCAACGCGACGATGCGCGGATCATCCTGCAGGTGCGCCGGATATACGACGTGATACGCGAGCGCCGGCGCCACGTCGACGCTCACGTCGAACAGCCGCACGAGGCGCCCGTCCGCGAGATCGCGCACGATCATGTGCGGCTCGGCCAGCCCGACCGCCGCGCCGTCCGCCACGGCCTGCACGACGTGGCTGGAATCCGGAAACGCGACGCACCGGCTGTCGTCGAAACCTGCGACCCCGGCTGCCGTCATCCATGCCGACCAGCGCGGCCAGCGCACGCCGTCGACTTCGCAGTCGGCGTGGCACAGCGTGTAGCGCAGCAGGTCGCGCGGCACGCGCGGCGGCTGCCCGGCCGACAGCAGCGCCGGGCTGCAGACCGCGACGACCGACGTGCCGAACAGGCGCTGCGCACCTGCATCGCGGTAACGCCCGGTGCCGAAGCGGATCGCGACGTCCACATCGTCGTCGGCGAAATCGCGCAGGCGATCGGTGATGTCGAACGTGAGTTCGAGCGCGGGATGGGCGGCCCTGAAACGCGGCAGGCGCGGCAGCAGCCAGTGCGTCGCGAAGCGTGCGCCGACCGACACGCGCAGTTCGGTCTGCTCGCGCGCGAGGCGGCGCGCCCGTGCGGTCGCACGTTGCAGGCCCGCCAGCGCGTCGGCGGCCGCGCCGGCCAGCACGACGCCGGCGGGCGTCAGCCGGATGCTGCGGCTCGTACGGACGAACAGGTCCATGCCGAGTTGCGCTTCGATTTCCTTGATCTGGTGACTGACGGCGGCCGGCGTCAACCCGACCTCGTCGGCCGCCCGCGAGAAATTCAGGTGCCGCGCCGCTGCATCGAACGTCCTCAGCGCGCGCGTACCGGGCCACATGCGTTCCATCGATCTTCAAAAGGAATTTGATGACCGTCCGAAAACTACTCGTTTTTCATGACGCCATCAATGAGCAAACAATAGCCGTTCTTGAAGATGCCGCGCGCCGCCCCGTGCCCGCGGCCGAACCCGGAGATTTGCCGATGACCGCCGTATCGTTCCCGTCCGTCACTCAACTCAACGGCACGACCGCCGCGCCGGATGCACTCGCCGCGCTGGCCTTCGCGGGCCACGCGCATTTCACCGCGATGCAGGTCCGCGACGGGCGCGTGCGCGGCCTCGACCTGCATCTCGCCCGGCTGCGCGAAGCATCGAATGCACTGTTCGGGCAGGCGCTGCCCGACGCACGAATGCGCACGTTCCTGCACGCCGCGCTCGAGCACGCGCCATCGGCGCTGTCGCTGACCGCGACCGTTCATGCGACGAGCGGCGAATTCGTCGCGCCGCGCGCCGATGAAACGCTCGACGTGCTGGTGCGCACCGCGGCGCCGTCGTCGGGGCCCGCAGGCCCACTCGATCTCGCGCTGTTCGACTACGAGCGCGTGCTGCCGGCGATCAAGCACGTCGGCGAAGTCGCGAAAACGCACTTTCTGCGCCGCGCGGTCTCACGGGGTTTCGACGATGCGGCGTTCATCGATCGCCACGGGCGCATCAGCGAAGGCTCGATCTGGAATCTGGCGTTCTGGACCGGCGACGCGGTCGTGTGGCCGGTGGCCGGCATGCTCGGCGGTGTCACGATGGGCATCCTGCGGCGGCAACTGGCACGCCTCGGCGTCGCGCAGCACGACCGTGAAGTCAGGCCGGCCGACCTGCCGTCACTGGCCGGCGCCGTCGTGATGAATTCATGGACGCCGGCCATCGCGGTGCGCCGGCTCGGCACGGCGACGCTGCCCGATTCGTCGTCGTTCGTCGCGCTGCTGCATCGCGCGTATGAACACGAGCCGGCCGTCGCGCCGTGATGCAGGCCAAGCTGAAACCCAGGCGCCGAATGCTCATGCGTCGCCCGTCTCCGGCAGCCGCGCAATCACCTTGATCTCGAACTGAAACCCATACAGCCAGGTCACGCCGACGGCGGTCAGCGTCGGATGCGGTGCGTCGCCCCAGTATTCGGGCACGATCTCCCAGACCCGCTTGAACGTCGCTTCGGGATCGACGAGGAACACCGTCACGTCGACGACGTCGTCGAACGTGCAGCCGGCCGCGCGCAGCACCGCATTCAGGTTGTCGAACGCACGGCGCACCTGCGCGCCCAGTTCCGGCTCGGGCGAGCCGTCCTCGCGGCTGCCCACCTGCCCGGATACGAACAGGAAGCCGTTCGCGCGCAGCGCTGGCGAATACCGGTTGCGGTCGTACAGCGCCTGGCGACCCGGCGGAAAAACTGCGCTACGCTTTGCCATTCGACACCTCCATCGGTCTTGGGCGGCAGCCCGTGCATCAACGATGAAGGCACTTTAAGGACCGTTGCGCGGCGGATAAACCGGCAACCCTGTCCAACACTGTTTGAACATCCCAAACAATCCTGCGACCGACGCGGAGCCCCGACCCGATGGATCGATTCGACGCAATGCAGGCGTTCGCCCGCGTGGTGGAAGCCGGCAGCTTCACGAAGGCAGCCGACACGCTGCACATGAGCCGCACCACCGTCACGCAACTGGTGCAGCAGCTCGAAGCGCGGCTGCGCGTGAAGCTGTTCAACCGCACGACCCGCAAGGTCGTCGTCACGGCCGACGGCGCCGCGTACTACGAACGTGTCGTGCGGCTGCTGGCCGACATGGACGATGCCGAAACGAGCCTGTCCGCGGCGTCGGCGTCGCCGCGCGGGCGGCTGCGGGTGGACGTGCCGAGCCCGTTCGCGCGCCTGATCCTGATCCCGGCGCTACCCGCGTTTCATGCGCGCCATCCGGACATCCAGCTCGACATGGGCGTGAGCGACCGCGTGGTCGACGTGATCGGCGAGAACGTCGATTGCGTCGTGCGCGGCGGCGAGCCGACCGACCGCTCGCTGGTCGCGCGCCACATCGGCGACCTGCGGCTCGGCGTGTACGCATCGCCCGCCTATCTCGCGCGCGCCGGCACGCCGTCGCATCCGGCCGAACTCGACGACGCGCATCATCGCGTCGTCGGCTTCCTGTGGGCGCGCACCGGCAAGACGCTGCCGTTCGCGATGGCATGCGACGGCGAGCAAGTCCACGTGCGTGGGCGCTACGTGCTCGCGGTCGATGACGGCAATGCGTACCTCGCAGCCGGCCTCGCGGGGCTCGGCATCCTGTGGCTGCCCGACTACATGGCCGCCGCGTATCGCGCGAACGGCGAACTGGTGCCGCTGTTCGCGCAATGGCAACTCGAACCGATGCCGATGTACGTCGCCTTCCCGCCGAACCGGCACGTCAGCGCGAAGCTTCGCGTGTTCGTCGACTGGGTGGCCGAGCTGATGACGCAGCATGCGCCGGTCGCCACCCGGCGGCGCGGCGGCCAGGGTTCGCGCGCGATGCGCCAGTCCTCGTCCATCTGATTCACGCGCTGGCGAGCGTCCATGAAAAAACCCGCGCAGGCCGCGCGGGTTTCGACGGGAGGACGATCGGATCGGCCTGACTCAGGCCGTCACCGCATCCAGTGCATCCTCGGTGAGCCACAGCGATTCCGGCAGATCCTGCTCGTTCAGGTTCAGGCCGTCACCACCGCGATCGACGACGATGAAGTCGCTGACGCCGCCGAGCGCGATCAGCGGGTGATGCCACACGCCCTTCGCGTAGTTGACGCCCTGCCAGCCGCTCGTCACGAACGCACGGATCTTCGCCGGGTCGAGATCGCCCGCGGGCGCGACGACGACGAGATACGGCTGGTCGTTCAGCGGCACGAACGCCTGGCTGCCGAGCGGGTGCCGCTCCAGCATCTTCACTTCGAACGGCAGCGTGCGCGGCTGGCCGCGGAACAGGTTGACGAGCGTGCGGCCGCCTTCATCGGTCACGTCGACTTTCGCGAGATCGTGAAAGCGGATCGTCGTGCCGAGGTTGATCGGGATCTGCTTCGCCCCTTCCGTTTCGATCACGTCGCCGAACGGCGCGAAGGCTTCCTTGGTCAGCGGTTCGATGGCAAGCGTCTTCATTTGTCGAGCGTCCCCCACAGACGCAGGCGCGACACGCCGCCGTCCGGAATGATGTTCAGTCGCACGTGCGTGACGGGGCCGAGCGACGCGATGTCCTGTTCGAAGTAGTGCTGCTTGTCCATCTGCAGCTTCTGTTCGCCGAGCAGCACCGGCCAGAACATCGACTGCGTGATCAGCGAGCTGTCCGTGCCGCCCGACACGTACGCGGCCTGGATCGAGCAGCGATCCGGATAGTTGCCCTTGAAGAACGCGGTATCGACTTCGATCTTGCGGATCACGCCCGGCTGCGCGAGCGCGATGATCGCCCAGTCGTTGCCCGGCTCGCGGCGGCGGCGGGTTTCCCAGCCGTCGCCCATGTTCACGCCGCGGCCCGGCAGCAGCAGGTTCGACGCGACGCCAAAGTGCTGGTTGTTCGCGGCCACCACGTAACCGCCGTTTTCCATCGCCGCGAGGTCGAACTGCTCGGTCGCGCTCGCGCCGGCCCAGTCGAGCTGCGGCTGGCCGTACACGCGCAGGCGCGCGATGCCGCCGTCCGGGTAGATGTTTACGCGCAGATGCGTGAACGCCCGTGCGTCGTGCGCTTCGACGTAGTGATGGCTGTTGCCCTGCAGCGTCGTCGACGGCACGATCTCGACCCACTCGGTCGCATGCGTCGGCGCGCCGTCGGCCACGAACGCGGCCTCGATCGACGCGGCCGGCGGGAAGTTGCCGGTGAAATGGCTCGTGTCGATGTCGAAGCCCTTGATCACGCCCGGGCGCGCGAGCTTGACGATGCACCAGTCGTAGCCGGTCGTACGCTTGCGGCGCGTTTCCCAGCCGTCCATCCACTTGCCGTGGTCGTCGTACTTGCCGGGAATGAAGACGGCCGGCTCGGGGTTCAGCATCCGGTCCTTCGGCGCGAAGAAGTCGTCGCTGGCCTCGAGCGCCTGCGCACCGAGACGCGGGTCGGCAAGATTCACGTAGCGCCGCGTGAAATCGGGTGCGTTCGGATCGAGAAGCGGAACAGCCATGATGTTTCCTTGTTTCAGTGAGGCGATCAGGCCGCTGCGACGCAGCAGGCCGTATTGCGGTGTCAGGCGTCGATCAGGTCGTCGAGGCGGAAGCGCGCGATCCGGTAGATCTGGTCGAGGCTCGTGCGCAGTTCCTCGGTGCGCGAATGATTCACGCGCGACTCGAAATTCGCGATGATGCCGTGGCGATCATAACCGCGCACTGCGAGGATGAACGGGAAGCCGAACTTCTCGCGATACGTGCGGTTCAGCGTCAGCAGCTTGTCGAATTCTTCCTGCGTGCACTGGTCGAGGCCTGCGCCGCTCTGTTCGCGGGTCGACTCGGCCGTCAGCTCGCCGCGCACGGCGGCCTTGCCGGCCAGTTCCGGGTGAGCGTTGATCAGCGCGAGCTGGCGCACTTCGCCGCCGTTTTCCACCGCGCCCGACATCGTCTTGTGCAGCGCGTCGATGCTCGCGAACGGCCGCTCGCCCGCGGCGACTTCGGCCACCCACGGCGAATGTTCGAAAATCCCCGACAGCGCCGCGACAAATGCGCTCGGCGCCATCGTGTTCAGTTGCTCCAACGTGTAGCGCATCGCCTTCATGCTTTCCCTTCGTTTCGATGATTGGGCTGATACGGATGATGTTCACGCCAGTGACGCGCGATATCGACACGGCGCGTCACCCATACGCGATCGTGCTTCTCGATGTGATCGAGGAAACGCTGCAGCCCGCGGAACCGGCCCGGCCGGCCGAGCAGTCGGCAGTGCATGCCGATCGACAGCATCTTCGGCGCCTCGTCGCCTTCCGCGTACAGCACGTCGAATGCGTCGCGCAGGTAGTCGAAGAAGTGGTCGCCGGTGTTGAAGCCCTGCGGCGTCGCGAAACGCATGTCGTTCGTGTCGAGCGTGTACGGCACGATCAGCTGCGGCGACGTGCGGCCGCCCGACACTTCGACGTCCATCCAGAACGGCAGGTCGTCGCCGTAGTTGTCGGAGTCGTACAGGAAGCCGCCGTATTCGGCGACCAGGCGGTGCGTATTGGGGCTGTCGCGGCCGGTATACCAGCCGAGCGGGCGCTCGCCCGTCACGCGCTCGATCGCTTCCATCCCGAGGCGCATGTGCTCGGCCTCGAGCTCCGGCGCCATGCTCTGGTAGTGGATCCAGCGCCAGCCGTGGCATGCGATCTCATGGCCGAGCTCGACGAAGGCGCGCGCGAGTTCCGGATGCCGCTCGATCGCCATGCCGACGCCGAATACCGTCAGCGGCAACCCGCGCTTCTCGAATTCGCGCAGGATGCGCCACACGCCGGCCCGCGACCCGTATTCGTAGATCGACTCCATGCTCATGTGGCGGTCCGGATACGCGGCCGCGCCGACGATTTCGGACAGGAACTGCTCGGAGCCCGGATCGCCGTGCAGCACGCAGTTCTCGCCGCCCTCCTCGTAGTTCAGCACGAATTGCACGGCGACGCGGGCGCGCCCCGGCCAGTTCGCCTGAACGGGATGGCGGCCGTAGCCGATCAGGTCGCGAGGATAGTTGGGATCGAGTGACATGGTTCGAAGTGCAACGAAAACGGGCTGAATGAGCGGACTGAAATAATGGGTTCGCATCGACCGCGCGGTGCCGGAGGCCGGCCGCACAAGCCGATGCGATGACGGCCCAGTGTAGCGAAAAGGTTCATACGCGCCCATACAGCGGCGCAGATAGTGCGTGTCAGACGGTGTGTATGTGCGGTTGCGGCAAATTCGGGACCGGTTCCGCCGCATCCCCGTCCGACGGGCTGAAGCGGGCGAACGCGCCGTCGTAGCGCTTCGGCAGCGGCCGCGCGTAGTCGCCGCGTTTCGCGGTCGCGAGGCGCAGCGCGACCAGCGCCTCGGCCCACTTCACGGCCGCCGTGACGCCCTCGACCACCGGCGCGCCGATCTGCTGCTCGATCTCGTGCGCGAATTCGGCCATCCCCGCGCAGCCGAGCACGATCGCGTCGGCGCCATCCTCGTCGAGCGCGCGCCGGCATTCGTCGACGATGATCCGGCGCGCGGCCGAGCCGGGCCGGTCGAGTTCGAGCACCGCGACGTCGGTCGCGCGCACGTTGCGGCAGAACCGCTTCATCCCGTAGCGCTCCGCGAGGTGCCACGCCATCCCGCAGGTGCGCGCGAGCGTCGTGACGACCGAGAAGCCCGGCGCGAGCACGCTCGCCGCATGCATCGCGGCCTCGGCGATGCCGATCACCGGCCCGCGCGCAAGCTCGCGCGCGGCGTACAGGCCCGGATCGCCGAAACACGCGATCACGTATGCGTCGCAGCCGTCGCGCTCGCCCTGCGCGATCTCCGCGAGGAGGCCCGGCGTCGCGAGCGCCTCGTCGTAATACCCTTCGATCGACGGCGGCCCCATCGGCGGGCTCACCGCGACGATCTCCGTGCCGGCGGCCGCGACCTCGCGCGCGCAGCGGCCCATCGCGTCGGTCATCCGCTGCGTCGTGTTCGGATTGATCAGTCGGATCTTCATCGCACGCTCCTTACGCCTTCGCGCTCGCGAGCAGCCGGTAGAACACGAAGCCGAGCCCCGCGCCGATGAACCACGAGAAATTCGCGACACCCTGCCAGCCCGGCACCATCACGCAGGCCACCGCGATCACCGCGGCCGGCAACAGCGCGGCGAGCGCGCGGCGGTTCACGCCGCCCGTGTACCAGTAGCTGCCGCTTTCCGACATCGTGTACAGGTCGTCGCGCACGAGGCGGCCGCGCTTGACGAGGTAGAAGTCGGCGATCAGCACGCCGTACAGCGGGCCGATGAACGCGCCGAGCACGTCGAGCGTGTAGTGGATCACGGCCGGGTTGTTGAACAGGTTCCACGGCGTGATGAAGATCGACGCGACGGCCGCGAGCATCCCGCCCGCGCGCCAGCTGATCAGGCGCGGTGCGACGTTCGAGAAATCGAACGCGGGCGACACGAAGTTCGCGACGATGTTGATGCCGATCGTCGCGATCGTGAACGTCAGCGCGCCGAGGATCACCGCGGTCGGATGATCGATGCGGCCGACCGTCTCGACCGGGTCGGTGATCAGTTCGCCGAACACCGGCAGCGTCGCGGCCGTCGTGATCACCGTGACCAGCGAGAACGCGAGGAAGTTGACCGGCAGCCCCCAGAAATTGCCGCGCTTCACTTCGCCGAACGAGCGGCAGTAGCGCGAGAAATCGCCGAAGTTCAGCATCGGCCCGGAGAAGTACGACACGACGAGCGACACGGCGGTGATCATCACCGGAATCACTTCCGCGCCGTGATACTTGACGCCGCCGAGGTTGATGCCGATGTTGCGCCAGCCCGCGCGCCACACCATGTAGCCGGCGAGGATGAACATCACGACGTAGACGGCCGGGCCCGCGAAGTCGATGAACTTCTTGATCGTCTCCATCCCGTTCCAGAACACGAACGCCTGGAGCACCCACAACAGCATGAAGCCGGCCCAGCCGACCGCCGACAGCCCGAGGAAGCCGTAGCGATGGACGTCCGCATACGGCAGCCATTGCGGGAAGAATTTCAGCACGACGATCACGAGCGCGCTCGACGCAAGATAAGTCTGGATGCCGTACCACGCGATCGCGATCAGCCCGCGGATCACGGCCGGCACGTTCGCGCCGAGCACGCCGAACGTCGCGCGGCACGCGACCGGATACGGCACGCCGATCTGCTGGCTCGGCCGCGCGATCAGGTTGCACAGCGCATTCACGAGGCCGATGCCGACGATCAGCGCGATCAGCACCTGCCAGCTCGTCAGCCCGAGCGCGAACAGGCTGCCCGCGAACACGTAGCCGCCGACGCTGTGCACGTCCGACATCCAGAACGCGAAGATGTTGTACGAGCCCCATGTCTGATTTTTAAGGGGTGCCAAATCTTCGTTGTACAGACGTTCGCTGTAACCATCCGGCAACGCCGGACCGCCGCCCTCGCCGCCTTCTTCCGCCGGATAGGCGCTATCGTGCGCCACACTGAACTGAGCCATGACTTCTCCTTGACGCGGCCGGAAGGCCGCTCCACCGTCATCGATATCGCTCCGGATCGTCGCCCGGAGTCGGACCAGCGGCCCGCGGCAAACACCGCGGGCCCGCATTTCGCTCGTTCTGTGGCGCGCGGCCGGGTTCGCGTCGCCGCTCAGGCGCCGCCGAACACTTCGCGCAAATCGACCTGCCCTTGCGCGGGCCGGTCCAGCATCTTCAGTTCGACATGCTGCAGGTGGCGCGCCATCAGCGTCACCGCCTGCTTCGGATCGCCCGCCTCCAGCGCGGCGAGGATCTCGTCGTGGTCGTCGCACGAGCACGGGCTGCGCCCGTGCGATTCGTACAGCGCCGACATCAGCGTCGAGCGTGCGACGAGCCCTTCGAGGCACTCGCTGAGCGTCGCATTGCCCATCAGCGTCGCGAGCGCCGTATGGAATTCGCCCGACAGCCGGATCCACGCGGCGAAGTCGTGCCGCTCGAACGCCTTGCGCTCCTTGTCGATCAGCGCGGCGACGCCCTTCAAGCGCCTGGCACCGGGGCCGGTGGCGAGCCGCTCGACCACGGCCAGCTCGATGATCCGGCGCATCTCGAACACTTCGTGCACGTCCTGCAGCGTCGGGCTCGCGACGAACGCCCCGCGGTTCGGCTCGAGGTCGACCAGCTTGTCGGTCGCGAGCTGCGCGAGCGCCTGGCGGATCGTCCCGCGCTTCACACCGAACACGTCGCAGAGCTGCGCCTCCGTCAGCTTCGCGCCGGGCGCGAGCCGATGCTCGAGGATCGCCGTGCGGATGCGCTCGGCGATCGCTTCGGGACCGGCTGCACCGGACGGAGAGGAATCGGGCTCGTTCATGATCTGCATCGTGTGATGGTCCTCATCCTAGGGCGGACATAAAGATTGTCAACAATTCTTTTGCAGGATTCCGCACAATCGGCGTGCGCCGGCATGTCTCCATTCGGTGCAATGCGCACGAATTCCATGCACGACAAGCCTGACAGGCAATACGGAGGCCCTTCTCGTCGTATACCCTCCCGGCCATTTTGTTGACAAAAATGGTGCACAGACGGGCGAAAGTCGCGTGGACGTCGACGAAAAATATGGACCGTTAGTTGCGTGTTTACATGAAGAAAAAGGCGGGAAACCCCGCCTTTCGATCGATCGCGCCGGCATCAGCCGAGATGCGGATAGTCCGACACCGTGAGCCGGAACCCGTGCGCATTCGCGACCAGTTGCGCCTGCGCGCCGAACGGCAGCGTCAGCAGGTCGGGCACGTGGCCGAACTGGAGCCCCGTGACGACCGGAATCCCGACCACCGCGCGCACCTGGTCGATCATCGCCTGCATGTCGTAGCCGTTGTCGTACTCGAACGGCCGCGCGCCGGTGAACTGGCCGAGCACGAGCGCCTGCTGGCGTGCGAGCAGCCCCGACAAATGCAGCTGATAGATCATCCGCTCGATCCGGAACGGCTGCTCGTTGACGTCCTCGATGAACAGGATGCCGCCCTCGATGTCGGGCATGTACGGCGTGCCGACCAGCGACGTGAGGATCGCCAGGTTGCCGCCCCACAGCGTGCCGGTCACGTTCACCGCCTGCACCTGCGGTGCGTCGGCGACGATCGTCGTGCTCGGCTGCGTCAGCGTCTGCCAGAAATGCCGCATCGTGAAGTCGCTCGGCGTTTCGGCGCCGAAGTCGGCCGACAGCATCGGGCCGCCGAACGTCTTGATGCGCGCCTTCGCGTACAGCGCCAGCTGGATCGCCGTGAAGTCGCTGTGACCGACGAGCGCGACCGGCTGGTCGCGCAGCCGGCGCTCGAGGCCGCGATAGTCGAGCCCGTGCAGGATGCGTGCGGCGCCGTAGCCGCCGCGGACCGCGAGCGCGATGTCCGGCAGCGGCCGCTCGGGATCCGCGAGGCGGTTCAGGTCGCCTGCGCGCTCGCCGTCGGTGCCGCCGAAGCGCTGGAAGCGCCGCTGCGTCGCCTCGATGTTCTCGATGCGCTGCTGCGCGGTGCTGAGGCGCTCGAGCGCGCGGTTGATCGCGTCGGGGTCGTGCGGATAGCCGGACGGCGCCAGCAGGCGGATGGTGTAGGACGCGGCGGGCTGGAAGGACATGGCGAAAGGTATCGGGATCGTCAAACCTGCTTAGAGGGTCCGAACCGGGTCCGGTTCACGAAAACCGTGCGCGCCCGGAACGACGGGCGCGGCGGCGGCGACTATGACGCGCCGGATTCGGCGTCGCGGGCGAGCCGTGCCTCGCGCAACGCGCGACGGCGCTCGGCGAAGAACGACTTCAGCGCGGCGCCGCATTCGTCGGCGAGCACGCCGCCCGTCACTTCGGTGTGGTGGTTCAGCTGCGGATTCGCGAATGCGTCGATCACGCTGCCGCACGCGCCCGTCTTCGGGTCGGCCGCGCCATAGACGACCCGCGCGATGCGGGCGTGCATGATCGCGCCGGCGCACATCAGGCACGGCTCGAGCGTCACGTACAGCTCGCAGCCCGGCATCCGGTAATTCTGCAGCTGCTGCGCGGCCATGCGCAGCGCGGCCATTTCGGCATGCGCGGACGGGTCGTGCCCGCCGATCGGGTGATTGAAGCCGCGTGCGATCACTTCGTCGCCGCGCACGAGCACCGCGCCGACCGGCACTTCGCCGGCCGCACGCGCCTCTTCGGCGGCGGCTTGCGCAAGACGCATGAAATGGAGGTCGCGCGCCGAGATGGGCGCGGCTTCGTGAACGGGAGAATCGGCGACGGGTTCAGCGGCCGGGGCGGCTGCCGAGCGGGCTGCGTCGTGCAGCGCGTCGGACGTCACATCGTCCCCGCTTCGGCGGACGCGTCGTCGAGCCCGCGCTCGCACAGGCGTTCCGCGATGCGCCGGCAGTAGTCGCGCGGCATCACCATCGGGCCGCCGCGCAGCGATTCCAGCGCCATGTCGAGCGCGAGGATCTTCGCCTGCAGCCGGCAACGCGCGGCACGGTCGCTGACCGCCTGCACTTCGTCGTGCAGATTGCGCAGCGCGCGCAGTTGCTCGACGGCCGGCGGCACGAAGCCCGCGTTCTTCAGGATACGGTTGGCCACCCGCACCTCCTCGGGCACGAGCAGGTCGTCATCCAGCGCCTGCGGCGCGCCGGTACCCGGCAAATCGTCGAACTCGCCCCGCGCGGCGGCGGCGGCAATACGTTGTTCGACCAGGGCGTCAAGCAATCTCATCAGTCAATCGGAACAATGCGGCAGGCCGAATTCTAGCAGGGTGACGCCGGTATGACAGGCCCTTCGAATATATGCTCGATATTGCGTTTTTTAGGGGCCGAATCGCTGCGCATGCGCGCCGATCGCCGTCAGTTGCCGCTCTGCTGCGCCGCAGCAGGCTGAGCGCCGTTCGCACGCTTCCAAACGCATGCGCTGCCCGGACCCATTTTTTTAATTCGCGACGAGACGATCGGCCCCTGTCGACCCGGCGAAAACACCCGCCGCCGCCACTTCCGCCGTCGCATCCGATGGCATGGCCCGATTACGCTGTCACCGTTTCCGGCCGCGCTTTCGCGAACGGGCGGAACATCGTCGCGATCAGGAACGCGCCGATCCCGATCGCGAACGACCCGAGGTACAGCCAGCCGTAGCTGCCGAACGCATCGACGATCAGCCCGCCCGCGACCGGGCCCGTGGCCATTCCGAGGCTGCCCGCCATCGCGCAGCCGCCGATCACGGTGCCCATCATCCGCAGCGGGAAATTCTCGCGCGCGAGCACCGAATACAGCGGCATCACGCCCGCATAGATGAAGCCGAACAGCGTCGCGACCGCGTAGAAGCCGTCGAGCGTGCGCACGAAGTAGTAGCCGAGCGCGCCGAGCGCCTGCGCGAGCAGCCCCGCCACCAGCATGCGCTTCGCGCCGAGGCGGTCGCCGAGCAGCCCGAACGCGATCCGGCCGCCCATCCCCGCCAGCCCTTCGACGCTGTAGATCGACACCGCGACGATCAGCGGAATCCCGCAGGTCACCGCGTAGCTGACCGTATGGAAGATCGGGCCGGAATGCGTCGCGCAGCAGAAGAAATTGGTCAGCAGCAGCACCATGAACTGCGGCGAGCGCAGCGCATCTGCGACCGACATCGCGGCGGGCGCGCCGCCGGCCGCAGGCGCCGCGTGCGCGGGGGCCGCGTCGAGCGCGGGCGCCCGGCGCACCAGCAGCGACACCGGAATCATCACGGCGGCCGCCAGCGCGGCAATCAGCAGCATCGACGTGCGCCAGTCGCGCACCGACACGAGCCAGGCGGCGAGCGGCGCCATCGTCATCGGCGCCATCCCCATGCCGGCCGACACCAGCGACACCGCGAGGCTGCGGTGCGTGTCGAACCAGCCGGTCACGCACGCCATCATCGGCGCGAATATCGCGGCCGTCGCGCTGCCGACGGCCAGGCCGAAGGTCAGCTGGAACACGAGCAACGACGGCGCGCGGCTCGCCAGCGCCAGGCTCGCCGACAGCAGCACGGCGCCCGCGATCACGACCGGCCGCGTGCCGACGCGGTCCGACAGGCTGCCCCACGCCATGCTCGCAAACGCCATCGCGATGAAACCGAGCGTCATCGCGGCGGAAATGCCGGTCATCGACCAGCCCGTATCGCGCGCAATGGATCGCAGGAACACCGGTAACGAAAACATCGCGCCGATCGCGACGCAGCCCATCAGGCCGCCCGCGGCGACGATCACCCAGCGGTATCGGGAATCCGGCATGTGGCGTGTCATGGGGTCTCTCCTCGTTCGTTGCGCCAATCGCGGAAGCCGGGTGGCGGCCGCCTGGCGCGGCGCACTGCCCGGTCGATATCGATACGACGGGCGACGCAGCGGGAAATCGACACGCGCGGCGCACGAAACCGCGCTTTTTTATTGTCGACGATTGCGCACGGCTCGCAAGGGCCGGATCACCCGCCCGCCGCGCCGCCTGCCGCCCCGCTTTTCCGCAACCGGAAATTCGAAATCACAAATAGTTGGTTGGGGCGCGCCATCGCACTGGCTACACTCGCCCCATCTTGTCATAACAAGTTGACCGATGCCCCCACCCAACGTCGTGCCGCTGTCCGCGGCCCCGCTCTACGTGCAGATCAAGGACACGCTGCGCGCGCGCATCCTCGACGGCACCTACGCGCCGCACAGCCGGATGCCGTCCGAGCACGAGCTCTGCGCGATGTTCGACGTCAGCCGCATCACGGTGCGCCAGGCGCTCGGCGACCTGCAGAAGGAAGGCCTGCTGTTCAAGCTGCACGGCAAGGGCACGTTCGTGTCGAAGCCGAAGGCGTTCCAGAATGTGACGTCGCTGCAGGGGTTCGCCGAGGCGATGTCGTCGATGGGCTACGAGATCGTCAACCAGTTGCGCAGCCTGCGCACGGTGAAGGCCGATCGCCATCTCGCGGCGAAGCTGAACGTGCCCGAAGGCGCGCCGCTCGTCGAGATCCATCGCGTGCGGCTGCTGAACCGCGAACCCGTGTCGCTCGAACAGACCTGGGTGCCGGAAGCGCTCGGCAAGCGCCTCGCCGGCGCCGATCTCGCGACCCGCGACATCTTCCTGATCCTGGAGAACGACTGCGGCATCCCGCTCGGCCATGCCGACGTGTCGATCGACGCGATCCTCGCGGACGACGAAATCGTCGACGCGCTGCACGTCGAGGAAAGCAGCCCCGTGCTGCGCATCGAACGCCTCACGCACGACGCGTCGGGCGCGCCGATCGACTACGAATACCTCTACTTCCGCGGCGACGCCTTCCAGTACCGGTTGCGCGTCGACCGGCAGAAGGCGCGCAAACCTGCAAGGAACCCGCGATGAATACCCATGTGCATGAATACGACATCGTCGTGGTCGGCGGCGGCACGGCCGGCCCGATGGCGGCCATCAAGGCGAAGGAGCGCGATCCGTCGCTGCGCGTGCTGCTGCTCGAGAAGGCCAACGTGAAACGCAGCGGCGCGATCTCGATGGGGATGGACGGCCTGAACAACGCGGTGATTCCCGGTCATGCGACGCCCGAGCAATACACGCGCGAGATCACGATCGCCAACGACGGGATCGTCGATCAAGAGGCCGTGTACGCATACGCGACGCACAGCTTCACGACGATCGAGCAGCTCGACCGCTGGGGCGTGAAGTTCGAGAAGGACGGCACCGGCGATTACGCGGTGAAGAAGGTTCACCACATGGGCTCGTACGTGCTGCCGATGCCGGAAGGCCACGACATCAAGAAGGTGCTGTACCGGCAACTGAAGCGCGCCCGCATCGCGATCACGAACCGGATCGTCGCGACGCGCGTGCTGACCGACGCGCAGGGCCGCGCGAGCGGCGTGCTCGGCTTCGACTGCCGCACCGCCGACTTCCACGTGATCCGCGCGAAGGCGGTGATCCTCTGCTGCGGCGCGGCCGGCCGCCTCGGCCTGCCGGCATCGGGCTACCTGATGGGCACGTACGAGAACCCGACCAACGCGGGCGACGGCTATGCGATGGCCTATCACGCGGGCGCCGCGCTCGCGAACCTCGAATGCTTCCAGATCAATCCGCTGATCAAGGATTACAACGGCCCGGCCTGCGCGTACGTGACCGGCCCGCTCGGCGGCTTCACCGCGAATGGCAAGGGCGAGCGCTTCATCGAATGCGACTACTGGAGCGGCCAGATGATGTGGGAGTTCTACCAGGAACTGCAGAGCGGCAACGGCCCCGTGTTCCTGAAGCTCGACCATCTCGCGGAAGAAACGATCCAAACCATCGAGCAGATCCTGCATACCAACGAACGGCCGAGCCGTGGACGCTTCCATGCCGGGCGCGGCACCGACTACCGCAGCCAGATGGTCGAGATGCACATCTCCGAAATCGGCTTCTGCAGCGGCCACAGCGCATCGGGCGTGTACGTGAACGCACGCGCGGAGACGACCGTGCCGGGGTTGTACGCAGCCGGCGACATGGCGGCCGTCCCGCACAACTACATGCTCGGCGCATTCACGTACGGCTGGTTCGCCGGACAAAACGCGGCCGATGACGTGGCCGGCCGCGACCACGCGCCGGTGGACGACCAACAGGTCGATGCCGAGCGCACCCGCGTGCTCGCGCCGCTGCTGCGCGAGCGCGGGCTGGCGCCGGCGCAGGTCGAGTACAAGCTGCGCCGCATGGTGAACGACTACCTGCAACCGCCGAAGGTGACGCGCAAGATGGAAATCGGGCTGCAACGTTTTGACGGAATTATTGAGGATATCGAAGAAATAAAGGCCGACAACCCGCACGAGCTGATGCGCGCGGCCGAAGTGCGCGCGATCCGCGACTGCGCGGAAATGGCCGCACGCGCGTCGTTGTTCCGCACCGAAAGCCGCTGGGGGCTGTACCACCACCGCGTCGATTTTCCGCACCGCAACGATGCCGAATGGTTCTGCCACACGTGGCTGCGCAAGGACGCCGCGGGCGCGATGCGCAGCGAGAAGCGGCCGGTCGAACCGTACGTCGTGCCGCTCGCCGACGACGAACGCGGCGCCTACGCGCAGTTGCGCATCCGCGAACCGGCCCCGCTCGCGGCCGCCCTTTGAGGAACCTTGCCATGCCCCATACCCCGCACGACATCTTCCAGCGCAGCAGCGCGCCCGTGACGATCGACGAGTCGCTGTGCATCGCCGACAAGGGCTGCACCGTGTGCGTCGACGTGTGTCCGCTCGACCTGCTCGCGATCGACGTCACCAAGGGCAAGGCCTATATGCAGTTCGACGAATGCTGGTACTGCATGCCGTGCGAACGCGATTGCCCGACCGGCGCGGTCAAGGTCGACATCCCTTACCTGCTGCGCTGACACGGCGCGCCGACCCGCGCCCCGCTTCCCTCCTACCGGACTCACGACACATGAACACCACGCTACGGATGTTTCGCCTGCTCGCCGCGTCGCTCGCGGTCGCGACCGCCGGTTTCGCGCATGCGGAGACGATCCGCGTCGCGATCGGCACGCAGGACACGACGATCAACTGCGCGACCGGCGGCCTGTTGATCCGCGAACTGCATCTGCTCGACAAGTACCTGCCGCGCACCGGCAAGTACCAGGACGTGAAGTACGACGTGCAGTGGAAGGACTTCACGTCCGGCGCGCCGCTGACCAACGAGATGGTCGCCGGCAAGCTCGACTTCGGCGCGATGGCCGATTTCCCCGGCGCGCTGAACGGCGCGGCGTTTCGCAAGGCCGGCCGCAAGAGCGTGTTCATCACGGTGCTCGACGGCAGCATCGACGGCAGCGGCAACGGGATCGTCGTGCCGACGAATTCGACGGTGCGCGGGCTGGCCGACCTGAAGGGCAAGACGATCTCGGTGCCGTTCGCGTCGACCGCGCACGGCATGCTGCTGCGCGCGATCAAGGCCCAGGGCTGGAACCCCGACACCGACGTGAACATCGTCACGCAGGCGCCGGAAGTGGCCGGCAGCGCGCTGAAGGCGAACAAGATCGACGCGCATGCGGACTTCGTGCCGTTCGCCGACCTGTTCCCGTACCGCGGCATCGCGCGCAAGGTCTACGATGGCGCGCAGACCCACGCGCCGACTTTCCATGGCGCGCTCGTTGACGCGGACTACGCGCAGCGCTATCCGGAAATCGTGGTGGCCTATCTGCGCGCCGCGATCGAAGCGAACCGCCTGCTCGCGCAGAATCCCGAAAAGTACAGCCTGCTGATCGAGAAAGTCACCGGCATCGAGGCGCCGGTCGACTACCTGTATCACGGGCCGCTCGGCATCCAGACCCGCGACCTGACGTGGAAGCCCGAATACCGGCAAGCGGTCGCGACGGCGATCGATACGCTGAAGCTGCTGAAGAAGACCGACTCCGCGCCCGACCCCGCGACGTTCGTCGACGATCGCTATATCCGCGCGGCGTTCAAGGCGTCCGGGCTCGACTACGACGCGGCGCTGAAACACTACGGCAAGCAGCCGCTCGTCGCGAACGATGCGTCGACCGGCAAGCCGATCCGCGATTTCAACGACGTCGCGCAGGTCTGGCTCGCCGGCGACGAAGCCGTGCGTCACTATGCCAGCCCCGCAGCCGCCTTTGCGGCGCTCGGCAAGCTCGGCCCGTCCGCGAAGGTGCGCGCGGTGTTCGTGCACGACCACGGCAGCGGCCTGAAGCTGTTCGCCGACCAGGCGTGGTACGTGAAAGACGCACACGGCGTGCTGACCGCGTTCCTGCTGAAGTCGGGCGCCGATGCGTACGCGCAGCAGGTATCGGGCGCGGTGGTCGACTACGCGGCCGCGAAGACCGTCACCGCGCAGGCGCTCGCCGCGCGCTGAGCATCGCGCCCTTCTCTTTCCATTCGTCGACACCGGACTCCCGCATGGCTGCCACCCTCGACCTCGTCAAACGCCGTCACGCCGACGCACCGCGCGCCGCCGACGCCCGCTCGCCGCATTCCGCCGCGCGCCGCCGCCCGACACCGATGCGCCGCCGCGCGTGGCGCATCGCATCGCTCGCCGCCTGCATCGCGCTGTGGCAGGCGGCCGTCCACTGGCGGCTGTCGCTCGGCATCGTTACGTTCGCGAACGTGCCCGCGCCGGCCGACGTGGGCCCCGCGCTGGCCTCGTTCCTGCAATCGCCGAAGCTGCCGATGCATCTGTTCGCGAGCATCACGCGCGTGCTGGCCGGCTTCGTCGCGGCGGCGTTCGCCGGCATCGGCCTCGGGCTCGCGATCGGCCGCTATCGCGCGCTCGAGGACACGCTGCTGCCGCCGCTCGAGATGCTGCGGCCGATTCCGGCCGTCGCGTGGATTCCGCTCGCGATCCTGATGTTTCCATCGTCCGAGCTGAGCATGATGTTCATCACGTTCGTCGGCGCGCTGTTCCCGATCCTGCTCAATACCGTGCACGGCGCCGAAGCCGTCGACCCGCGGCTCGTCGCGACCGCGCGCAGCCTCGGCACGCGCGGCCTCGCGCTCTATGCGGAAGTGATCCTGCCCGGCGCCGCGCCGTCGATCTTCACCGGCCTGTCGATCGGGATGGGCACCGCGTGGTTCTGCCTGGTCACGGCCGAGATGATCGCGGGCCAGTACGGCATCGGCTATTTCACATGGGAGTCCTATACGCTGCAGAACTACCCGGACATCGTGGTCGGCATGGCGCTGATCGGCCTGCTCGGGATGGGCAGCAGCCTGCTCGTCAAGCGGATCGGCGCGGTGCTCACGCCGTGGTACGCGCCGCGTGGAGGCCGGTCATGAACACCGCCGAGATTACCGCACCCGCTCCCGGCCGTGTCGGCGTGCGTGCGCTGACGATCGAACTCGGCCCGCCTCATGCGCGCTTCGCGGCGCTCGATGCGCTCGACGTCGATATCGCGCCCGGCGAATTCGTCTGCGTGCTCGGGCCGTCCGGCTGCGGAAAATCGACGCTGCTCGGCGCGCTCGCCGGCCACGTCGCGGCCACGCACGGCGAGATCGTCGTCGATGGCGAACCGGTCGACCGCCCGCATCCCGATCGCGGGCTCGTGTTCCAGCAGCACACGTTGTTTCCGTGGAAGCGCGTGATCGACAACGTCGCGTTCGGCCTGAAGATGAAGGGCGTGCCCGCGCACGAGCGCCGCCGCGAGGCGGCCGAGCTGCTCGAACTCGTCGGGCTCGGCGGCTTCGGCGCGCACTACCCTTCGCAGCTGTCCGGCGGCATGCAGCAGCGCGTCGAGATCGCCCGCGTGCTGATCAACCGGCCGCGCGTGCTGCTGATGGACGAACCGTTCGGTGCGCTCGACGCGCAGACGCGCCGGATGATGCAGACGCTGCTGCTCGACATCTGGTCGCGCATCGGCACGACCGTGCTGTTCGTCACGCACGACATCGAGGAAGCGCTGTTTCTCGGCGACCGCATCCTGATGCTGTCGCCGCGGCCCGCACGCATCGTCGCCGACATCCGCGTGCCGCTCGCGCGGCCCCGCACCGACGACAGCACGACCGAGCCCGCGTTCGTCGAGATCAAGCGCCGCTGTCTCGCGCTGCTGCGCGACGCCGCCTGAGCCCGTGCCTGCCCATTCACCGTACCGACTTTTTTCCATGACCGCTTCTTCTTCCGCTTTCCCGCTGCCCGGCGTGCCGGCCGCCGATCATGCCGCGCTCGTCGCGCGCCTCGCCGCAGGCGACGCATCGGTGCGCCGCATCGCGCTGCTCGAACTCGCCGATCTCGAGGCGCCCGAACTCGTGCCGTCGTTCGTCGCGGCGCTGCGTGACGATCCGTCCGCCGACGTACGCAGCGAGGCCGCGCGCGTGCTCGACGCGTGGGAGCAGCCCGATGTCGTCGACGCGCTGTGCCACGCGCTGCTCGATCCGGACGACAGCGTGCGCGCGACGGCCGCGCAAAGCCTGTCCGAACTGAAGGACGCGGCATCGGGCGCCGTGCTGTGCCGATGGGCCGACCGGCCCGAGCCGTTCGTACGCGGCGCCGTGCTGCGCGGCTTGCGCGAGTTGCGCGACCCCGGCGCGTTCGCGCCCGCGCTGCGTGCGCTCGACGCGTGCACCGCGGCCGTACGCGCCGAGGCGGTCGTCGTGCTCGGCTGGCTCAAGGACAGCCGCGCGCTGGCGCCGCTCGCCCGCATCGCGACCACGGACGCCGATGCGGACGTGCGGCGCGCCGCGGTCGGCGCGATCGGGTTTGCGGCGGCGGGCGACGCCGCCGTCGTCACCGCGTTGCTCGCGGCGCTGCGTGACGCCGAATGGCAGGTGCGCGAGGAAGCGGCGACCACGCTCGGCAAGCTGCGCATCGCGACCGCACGCGAGCCGCTCGTCGCCGCGCTCGACGACGACTACTGGCAGGTGCGCCTGCGCGCCGCGCGCGCACTCGGGCAATTGCGAGATGCGGCTGCGGCGCCGGCCGTCGTCGCGCTGCTCTCGCATGCGATCAGCAACCTGCGCAAGGAAGCCGCGCTCGCGCTCGGCGAACTGCGCGACCGTGCAACGCTGCCCGCGCTGAGCGCTGCGCTCGACGATCGCGACCCCGAAGTCCGCAAGGCCGTGCGGATAGCGATCGGCCAGATCGACGACGCGTCGCGATGATCGCGCCGATCGAAATCGCACTCGATCACCCGGCGCGCACACTGACGCTGCGCTGGTCCGACGGCGCGTCACAACGTATCGACTATGCGCAATTGCGCGGCGGTTGCCCATGCGCGGAATGCCGAAAGATCCGGCTCGACGGCGGCCACGTCGACGCGCGGCCCGACCTGACGCTCGACGGCGTGGAAGCGCTCGGCTACGGTGTCCGCTTCGTGTTCGGCGACGGCCATGCCCGCGGCATTTATCCGTGGCCGTACCTGGCGGACCTCGCGTAGCGACGACGACGCGGCTTGCGCGCTCGCGCGAGCCGGATGGCAGGCATGCGAAAACGCTGCGATACTGACGCCCACGATCGTCGCCACCTACCGTGGGAGCCGCACCATGCAAACCGCAGTCGGATTCATCGGCCTTGGCGTGATGGGCACGCCGATGGCGCTCAATCTCGCGCGGGCCGGCACGCCGCTCGTCGTGTGGAGCCGTTCGCACGGCAGCGACGATGCGCTGCGCGACGCCGGCGCACGCGTGGCCGACGACATCGACGACGTATTCGCATCCTGCCGCACCGTGATCCTGATGCTCGCGAACGATGCGGCAATCGATGCCGCCCTCGCACGCGGCACGCCTGCTTTTGCCGCCCGGGTCGGCGCGCATACGATCGTCAACATGGGCACGAATGCGCCGGACTATTCCCGCGCGCTCGCCGACGAAATCGCCGCCGCGTCCGGCCGCTACGTCGAGGCGCCCGTATCGGGCTCGCGCAAGCCGGCCGAAGCCGGTCAGCTCGTCGTGATGCTGGCCGGCGCGCCGGACGACGTCGATGCCGTCCGCGCGCTCGTGAAGCCGCTGTGCCGCGACAGCTTCGTGTGCGGCGACGTACCGTCGGCGCTGACGATGAAGCTCGCCGTCAACCTGTTCCTGATCACGATGGTCACCGGTCTCACCGAAGCCACGCACTTCGCGCAACGCCACGGTATCGATCTCGCGCGCTTCGCCGACGTACTGAATGCCGGCCCGATGGCGAGCGACGTGTCGCGCGTGAAGCTCGGCAAGCTCGTCGCGGCAGATTTCTCGGTGCAGGCCGCGATCACCGACGTGCTGAAGAATGCGCGCCTCGTCGCCGAATCCGCGCGCGGCATCGGCATCGCGTCGCCGCTGCTCGACATTTGCCACGCACTGTACGGCGAAACCGAGCGGGCCGGACACGGCGCGGCCGACATGGTCGCCGTGATCCGCGCGATCGAACAGCGTACCGGGGACGTGCGATGAGCCGCGTACACGTAGTACCCGCGTTCGTTCGAACCGACAGGTAGGCGCGACCATGTCCACAACCGGCACGTCCGTAACCGGCATGTCCGCAACCGGCAACGCTACGCCCTTGCGCCCCGTTCCCGCGGTGATCGGCATCGTGCTGCGCGAACGCGACGTGCTGCTCGTGCGCCGCGCGAATCCACCCGATGCAGGCTGCTGGGGCTTCCCCGGCGGCAAGATCGAACCGGGCGAGCCGTTCGCGGATGCGGTCGTGCGCGAAATCGCGGAAGAAACGACGGTCGACGTGGAAGCGCTCGACGCCTTTACCGCGCTGGACGCGTTCGATTACGATGCGCACGGCGCCGTGCGCCAGCATTTCGTCATGGTCGCCGTGCTGTGCAGATGGCTGCGCGGCACGCCGGCCGCCGGCGACGATGCGCTCGACGCGCGCTGGTTCGGCATCGACGAACTCGACCGCGACGATTTGCCGATGAGCGCCGGCGTGCGCGACGTCGCGCGGCGAGCGATCGAGCGGGCTGCGGCGCTAGGCCACGCGCGGCCACCATCCGCCTGACACACTGCCGTCGCTGGCGCACTACCTGCGCGCGACGCATTCGATCTATCCTGGCGCCCGCTACCCGCCGAGCGCCGGATCACCCCACGTCAAACCATGATCAGAATTCGACAATCCACCGAGGCCGACGGCACATGCGTGCTGGATATCTGGCGCAACGCCGTCGATGCCACGCATCACTTCCTGAGCGACGACGACCGTCGCGCGATCGAATCCGAAGTCGTCGCATTTCTGCCGGGCGCGCCGCTCGATCTGGCCGTCGACGAAACCGATCGCCCGATCGGCTTCATGCTGCTCGACGGCAGCCACATGGAAGCGCTGTTCGTCGATCCTGCCCACCATGGTGCGGGGGTCGGGCGACGGCTGGTCGAAGAAGCGCTCAAGCGCCATCCCGACCTGTCGACCGACGTCAACGAACAGAACCAAGCGGCAGCGGGATTTTACGAGCGCCTCGGATTCGAGCGCTGCGGACGATCGGAACTCGATGGACAGGGGCGGCCTTATCCGCTGCTTCATCTTCGTTATCGCGGGGGTGGTCGGGACTGAGCTGGAGTCCGGGCCAGCACGGAACGCGGCACCGACCTGGTCCGGATGCGCTGAAACGGCACCGCCCTTACGACATCGCGATCATCCCGGGGAGCGGCCGGTCGCCAGCGGCCAGCGCCCCAACACGTCGTAGTGCGACTTGCCGAGCCAGCTATCGACCAGGACGAAGTCGAACGCGGTCCAGGCAATCGGCTCGATCCGATACTCATCGGGCCGCTGCGGGCCATACAGCAGCGTCACGTGCGGGGTGAAACCCGAGGGAAAAACAGGTACGCCTACCCGTTTCAACGCATCTCGCAACTGCCGCCGAAAGTCGATCAAGTCTTCCAGACCGGCCTTCCCCGTCAGCACCAGCGGCTGATGACCGGGCCGCCCGTTGAAGCTGATGATCTTGTCGAACCTCACGGAGAAAGACGGCCCATCCATGCGGTCCGCGACCGCGCGGGCCCGTGCAAGCGCAGCGTCCGGCACGTAAGCGAAGTCGCCTAGCGAGCCCAGCGTGATGTGCAGACGCTCGGTGCTCACCGGGCTGTCCTTCTTCTGCTGCAAGCTTTTGGCGATACCGGCAATGCGCGCGGCCGTGGCTGTATCCGGCATCACGGCGAAAAAGAAGCGGTGCACGGGAGCCGGCGGCGGCGCGTCGAATCCGGGTAGCGTCAGTTGAGTCACGGCAGCATGTCCGACTGGCCTGGAGCGAGATTTCATTATCGTCAATCGGCAGCCGGCCCGCTCGCCGCTCCACGGATCCGCCGTTCGCACGCCCGAAGATGCTACCCTCTCGGGCCAAACTCGACACCCTCTGATGACGCCCCCGAATTCAACCATGCAAACCGTCGCGGTACTGGACTTCGAAACCACCGGCCTGTCGCCGAATCTGGGCGACCGTGCGACCGAAATTGCGGTCATCCTGCTGCGCGACGGGGAAGTCGTAGACCGTTTCCAGAGTTTGATGAATGCCGGCCGACGCATCCCGTCCGATGTCGTTGCGCTCACCGGCATCACGAACGACATGATCGCGGCGGCGCCACCCGCGTCCGAAGTCATGAAGGAAGCGGCCGCGTTCGTCGGCAAGCATGCGGTCGTGGCCCACAACGCCGGTTTCGACAAGCGCTTCTGGCAGTCGGAACTGGGGCTGCTCGGCATGGCGGCCGACCATGCGTTTGCGTGCACGATGCTGGTGGCGAGACGGATCTATCCGGACGCCCGGAGTCACCGCCTGTCGAGCCTGGTCGAGATGCTGCGGCTGCCGCAATCGGGCCGTGCGCACCGCGCGATGGTCGATGCGGAGATGGCCGGCCATCTGTGGTGCCGGTTGCAGCAGGATATTTCGCGGACCTATGGGCTGGATCGGATCGATCACGCGTTGATGTCGCGGGTTCAGGTGACGAACAAGGCGAAGGTGCCGATGTATTTGCGGTCGCTCGGGCGGGCGTGTGCGTGATGAATCCGGTCCGGGACTGCGAACACGGCGCTTCTTGACCGACTTCGCGCGTTAACGCAAAACGGCCTGGCAATCGCCAGGCCGCTTCTTGCCCACGCGTGAACCGGGGCAGCACGCCAACCGAACCGGCAGCCCGCTTGCGAATTATCGCGACATCAAACGATGCGCAACAACGCAGGCGAGACCGATGCCGCTTCGGCCGGAAAGCTTATTCCCACTCGATCGTCGCCGGCGGCTTCCCCGAGATGTCGTACACGACCCGATTGATCCCGCGCACTTCGTTGATGATCCGGTTCGACGCGCGGCCGAGCAGCGCGTACGGCAGATGCGCCCAGTGTGCGGTCATGAAGTCGGTCGTCTGCACCGCGCGCAGCGACGTCACATAGTCGTACGTCCGGCCATCGCCCATCACGCCGACCGACTTGACCGGCAGAAACACCGCGAACGCCTGGCTCGTCAGGTCGTACCAGCTCTTACCGACGTCGGCCTCGCCGCACAGGCCGGCAGCCGCATCCTGCGCGGTTGCCGTCGTGCCGCGCAGTTCCTCGATGAAGATCGCGTCCGCGCGGCGCAGCAGGTCCGCGTACTCGCGCTTCACTTCGCCGAGAATCCGCACGCCGAGGCCCGGGCCCGGGAACGGATGGCGGTATACCATCTCCGGCGGCAGGCCGAGCGCGACACCCAGCTCGCGCACTTCGTCCTTGAACAGGTCGCGCAGCGGCTCGAGCAGCTTCAGGCCGAGCGTTTCCGGCAGGCCGCCGACGTTGTGGTGGCTCTTGATCGTCGTCGCCTTCTTCGTCTTGGTGCCGCCCGATTCGACCACGTCCGGGTAGATCGTGCCCTGCGCGAGCCACTTCGCCTTCGACAGCTTCTTCGCCTCGGCCTGGAACACCTCGACGAACTCGCGGCCGATGATCTTGCGCTTCGCTTCCGGATCGGTCACGCCGGCCAGATGGCCGAGGAACTGGTCGGATGCATCGACGTGCACGACCTTCGCATGCAGGCGGCCCTCGAACATGTCGAGCACCATCTTGCCTTCGTTCAGGCGCAGCAGGCCGTGGTCGACGAACACGCAGGTCAGCTGATCGCCGATCGCGCGATGGATCAGCGCGGCCGCGACGCTCGAATCGACGCCGCCCGACAGGCCGAGAATCACTTCCTCGTCACCGACCTGCTCGCGAATCTTCGCGACGGCTTCCTCGATGTGGTTCTTCATGATCCAGTCGGGCTTCGCGCCGGCGATCTGCAGCACGAAGCGTTCGATGATCTGGCGGCCCTTCACGGTGTGCGTGACTTCCGGGTGGAACTGCACCGCGTAGTAGCCGCGCGCCTCGTCGGCCATGCCGGCGATCGGGCAGCTCGGCGTCGACGCCATCAGCGCGAAGCCCGGCGGCAGCTCGGCAACCTTGTCGCCGTGGCTCATCCAGACTTTCAGCATCCCGTGGCCTTCGGCCGTCGTGAAATCCTCGATGCCGTCGAGCAGGCGCGTATGGCCGTGCGCACGCATTTCCGCATAGCCGAATTCGCGATGGTCGCTCCACTCGACCTTGCCGCCGAGCTGCACGGCCATCGTCTGCATGCCGTAGCAGATGCCGAGCACCGGCACGCCGAGATCCCATACGGCCTGCGGCGCGCGCAGTTGGTGGTCTTCGTACGTGCTCGCGTGGCTGCCCGACAGGATCACCGCCTTCGGCGCGAACTCGCGGACGAAGTCGTCGGACACGTCGTTCGGATGGATTTCGCAGTAGACGTGCGCTTCACGCACGCGCCGTGCAATCAGTTGGGTGACTTGCGAACCGAAGTCGAGAATCAGGATTTTGTCGTGCATGGCTGCGGACGGGATGAAGAGAATAAGAAAAGCAGCGCATCGAGCGCTGCGTCAAAAGCATGGACAGCGGCGTCGGGCGGCAGGCGGCACGCGCGACGCATCGCCGGTCAATCCTGCATCGGCGGGCGTTCGTCGAGGGCGACGCCGCCGCCCGACGATGCGCGGGAACCGGACGAGGCCGGCGACGATCCGGCCGGCGCCACGGGGCGGCCGACGACCGGCTCGACACGCTGCGCGGCAGGCGCCGACGCCGGCGCCATCGCCGGTTCGGCCGGCCGCTGCGCCGGTGCGCGCGCCTCGAGCGCCTGCGCTTTCTCGCGCCGGCGCACGGCCGATGCGAGCCGCACGCCGCCGAGGCCCAGCACGATCAGCGCGACCCCGGCCACGGCCGACAGCACCCGGCCGGCGGCCGCGAGCGCGGGCCCGCTGCCGGTGCCGATCGACCACACGACCGTCAGCACGCCGGTCAACCAGTACACATGGCCGACCGAGCGCGCGACGGGTGCCGTGAGGTCACCGTTGAACGCCGCATGAAACGCGAGCCACGCGAGCCCGAGCAGCGCGATGCCGAACGCCTGGCCGAGCATCGCCGGCTGGATGTTCGCCAGTTGCAGCGCATTGAACAGCGCCTGCCAGGGCGTCAGCACGAACAGCACGCCGAACGCCAGCAGCAGCACGGCGTCGACGATCAGCACGGCTCGCAGCAGCGGTTTCATCGGCGCTCAGTCCACGTGGTAGTTCGGCGCTTCCTTCGTGATCTGCACGTCGTGCACGTGCGACTCGCGCATGCCCGCCGCGGTGATCTGGACGAATTCGGCCTTCTCGTGCAGCTCGTCGATCGTCTTGCAACCGCAGTAGCCCATGCTCGCGCGCACGCCGCCGACCAGCTGGAACAGGATCGCGTTGACCGAACCCTTGTACGCGACGCGGCCTTCGATGCCTTCCGGCACGAGCTTGTCGATGTTCGCCGAATTGTCCTGGAAGTAGCGGTCAGCCGCGCCGTCCTTCATCGCACCGACCGAACCCATGCCGCGGTACGACTTGTACTGGCGGCCCTGGTACAGGAACACGTCGCCCGGCGCCTCTTCGGTGCCCGCGAACATGCTGCCCATCATCACCGCATTCGCGCCGGCCGCGAGGGCCTTCGACACGTCGCCCGAGAAGCGCACGCCGCCGTCGGCGATGCACGGCACGCCGGTACCCTTCAGCGCTTCCGCGACGTTCGCGATCGCGCTGATCTGCGGCACGCCGACACCCGCGACGATCCGCGTCGTGCAGATCGAACCCGGGCCGATACCGACCTTGACCGCGTCCGCGCCGTATTCGACCAGCGCCTTCGCGGCGGCGGCCGTCGCGATGTTGCCGCCGATCACCTCGACGTGCGGGAAGTTCTGCTTGACCCAGCGCACGCGCTCGAGCACGCCCTTGCTGTGGCCGTGCGCGGTATCGACGACGATCACGTCGACACCGGCCTGCACCAGCAGCTCGACACGCTCTTCGTTGTCCGGACCGACGCCGACCGCCGCGCCTGCGCGCAGCTTGCCGTGTTCGTCCTTGCACGCGTCCGGGTGTTCGGTCTGCTTCGTGATGTCCTTGACGGTCATCAGGCCGCGCAGTTCGAACGCGTCGTTGACGACCAGCACGCGCTCGAGGCGGTGGCTGTGCATCAGCGCCTTCGCTTCGGCGAGCGGCGTGCCTTCCTTGACCGTGACGAGGCGCTCGCGCGGCGTCATGATCGACTTGACCGGCTCGTCGAGGCGCGTTTCGAAACGCAGGTCGCGGTTCGTGACGATGCCGACCAGTTGCGGGCCTTCGACGACCGGGAAGCCCGAGATGCCATGCTGGCGCGACAGCGCGATCACGTCGCGCACCTTCATTTGCGGCGGCACCGTGATCGGGTCGCGGACGACGCCCGACTCGAAACGCTTGACCTTCGCGACTTCGCGGGCCTGTTCGGCCGGCGTGAGATTCTTGTGGACGATACCGACGCCACCCTGCTGCGCCATCGCGATCGCGAGGCGACCTTCGGTGACCGTGTCCATCGCGGCGGACACGAGCGGCATGTTCAGGGAGATGTTGCGGGTCAGCTTGGTCTTGAGGCTGGTGTCGCGCGGGAGAACGTCGGAGAAGGCGGGAACGAGGAGCACGTCATCGAAAGTGAGTGCTTTTTGGATCAGACGCATGGCAAATCCTATGGGCGCAAAAGCGAATTATACGCGAAGCGCCGCGAATTTTCACAACACGAACAACGGCTTAGCCGGTTTCGGCCGTTCGGGGGCCGAATCGTTCGGATCGCCGTTCGGTTCGTTTTCGATCGCCTTTCGTTTCACCGCCGCATCGCGCCATTCGCGCAACCGGCCGCCGGGCGGCGAGTGTCCGTGTCGCGGCGGGGCCACACGGCCGCGACGGCGGCGGCCGCGCGCACGGCCCGGCGCCCCGCCGAAGCGGCTTGCCCGCCCTGCCTCACGCCAGCCCGGCCGCACGGGCGATCATCGCCATGCCGCCCGCCACCACCCCGCAACCGACGATCCGCGCGACGCGCCCGCCGATCGACGCAGCGCGTTCGGCGGCGATTGCGACCGTCACGACGGCCATCACGCGCAGATCCATCATGCCGGCCGCCAGCGCGACGGCCATCAGGTTCCCGCAACACGCGCCGCACCGGATCGCGGCGCGCACGCCGTACCGCCACGCCGTGACGACCGCCACCCGCGACGGGTGCACGCCATGTGCCGCCGCGTGCCGGCAACCCGCCAGCCGGCGCGCCTTCCACGCGGAGAATTGCAACGCGCCCGCGGCCAGCACGACGACGCCCGCCGCGACCGGCATCGCACGGGCAAGCGCCGGCAGCCGGGCGGCGGCCGTCGTCAGCACCGCGCCGGCCGGAAACACGAGTGCCCCGAGCGCCATCCAGACCGAGAAGTACCCTGCGCCCGCGACGACGACGAGCCAGGCCGACCGCGCCGCCGCCGGACCGATGCGCTGGCGGTAGCACCAGAGCATCGGCGCGAGCACGGGCAGCATCATCGTCACCGTCATCGCGCCCCACATTCCGGCGAACGCCGCGAATGCGCGCCCGGTGCTCTGGCCGCACGGCCGCAGCCAGGCGGCCGAGGCCATCCAGCCGCCGGTCATCGGCTCGCCGCCCATCGCCGCCATCGACGTGTGCTGGGCCAGCGTCGCCAACGCGGCGACCGCGAACACGGCCGCGACCGCCGCGCCGAATGCGCGCGGATCGGCGGCCGCCTCACCGGTGGTCGTTCGTATCATCGCGCGCGCCCGTCCGTGGCCGGCCCGCTCAGCCGCGCGCGTACTCATCGTGACGGCGCCACCACGGGCCGGCCTCGTTGCGTCCGCGCGGCGCGCGGTCGAGCCACTGGTACATCCCCCACAGCCCGTCGAGGCCGCGCGCGTAGGTCGAATACGTGTGATAGATCGCGCCATCCTCGCGCACGAACGCGCTCATCCCCGGCCGGTCGAGCGAATACGTGGCCGCGTCGGTGCCGCACGTGGCCGCGAACTGCACGACGGGCGCCGGCGGCGGATCCATGTCCATCGCGTGACCGGCCCGCGCGTAGTTGTATTCGACGTCGCCCGCGCGCTGCTGCGTTTCGGTGAACGACACGTTGAAGTCGAAGTTGAAATCGCTGCCGACCGACGACGCCCACGGGAACGTCCACCCCATCCGCTGCCGGTACGCGAGCAGTTTCGCGAGCGGCGCGCGCGACACGGCCGCGAGCGTCACGTCGTGGTGCGCCAGATGCACGGCGAAGCCGTCGAAGCCGTCGGCGAGCGCCGAGCACGACGGGCAGCCGGCCTTGTAGTCGGGGCCGAACATGAAGTGATAGACCAGCAGTTGCGAACGGCCGCGAAACAGGTCGTCGAGCGTCGCCTGCCCTGCCTCGGTATCGAACCGGTAAGTCTTGTCGACGCGCACCCACGGCAGCGCCTGGCGCCGCCGCGCGAGTTCGTCGCTTTGCCGCGTCAGCGCCTTTTCCGCGTCGAGCAGCGCGCGGCGTTCGACCAGCCATTCGTCGCGGGTTCCGGTGAGATGGGTCGTCATTGCGGGTTCCTCCTTCCGATGGGTATCCGGGCACGGCGTACGGGGCCGTGTGCGTGGTGCTAGATTAGTGCCGGGCATCGGACCGGAGGGAGTGACAACTGTGTCGGGATTCGGATGGATTCGCTGATCACGGCGGCCGCGCGCGCGCTCGCGGCCGGTGACGCGCTCGGTGCGCTGAACCGCGTCGCGCTGCGCGACGATGCGCCGGCGCTCGCGCTGCGCGGGATCGCGCTCGCGCAGCTCGGCGATTTCGAACGCGCGCGCTCGCTCGTCCGCGGCGCCGCGCGTGCGTTCGGTGCGAAGGAAGCGGTTGCACGGGCGCGCTGCGTCGTCGCGGAAGCCGACATCGCGCTCGCGTCGCGCGACCTGCGCTGGCCGACGCGTGCGCTCGAGGCGGCCTGCGCGACGCTCGACGCACACGGCGACCGCCCGAACGCCGCGCATGCCCGCTATCTCGGGGTACGCCGGTTGCTGCTGATCGGCCATCTGGACGAAGCCGAGCGGCTGCTGGCGCATCTCGATCCCGCACCGCTGCCGCCCGCGTCGCGCGCCGCCCATGAATTGATCGCGGCCGGCATCGCGATGCGCCGCCTCCGCACGCACGCGGCCCGTGCGGCGCTCGCCCGTGCCCGCGCGGCCGCCCGCGCCGCCGGCATTGCCGCGCTGACGGCCGAGGTCGACACCGCGGCGCGCGTGCTCGACGCACCGGCCGCCCGGCTCATCGCACGCGGCACGTCGCGGCTCGTGCCGCTCGACGAAGTGGAGACGCTGTTCGAATCGAATGCGCTCGTCGTCGACGCGTGCCGCCACACGGTGCGCGATGCGCGCACGACCGTGTCGCTCGCGCGCCGCCCGGTGCTGTTCGTGCTCGCCCGTGCGCTCGGCGAGGCGTGGCCGGCCGACGTGTCGAGAAACGCGCTCGTCGCCGCCGCGTTCCGCGCGAAACAGGCGGACGAATCGCATCGCGCGCGGCTGCGCGTCGAGATCGGCCGGCTGCGGGCGGTGCTGCGCCCGCTCGCGAACGTCGTCGCGACGCCGCGCGGCTTCGCGCTCGAACCGCTCGGCGTGCGCGAAACCGTCGTCCTCGCGCGCCCGGTCGACGATCGCCATGCGGCCGTGCTCGCGCTCCTCGCCGACGGCGAAGCGTGGTCGAGTTCCGCGCTGGCGCTTGCGCTCGGCGCCAGCCAGCGCACGGTGCAGCGGGCGCTCGATTCGCTCGCGGAAACCGGCAAGGTCCAGGCGCTCGGCCGCGCACGCGCGCGCCGCTGGCTGACGCCGCCGCTGCCCGGATTCGCGACGACCTTGTTACTCCCGGTTGCGCTGCCGGGAGATTAGGATGGCCGCATCGAACGACGAGGTGACGAACATGAAACGCTCCACTGCAGACATCCTTCACGAGTACGGTCCGTTTCCGGGCGTCGACGGCGTGCACGGCGTCACGTTCGACGGGCAGCACGTGTGGTACGCGTCCGGCGACAAGCTGAACGCGCTCGACCCCGAGCGCGGCACGACGGTCCGTTCGCTCGACGTCGCCGCGCACGCGGGCACCGCGTTCGACGGTCGCCACCTGTTCCAGATCGTCGAGGACCGCATCGAGAAGATCGACCCCGAATCGGGTCGCGTGCTCGCGACGATCCCGGCGCCCGGCGGCGGCGCCGATTCGGGGCTCGCGTGGGCCGAAGGCACGCTGTGGGTCGGTCAGTACCGCGAACGCAAGATTCATCAGGTGGATCCGCAATCGGGCGCCGTGCTGCGCACGATCGAATCGAACCGCTTCGTCACCGGCGTGACGTGGGTCGACGGCGAGCTGTGGCATGGCACGTGGGAAGGCGACCAGAGCGACCTGCGGCGCATCGACCCGCGCACGGGCCAGGTGCTCGAGCAGATCGACATGCCGGCCGGCGTCGGCGTCTCGGGGCTCGAATCCGACGGTCACGACCGCTTCTACTGCGGCGGCGGCAACAGCGGCAAGCTGCGCGCCGTGCGCCGCCCGACGCGCACGCATGCCGACAGCGACGGCACGGCGGCGACACCCGATCCGGCAGACGGCTGATCCACCGCGCGCCCACGCTGCCAGGACGCGCCGCCCCGCGCCGAGTGCAGGAATGAACAAGACGCCGCCGCGACGGCATCGCTAAGATGCGCGCACGTCAATCATTTGTTCGGAGCGGTCGATGCAGCGCGGCGTGGTGTACGGTGTCCTGGCAGGCGCCCTGTGGGGCATGGTGTTTCTCGTGCCGCGGCTGCTGACCGATTTCTCGCCGCTGCTGCTGAGCGCCGGCCGCTATACGATGTACGGACTCGTGTCGCTCGCGGCCGCGTTGCCGGCCGCCCGCTCGCTGCTCGCGCGGCTGACCCGCGAGGATCTCGTCGCACTGGTGAAGCTCGCCGTCGTCGGCAACGTCGCGTATTACATGCTGCTGTCCGGCGCCGTGCACCTGATCGGCATCGCGCCCAGCTCCCTGATCGTCGGCGTACTGCCCGTGACCGTCACGCTCGCGGGCCTCGGCGACCACGGCGCCGTGCCGCTGCGGCGGCTCGCCGCCCCGCTCGCGCTGGTGATCGCGGGCATCGTCTGCATCAACGTCGACCTGTTCACGTCCGAAACCGCGCACGCCACGACGCTCGCCCAGAAGCTCGCGGGCATCGCCTGCGCGGCGGGCGCGCTCGCGAGCTGGACCTGGTATGCGGTGGCGAACGCGCGCTACCTGCAGCGCCATCATCGCTTCGGCGGCAACGAATGGTCGGTGCTGTGGGGTGTCGTGACGGGTTTGATCGGCGGGCTCTGCTGGCTCGCGATCCTCGCAGTGCCCGCCGGCACGGTGCAGGCGGCCGTCCCGGCATCGCGCTGGCAATTGTTCTGGCTGCTGAATCTCGTGCTCGCGATCGGCGCGTCGTGGCTCGGCAACGGGCTGTGGAATGCCGCGTCGAAGCGGCTGCCGCTCACGCTGTCGGGCCAGTTGATCGTGTTCGAAACCGTGTTCGCGATGCTGTACGCGTTCGTGTACGACCAGCGGATGCCGCACGCGCTCGAGATCGCCGCGCTCGTACTGCTGCTCGCCGGCGTGTACGGCTCGGTGCGACGGCACGGCGACACGCCGGGCAGCGCATCGACAAATGCAAACGCCGCGGCGCACTGAGCGCCGCGGCGTTTGATCAGACCAATCCGAGCGAACCGCGCGTCAGCGCGCGTCCTTGTGCATCCACTTGCGGCCCTCGATCGAGCCGGCGCGGCGGGATTTGTCGACGCGCCGCTGGCGCGCGAGCTTCGGATCGACGATCAGCGGGCGGTAGATCTCGACGCGATCGTGATCGACGAGCGGCGCATCGAGCGGCGCGAGCTTGCCGTAGACACCCGTCTTCGCGTGCGCGAGATCGATCTCCGGGTGCAGCGCGAGCACGCCGCTCGCATCGATGGCCGAACGCACGGTCGCGCCTTCGGGCAGCGACAGCGGAATCAGCGTCTGGCGGTCCGGCAGTGCGTAGCAGACTTCGATCGACAGCATCGCGTCACCCCTTCCCGTAGCGCTGATCGGCGCGCTTCACGAACGAATCGACGAACGTGTTCGCGATGTGGCTGAACACCGGCCCGATGATCTTCTCGAGCAGGATGCTCGAAAACTCGTAGTGCAGCGCGAATTCGATCTTGCACGCGTCGGCGCGCAGCGGGATGAAGCGCCATGAGCCCGTGAACTTCTTGAACGGCCCGTCCGCGAACTCCATGTCGATCCGGGTCGGACGCTGCTGCGTGTTGCGCGTCGCGAAATGCTGCTTGATGCCCTTGAAGTTGATGTCGATGCGCGCTTCCATCCCGCTCTCGTCCTGACGGCGAATCTCGACACCGCCGCACCAGGGCAGGAAATTGGGGTAGTCGGCCACGTCGGTGACGAGGTCGAACATCTGTTCCGCCGAGTGGCGGATCAATACGGTTTTCTGGACATCTGCCATAAATCGCGCGGCATCGCTTAAAGTGGGAACGCCAAGCCGGGCGATTCCCGCCCTGCTTTGCTAAAATCGTGATTTTAAACGAGTTGGCCCGATCCTTTCATGAGCATCATCGACAACAGGAAAGCGCACTTCGATTATCACATCGAGGAACGCTACGAGGCGGGGCTCGTGCTGGAGGGCTGGGAAGTCAAGGCGCTGCGCGCCGGGCGCGGCCAGATCAAGGAAGGCTACGTCGTGGTGAAGAACGCCGAGATCTTCCTGATCGGTACCCATATCAGCCCGCTGCCCGAAGCCTCCACGCACATCAAGCCCGACCCGGTGCGCACGCGCAAGCTGCTGCTGCACCGCGAGGAAATCAAGAAGCTGATCGGCAAGGTCGAGCAGCGCGGCTACACGCTCGTGCCGCTGAACTTCCACTACAAGGGCGGCCGCGTGAAGTGCGACATCGCGCTCGCGAAGGGCAAGAAGCTGCACGACAAGCGTGAAACCGAGAAGAAACGCGACTGGGAACGCGAGAAGGCACGCATCATGCGCGCCGGCACCTGACGCACCCTGCGCGCATCGCAAACGACACGGCCCGCTCGAAGCGGGCCGTGTTGCTTTGAACTGCCTGAATCGCGCGGCGGGTCGCCCGGCTGCGCGACGATTCGCCGCACGACGATGCGTGCGCGGCAACCGCGCGCGCATCGATTTCGGGCTCAGCCCTTCGCGACCGACGCCGCGCCCGCGCTCTTGACGATCGTCAGCGCCGACGAAATTGCGGTGCCGAGATCCGACAGGTTCGACGGCACGATCAGCGTGTTGCCCTGCTTCGCGAGATTCGAGAACGCGCCGACATACTGCTCGGCGACCTTCAGGTTCACCGCGTCCATCCCGCCTTGCGACTGGATCGCGCTCGCGATCTTCTGGATCGCCTGCGCGTTCGCCTCGGCCACCGCCAGAATCGCGGCGGCTTCGCCCTGCGCCTGATTGATCGCGGCCTGCCGCTCGCCTTCCGACTTCTGGATCGCGGCTTCGCGCGCACCCGACGCGAGGTTGATCTGCTCCTGCTTGCGACCTTCGGATGCGGCGATCAGCGCACGCTTTTCGCGCTCCGCGGTGATCTGCGCCTGCATCGCGTGCAGGATCTCCTTCGGCGGCGTCAGGTCCTTGATCTCGTAGCGCAGCACTTTCACGCCCCAGTTCGCCGCGGCCTGGTCGAGCGCCGACACGATGTTGTGGTTGATGAAATCGCGTTCCTCGAACGTCTTGTCGAGTTCGAGCTTGCCGACCACCGAGCGCAACGTCGTTTGCGCGAGCTGCGTGATCGCCAGCACGAAGTTGCTCGATCCATACGATGCCTTCATCGGATCGGTCACCTGGAAGTACAGCACGCCGTCCACCTGCAACTGCGTGTTGTCGCGCGTGATGCAGACCTGGCTCGGCACGTCGAGCGGAATTTCCTTCAGCACGTGCCGGTACGCGATGCGATCGACGAACGGCAGCACGATATTGAGGCCGGGCGACAACGTCGCGTGGTAGCGCCCGAAGCGCTCGAGCACCCATGCATGCTGCTGCGGCACGATCTTCACCGTCTTCGACACGATCACGATCGCGATGACGAGCAGGACAACCCAGATGATCAGCGAATCCATGAAATATTCCCTCCTTGTTGTATCAGCGGACGATCAGCCCGCGGGTTTCGCCACGACCACGAGGCAATTGCCGCGCACGGCGCTCACCTGGTACACGTGCGCATCGTCGCGCTCGCCGGCCGCGAGTTCGACGTCCCAGTCGGCGCCGCGATACTGCACGCGTGCGCGGCCGTCACGCCACGCGTCGACCGTGACGGTCGAGCCGATATCGAGATTGACGTCGGGATTCGTCGACGTGTCGCGCTTCTGCTTGCGACCGAGCCCCGAGCGGCGCAGCACGATCATCGCGACGATCGCGACCGCGGCCGCCGCGCCGAACTGCACGTGCGGCGCGAAACCGGCCAGTTGCAACAGCCCGCCGGCGAGAAAGCCGAGCGCGATCATCAGCAGATAGAACGTACCAGTCAGCAATTCGGCCACGACCAGCACGCCGCCCCCGACCCACCAGAACAGATGCCCCGACATCATTGTGGTCTCCAGAAAAACGTCCCCGATGCTCACTATATTCGTTGCGCTCGCAGCTGTGCGAAGCGGTCGGCACGCTTCGGACAGCCCGGCGAGTACCGACGAAAAAAAACACCCCGGTGCTTACCGGGGTGTTTATAGCACGAACCTTGCATTTTGCCTTCAACGAAAGTGCGGCGGACCGCCCTTTCGCCGAAGTTGCATCACGAATCGTTACTTGCGGTTGGCGGCGAGCGCCTGCCACGTATCGATGATCGTGTCGGGGTTCAGCGAGATCGACACGATGCCTTCGTCCGTCAGCCATTGCGCGAAGTCCGGGTGATCGGACGGGCCCTGGCCGCAGATCCCGACGTACTTGCCCATCTTGCGGCAGGTATCGATCGCCCGCTTCAGCAGGAACTTGACGGCCGGGTCGCGTTCGTCGAAGTCGACGGCCAGCAGCTCCATGCCCGAATCGCGGTCGAGGCCGAGCGTGAGCTGCGTAAGGTCGTTCGAGCCGATCGAGAAACCGTCGAAGTGTTGCAGGAACTCCTCGGCGAGGATCGCGTTGGTCGGGACTTCGCACATCATCACGAGGCGCAGGCCGTTTTCGCCGCGCTTCAGGCCGAACTTCTCGAGCAGGCCGACGACGCGCTCCGCCTGCTTCACGGTCCGCACGAACGGCACCATGATCTCGACGTTGGTCAGGCCCATCTCGTCACGCACGCGCTTCAGTGCACGGCATTCCATCTCGAACGCCTGCGCGAAGTCCTCGGCGATGTAGCGCGACGCGCCGCGGAAGCCCAGCATCGGGTTTTCCTCGTCCGGCTCGTAACGCGAACCGCCGATCAGCTTCTTGTACTCGTTCGACTTGAAGTCGGACAGACGCACGATCACGGGCTTCGGATAGAACGCCGCCGCGATCGTCGCGACGCCTTCCGTCAGCTTGTCGACGTAGAACTGGCGCGGCGACGCGTGACCGCGCGCAACGCTCTCGACCGCCTTCTTCAGGTCCTGGTCGATGTTCGGGTACTCGAGGATCGCCTTCGGGTGCACGCCGATGTTGTTGTTGATGATGAACTCGAGACGCGCGAGGCCAACACCGCCGTTCGGCAGTTGCGAGAAGTCGAACGCGAGCTGCGGGTTGCCGACGTTCATCATGATCTTGACCGGGATTTCCGGCAGTTCGCCGCGCTGCACTTCCGTGACTTCCGTCTCGAGCAGCCCGTCGTAGATCTTGCCTTCGTCGCCTTCCGCGCACGACACGGTGACGAGCGCGCCGTCCTTCAGGATGTCGGTCGCATCGCCGCAGCCGACGACGGCCGGCACGCCGAGTTCACGCGCGATGATCGCCGCGTGGCAGGTGCGGCCGCCACGGTTCGTGACGATCGCCGCCGCACGCTTCATCACCGGCTCCCAGTTCGGGTCGGTCATGTCGGCCACCAGCACGTCGCCCGGCTGCACGCGTTCCATTTCCGACGGGTCCTGGATCACGCGCACGGGGCCCGCGCCGATCTTCTGGCCGATCGCGCGACCCGTCGCGAGCACCTGCGACTGGCCCTTCAGCTTGAAGCGCTGCTCGGCCTTGCCGGTTGCCTGGCTCTTCACCGTTTCCGGACGCGCCTGCAGGATGAAGATCTTGCCGTCGCGGCCGTCCTTGCCCCACTCGATGTCCATCGGACGCTGGTAGTGCTTCTCGATGATGACCGCGTACTTCGCCAGCTCGATCACGTCTTCATCCGTGATCGAGTAGCGGTTGCGCTGCTCGTGCGGCACGTCGACCGTCTTCACGCGGCCCGGTTCGCCCGGCTGCGTGAATTCCATCTTGATCAGCTTCGAGCCGATCGAGCGGCGGATGATCGGGTACTTGTCCTGCGCGAGCGTCGTCTTGAACACGTAGAACTCGTCCGGGTTCACCGCGCCCTGCACGACGGTTTCGCCCAGGCCGTAGCTCGACGTGATGAACACGGCGTCCTTGAAGCCCGATTCGGTATCGATCGTGAACATCACGCCGGCGGCGCCGACGTCCGAGCGGACCATGCGCTGCACGCCGGCCGACAGCGCGACTTCGGCGTGCGTGAAGCCCTTGTGCACGCGATACGAGATCGCGCGGTCGTTGTACAGCGACGCGAACACGTGCTTCATGCGGTCGAGCACGTCCTCGATGCCGACGACGTTCAGGTACGACTCCTGCTGGCCGGCGAACGATGCGTCGGGCAGGTCTTCCGCGGTTGCGGACGAGCGCACGGCGAACGACAGCTCGCTCGGCGAGCCGTTCTTCAGCACTTCGAACTGCGCGCGGATTTCCTGCTCGAGGCGCGGCTGCAGCGGTGCGTCGACGATCCACTTGCGGATTTCGGCGCCGGCTTCGGCGAGCGCCTTCACGTCGTCGATGTCGAGCGACTCGAGACGCTTGGCGATGCGATCGGTGAGGTCGTTGTGCTTGAGGAAATCGCGGAACGCGAGCGCGGTCGTGGCGAAACCGGTGGGTACGCGAACGCCTGCTTCGGAAAGCTGGCTGATCATCTCGCCGAGCGACGCATTCTTGCCGCCCACGATCTCCACATCGGTCATCCGCAACTGCTCGAACGGAATTACATACGCCTGGTCCTTTGCGACGTTTGCTGCGTTAGTCATACAAGCCCCTAAGTGTGAAAAAAATGCTCGATCGCGCAAGTGGGCTCGAACGCGGGCGCTTGCAAAAAGGCGCGGCGCGTCTTGCGCAACCTGTTAGATAAACACTCGCAGCGGCGAAAATCTTCCGACCCGATTTGCAAAAATCCCGGCAGAAGGGCGATATTTGCAGACAAATCGCCAGACTTGCCGGGAATTCTGGAATCGCGCGGCCCAGCCACGGGCGCCGTTCGCGCCCCGCCCCCGCAATTGCTTATCCAACAGGTTGCCGCTATTCTACCGTGCCGGCTGCCGGATGTGGCGCGACCTTGTCACTGGGTCTGGAGGCGAACCTCCAGCCGCCCGCGCAACCGCCCTTCACGCTCGACGCCCAGATTCATGCTGCCTACCGTATTCATCGTCTCCGACGGCACCGGGATCACTGCCGAAACCTTCGCGCATTCGATCCTCTCCCAGTTCGACCAGAAATTCCGCCTCGTGCGCGTGCCGTTCGTCGACTCGCTCGACAAGGCCTATGCGACCGTCGAGAAGATCAACGAGGCCGCCGTGCACGACGGCCGTCGCGCGATCGTGTTCACGACGCTCGTCGACAGCGAGTCGAACGACATCGTCAAACGCTCGAACGCGCTCGTGCTCGACATGTTCCAGCGCTTCGTCGAACCGCTCGAGCAGGAACTGGAGCTCAAGTCGAGCCATGCGATGGGCCGCGGCCACCAGAACGCGGACACCGAGGAATACAAGACGCGGATCGAGGCGATCAATTTCTCGCTCGCGCACGACGACGGCCAGTCGAACCGCAACCTGTCGGAAGCCGACGTGATCCTCGTCGGCGTGTCGCGCAGCGGCAAGACGCCGACGAGCCTGTACCTCGCGATGCAGTACGGCGTGAAGGCGGCCAACTATCCGCTGATTCCGGAAGATTTCGAGCGCGGCAAGCTGCCGTCGGCGCTGTCGCCGTACAGCGAGAAGCTGTTCGGGCTGTCGATCGACCCGCAGCGCCTGTCGGAGATCCGCAACGAGCGCCGGCCGGGCAGCAAGTACGCGGCGCCCGAGAACTGCCGCTACGAGATCAACGAGGCCGAAGCGATGATGCGTCGCGAAGGGATCAAGTGGCTGTCGTCCACGCACAAGTCGATCGAGGAAATCGCGACGACGATCCTGCAGGAAATCCGTCTCGACCGGCAGTCGTACTGAGCGTCGGTGCGCTGGCGGCCGTCTGGCCGCCGCCCAAAGCAAAAAGGCCGCGTCGAACGCGGCCTTTTTCGTATTACGGCACCTGCCGCGCATGCGGCGTCACGCCGGCCGCTGCTGCCGCACCTGCTCGAACAGACACACCGCTGCTGCCGCGGCAACGTTCAGCGACTCCATTCCGCCCGGCTGCGGAATCGTCACGCGATGCGTGGCCGCATCGCGCCAGAAGGCCGACACGCCTGCGCCTTCGTTGCCGAACACCCATGCGACGGGCGCCGACAGGTCGCAGTCGTAGACGGCCTGCGCGCCGTGCGAGTCGGTCAGCGCGACCGGTACGGCGAGGCGTCCGGAGAGCTCGCCGGCATCGACGTCCTCATGGATCGACAGCAGGAAATGCGCACCCATGCCCGAGCGCAGCACCTTCGACGACCACGCGTAGGCCGTCCCCGGCGCGCAGAACACATGACGCACGCCGGCCGCCGCCGCGCTGCGCAGGATCGAGCCGACATTGCCGGCGTCCTGCACGCCGTCGAGCACGACCGACGTCTCCGTCACGCGCGCGGGCAGCGGGTGCGCCGGCCGATCGACCAGCAGCAGGAAGCCGACGCCGTTGACGACGTTCGACAACTGTCCGAACAACGCGTCCGGCAGCGTGACGATCCGCTGCGCGTCGATACGCGCGACGATCGCCTGCGCCTCGGCATGGCCAAGCGCACCTTCGGTCGTGACGCACAGCTCGGGCGTCGCACCCGTGTCGAGATACGCGCTCGCGAGATGGAAACCTTCGAGCAGCGCCTGGCCGCTGCGGCGCTGCTGGGGCGTCGAACCCGCGAGCGCCTTCAGGCGCTTGTACAGCGGGTTGTCGCGGGAAGTGATGCTTTTCATCGAATCAGATCAAGCGCCGCACGAACCGGCGCGAACGAGCGCCGGTGCGCTTCGCACGGGCCATGTTCGCGCAATGCGGCGAGGTGTTTCGCGGTGCCGTAGCCCGCATGCACGTTGAAGCCGTACACCGGGAAGCGTTCGTGCAGGTCGACCAGCATGCGGTCGCGCGTGACTTTCGCGAGGATCGAGGCGGCCGAGATGCTCGGCACGAGCGCGTCGCCGCTGACGATCGCCTCGGCACGCACGCTCAGCGTCGGGCAGCGGTTGCCGTCGATCTGCGCGAGCGTCGGCAGCACCGACAGCCCTTCCACGGCTCGCTTCATCGCGAGCATCGTCGCGTGCAGGATGTTCAGCGTATCGATCTCGTCGACGCTCGCCGACGCGACGCAATACGCGTGCGAACGCGCGACGATCAGGTCGTACAGCAGGTCGCGCTTCTTCGCGGAGAGCACCTTCGAATCGTCGAGCCCGTCGATCGGCCGCGCCGGATCGAGGATCACCGCGGCGGCCACCACCGGCCCCGCGAGCGGGCCGCGGCCCGCTTCGTCGACGCCGCACACGATCTCGTCCGGGCGGCTGAAATCGAAACCGCCCTGCCCGTCGCTCGGCGCGCGGCGGCGCGGTGCACGGACGGCGGTCATGCGCGCCCCTTGCGTTGCTCGAGCACGCGCACGACGGCCTCGGCCGCCTTCGCGGCCGTGTTCTGCCGCAGCGAAAGATGCATTTCGGTAAACACTTCGGTCAGCGTACGGCGATTCGCGTCGTCGCGCAGCTGCGTGAGCGTCGCATCGGCGAGCGCCTCGGGCGTCGCGAAATGCTGCAGCAGCTCGGGCACGACGAAGCGTCCCGCCAGGATGTTCGGCAAGCCGACATACGGCAGGTAGCCCTGCCGGCGCATGATCTGCCCGGTCAGCCAGGGCACCTTGTACGAGATCACCATCGGCTTCTTCAGCAGCGCGGCTTCCAGCGTGACGGTGCCACTCTTCACGAGGATCGCGTCGGCGGCCGTCATCGCGACCTGCGAGCGGCCGTCGGTGATCGTCAATGCGAGTTGCGGATGGGCGTCGACGAGCGGCTGCAGCAGTTCGCGCAGCGCGGGCGTCGCCGCCGGCATCACGAACCGCACGCCGGGCTCACGCTGCTGCATCAGCGCCATCGCCGCGAAGAACGTCGGACCGATCAGTGCGATCTCCGAGCGCCGGCTGCCCGGCAGCACCGCGATCACGGGGCCGTCGGCCGGCAGACCCAGCGCGATACGCGCGCCGTGCGTGTCGGGTTCGAGCGGGATGTCGTCGGCCAGCGGGTGGCCGACGTAGGTCGAGGCGACGCCGGCCTTGTCGAGAATCGCCGGTTCGAACGGAAACAGGCACAGCATGTGATCGACGGACTTCGCGATCTTCTTGATCCGGCCGCCGCGCCACGCCCAGATCGACGGGCACACGAAGTGGATCGACGGGATGCCCGCGTCGCGCGCGGCCTGTTCGACGCTGAAGTTGAAATCGGGGGCGTCGACGCCGATGAACGCGTCCGGCCGCTCGGCGAGCAGCTGGCGCTTGAGTTCGCCGCGAATCCGCAGGATCTCGGGAATCTGGCCCAGCGCCTCGACATAGCCGCGCACGGTCAGCTTGTCCATCTGCCAGTGCGAGTCGAAGCCCTGCGCGATCATGCGCTGCCCGCCGATCCCGTAATACTGGGCCGATTCGGGCAGCCGCTCGTGCAGCCCGCCGAGCAGCGACGCCGCGAGCAGGTCGCCCGACGGCTCGCCAGCCACCATCGCGAGCCGGAGCTGATTGGTCGGGAGCGGCATCGCTTAGCGGATGATGCCGCGTTGCGACGCGTCGATGAACTCGACGAGCGCCTTCACCGGTGCATCGCCGTCGCCGCCCGCTCCCGCGAGCTCGCGCAGTTGCACCTTCGCCTCCTCGAGCGACAGGCCGTTCTTGTACAGCACGCGGTACGCGCTGCGCAGCGCCGAGATCGCATCGGCCGAGAAGCCGCGCCGGCGCAGCCCTTCGACGTTGATCCCGTGCGGCTCGGCCTTGTTACCCGCCGCGATCACGAATGGCGGGATGTCCTGCACGAGCGCCGACGCGCCGCCCAGCATCGAATGCGCGCCAATGCGCACGAACTGGTGCACGCCCGACATCCCGCCGATGATCGCGAAGTCGCCGATCTCGACGTGACCGGCCATCTGCGCGTTGCTCGACAGGATCACGTTGTTGCCGACGCGGCAGTCATGGCCGATGTGCACGTAGGCCATGATCCAGTTGTCGTCGCCGAGCGTCGTCACGCCGACGTCCTGCACGGTGCCCGTGTGGATCGTCGTGAATTCGCGGATCGTGTTGCGGTTGCCGATCACGAGCTTCGTCGGCTCGTCCTTGTACTTCATGTCCTGCGGACGGCCGCCGACCGACGCGTAGTGGCCGATGCGGTTGTCCTCGCCGAGCGTCGTATGGCCTTCGATCACGCTGTGCGAGCCGATCGTCGTGCGCGCGCCGATCGTGACGTGCGGGCCGACGATCGCGTACGGGCCGATCTCGACCGATTCGTCGATCTGCGCGCCCGGCTCGACGATCGCGGTAGGATGAATCCTGGTCATGCGCCGTTGCCTCTCGATATGATGTGTCGCGTTGCTCGCGTTACGTTATCCATGCGTGCCGCGTCGCTCAGGGCGCCGCGTCGGCCGTCTTGACCGTGCACATCAGTTCGGCTTCCGCCGCCACCTTGCCGTCCACTTCCGCCACCGCCTTGAACTTCCAGATGCCGCGGATGTAGCGCTCGAACGTCACGTTCAGAATCAGCTGGTCGCCCGGTTCGACCACGCGCTTGAAGCGCGCGCCGTCGATCCCGACGAAGTAATACAGCGTGTTCTCCGGATCCTTCGGCTGCTCTTCCGCGAACGTCAGCAGCGCCGCGGCCTGCGCGAGCGCCTCGAGGATCAGCACGCCCGGCATCACCGGCCGCTTCGGGAAATGCCCCTGGAAGAACGGCTCGTTGATCGACACGTTCTTCAGCGCTTTGATCCCTTTGTGCGGTTCGAGTTCGAGCACGCGATCGACGAGCAGAATCGGGTAGCGATGCGGCAGCAGCGTGAGGATCTTGTGGATGTCGAGGTTGATTTTTTCAGTGCTCATGATGGTTCGTCTCACGCAGAGGCTGCGCGGTGGTGATGCAAAGGCTGAAGCGGGCCGCCGCGCGGCCCAGTCTGGCAAACCGGGCCGGTTGCGCTGGCCGTGCCCGGTTCGTGGTCTCGCATGATGCGCTCAGGCGTGGGTGCCGCCCTGGGCGGCGAGCGCGGCTTCGAGCGCCTTGATGCGCTCGCGCAGCTTGTCGAGGTTGCGCACGAGCGCGGCGCTCTTGTTCCATTCGCCGTGGTCGACGGCCGGGAACGCGCTGGTGTAGATGCCGGCTTTCGGCAGCGACTTCGATACGCCCGACTTCGCGGTGATGATCACGTAGTCGCCGAGCGTCACGTGGCCGGCGATCCCGGCCGCGCCACCGATCATGCAGTGGCGGCCGATCGTCGTGCTGCCCGCGATGCCGGCGCTGCCGGCGATCACGGTGTACGCGCCGATCCGGCAGTTGTGGCCGATCTGGACCTGGTTGTCGATCTTCACGCATTCCTCGATGACGGTATCCGCCATCGCGCCGCGATCGATCGTCGTGTTCGCGCCGATTTCGACGTCCGGGCCGATCGTCACGCCACCGACCTGCGGGATCTTGACCCAGCTGCCGGTGCGCGCGTCGCCGTCGCCGACGAAATCCGGTGCGAAGCCGAAGCCGTCGGAGCCGATCACGGCGCCCGCATGGACGATCGCGCGCGGGCCGATCTTGCAGCCGTGGTACACCGATGCATTCGGATAGAAATGAGAGCCGGCGCCGATCGTCGTGCCGCGGCCGACGAATACGTTCGCGTCGAGCTGCACGCCGTCTTCGATCACCGCGCCGGCCTCGATCGTCACGTGCGGGCCGATCACCGCGGTCGCGGCGACCATCGCGGCCGGATCGATCGTCGCGCTCGGATGCACGCCGGCCGCGCGCGGCGGCGTGGCCAGATCGATGAACATCTGCGCGACGCGCGCGAAGTACGCGTACGGATTCGGCGTCACGATGAAATTGCGACCGGCGGCGGCCGCACCCAGCTTTTCCAGATCCTTCGGTGCGATCAGGACCGCACCGGCACGGGTCGATTCGACCTGCGACAGGTACTTCGGGTTCGCGAGGAACGCGAGCTGTTGAGGGCCCGCCTGGTCGAGCGGTGCGAGCCCGCCCACCTTGCACTGTGCGTCGCCGGCGATCTCGCCGCCGAACCGTTTTACGAGTTCCTCAAGCGTCAATGCCATTCGTCGTCTGCTCCGTTCAGTTCGTCGAGCCGGACGCGAGCGCCTTGAGCACCTTGTCGGTGATGTCGATGCGCGGGCTGACGTACACGGCTTCCTGCACGATCAGGTCGTAATTCTGCTGCTCGGCGATCTGCTTGATGACCTTGTTCGCCTTGTCCAGCACGGCCGCCAATTCTTCGTTGCGACGCTGGTTCAGGTCTTCGCGAAATTCGCGCTGCTTGCGCTGGAAGTCGGTATCGAGCTGCGCCAGATCACGCTGCTTCTGCGCGCGATCGGCCGCCGACAGCGACGTGCCGTTCTTGTCCAGCGAATCGGACATCGACTTCAGGCGTGCCGCCAGGTCCTGCAGATCCTTGTCACGCTTCGCGAACTCGGCTTCGAGCTTCGTCTGCGCCGCCTTCGCGGGTGCCGACTCGCGCAGGATCCGATCCGAATTGACCGCCGCGATGCGGGCGACGTCCTGTGCGTGCACCGTTGCCGCGCCCAGGGCCAGCGCAACGGTCAGCGCGCACATCACTCGTTTCGAAAACTTACCGGTTAGCAAAATTACCCTCTCGTTGCTGTTGTCATGCGTTCGTTCAGAACGCCGTCCCGATCTGGAACTGGAATTTCTGGTACTGGTCGCCTTCGTGCTTCTGCAGCGGGAAGCCGAGGCTCAGCTTCAGCGGGCCGATCGGCGAGATCCACGCGAGACCCACACCGTAGCCGTAGCGCAGGCCGTTGGCGCCCGTACTCGTGCCGCCCGGCGCGTTGCCCCACACGTTACCGCCGTCGAGGAACGTGAACACGCGCAGCGTGCGGTCGTAACCGGTGCCCGGCAGCGGGAACGTCAGCTCGATGTTGCCGACCAGCATCTTCGAACCGCCGATCGGGTCGTTCGTCTTCGTGTCGCGCGGGCCCAGCGAGCTCGGCTCGTAACCCCGCACGGAGCCGATACCACCCGCGTAGTAGTTCTTGAAGATCGGGTACGGGTTGCCGATACCGTTACCGTAGCCGCCTTGCAGGTTCAGGCCCAGGATGAAGCCGCGCGAGAACGAATAGTAGTACTGCGCCTGCAGGTCGGCCTTGTAGTACTGGATCTTGCCGACCGGCACGCCGTATTCGATGTTCGCCTGCGTGAAGTAGCCGCGGCTCGGAATCAGCGCGCTGTCACGCGCGTCGCGCGACCATGCCACCGTCAGCGGCACCGTGTTCGACACGCGGCCGAACTCGTTCACGTAGTCCTGGTAGCTCTGCGGCGTGTTCGAATCGACGTCGAGGCGGTTCTGCTCGAAGCCCGCACCGAAGTACACGGTGTCGACTTCCGAGAACGGAATGCCGAACTTCAGGTTGCCGCCCGCGCTGATGATCCGGAAGCTCGAGCTCGTCGAGTAGTAAAGCGGCTGGTACGTGCGGTAGTAGACGTCCGTGATCCGCTTGATGCCGTCGACCGTGAAGTACGGGTCGACCTGCGTGACGGTCAGCGTGCGGTAGCTCTTCGCGGTGTTGACGTTCACCGACAGGCTCGTGCCCGAACCGAACACGTTGTCCTGCGACACGCCGGCCGACAGCACGACCTTGTCCGTCGACGAGAAACCGGCACCCAGCGTGATCGCGCCGGTCGGCTTTTCGTCGACCTTCACGTTCACGTCGACCTGGTCGTTCGTGCCGTCGACCGGCACCGTCGTCACGTCGACGTTGGTGAAGTAGCCGAGGCGGTTCACGCGGTCCTTCGACAGCGCGAGGCGGTTCGAGTCGAACCACGAGCTTTCGAGCTGGCGCATTTCGCGGCGCACCACTTCGTCGCGCGTGCGCGTGTTGCCGACCACGTTGATGCGGCGCACGTACACGCGGCGGCTCGGATCGACGACGAGGTTCAGGTTGACCTTGTGGTTCGCCTGGTCGATGTCCGGCTGCGCGTTGACGGTCGCGAATGCGTAGCCGTATTCACCGAGCTTGTCGACGATCGACTTGGTGGTCTGCTGCAGCTTTTCGGCCGAGAAACGGTCGCCCGGCTTGATCTTGATCAGCTTGTTGAGTTCGGCCTCGCGATCGAGCAGATTGCCCGACAGCTTGATGCCCGACACCGTGTACGGCTCGCCTTCGTGCAGCGTGACCGTCAGGTACATGTCCTTCTTGTCCGGCGAGATCGACACCTGGGTCGACTCGATGTTGAACTCGAGGTAACCGCGGTTCAGGTAGTACGAGCGCACCGCTTCGAGGTCGCCCGTGAGCTTTTCCTTCGAGTACAGGTCGTTCTTCGTGTACCAGGAGAACCAGTTCGGCGTCGACAGCTGCATCTCGTCGCGCAGCGTGCTGGTGCTGAACGCCTTGTTGCCGATGAAGTTGATCTGGCGGATCTTCGCGCTCGGGCCTTCGGCCACCGCGAACAGGATCGACACGCGGTTCGCGTCGACCGGCGTGATCGTCGTCTTGACCTCGGCCGCATAGAAGCCGCGCGTCAGGTACTGGCGCTTGAGCTCCTGCTCCGCCTTGTCGACGAGCGCCTTGTCGTAGTAGCGGCCATCGGCGAGGCCGACCGCGCGCAGCGCCTTCGTCAGGTTGTCCTTGTCGAATTCCTTCGTGCCGGTGAAGTCGATCGACGCGATGGCCGGACGCTCCTGCACCTGCACGATCACGACGTTGCCCTGCGTGGCGATGCGCACGTCGTTGAAAAAGCCCGTCGCGTACAACGCGCGGATTGCTTCGGATGCCTTGTCGTCCGTGAAGGTATCGCCCTGCTTGATCGGCAGATAGGCGAACACCGAACCCGCTTCGACGCGCTGCAGCCCCTCGATCTTGATGTCTTGCACCACGAACGGTGCCGCTGCATGCGCCGCGAGGCCGTGCGCGGCGAGCGCGGCCGCTGCAACTGTCTTAGGTACAAAGCGATGAGGTTTGAACAACATGCATCCCCAATATTTAGCTGCATCAAATCGGGCGGCTGGCCAGCGGCCGCCGCCTGACGCTTCAGAAATGGATTAACCGAGCCAGATCGTTGAACAGCGCGATCGCCGACAATGCGACGATGCAGATCAACCCGGCTCTTTGCAGAATCAGCTGCCAGCGCTCCGAGACGGCTTTCCCGGTCGCGGCTTCAACCGCATAATATAACAGATGCCCCCCGTCCAAAACGGGAATCGGCAACAAGTTCAGGACGCCAAGGCTAATGCTGACAAGGGCGAGGAACGACAGGAACGCCGACGGACCGAGCCGCGCGCTCTTGCCTGCGTAGTCGGCGATCGTCACCGGGCCGGACAGGTTCTTCAGCGACGCGTTGCCCGTGATCATCCGCCCGAACATCTTCAGCGAATACACGGAAATGTCCCACGTGCGGTGCGCGCCGAGCCGCAGGCTCTCGATCGGCCCGTAGCGCACGTCCACCGACGGCGCGTGCATCGACAGCGCCGCGCCGATGCGGCCGACCTGCTGCCCCGATTCGTCGTCGCGCTGCATCTGCGGCACGATCGCGACCGTCTGCGCGGCGCCGTTGCGTTCGATCTGCAGGTCGAGCGGCTTGCCCGCATGGTGCTTCACCGTGTCGATGAAGCGCGACGCGCCGCCGATCGGCTTGCCGTCGAGCGCGACCAGCTTGTCGCCGACCTTCAGGCCGGCCTGTTCCGCCGCGCTGCCCGGCTGCACCGACGCGACCGACAACGTGCCGCCGCCGGCCTCGAAGCCCAGATGGGCCATGAAGTCGTCGTCGAGCTGGCTGTCGGGTACGTTGCGGAGATCGACGCGGAAATCGAACGTCGCATTGCCGTCGCGCGCGCCGAGCACGACCTCGCGATGGTCGAACGCGGCCGACAGCAGCTTCCAGCGCAGGTCCGACCACGATCGCACCGGTTCGGACTCGCCGCCCTGCGCATTGCGGATCGACACGATCGTCTCGCTGCCGTCGAAGCCCGCGCGGGCCGCCGCGGTGCCGGCGGCCGGCGGCGCGACGATCGCGGTCGGTTCGGTCACGCCGGTGGCGAATACGAGGGAGAACAGCGCGATTGCCAGCAGGAAGTTCGCAATCGGCCCGGCCGCGACGATCGCGATGCGCTTGTAGACCGACTGGCGGTTGAATGCCTGGCCGAGCACCTCGGGCGGAATGCCGGGGCCCGGATCGCGCTCGTCGAGCATTTTCACGTAGCCGCCGAGCGGCAGCGCGGACAGCGTCCACTCGGTGCCCGTCCGGCGGCTGACCCAGCGCGCGACGGGCTGGCCGAAGCCGATCGAGAAACGCAGCACCTTCACGCCGCACCAGCGCGCGACGCGATAATGTCCGTACTCATGCACGACGACCAGTACCCCGATCGCCACCGCAAACGCGACCAGTTCGACCAGCACGTTCATGAGCACCCCATTCAGACAGTACGCTCCACGCGTGGCGCAGGCGCTTTCGCAATGATCGCGGCGGCGAGGCGGCGAGCCTCGGCATCCGCCGCGAGGACGTCGTCGAGCCCGTCGGGCGCGCGGTTCGGCAGCGTGTTGAGCACGGCGTCGACCGTCGCCGCGATCGCCATGAAGCCGATCCGGCGCTCGAGAAATGCTTCGACCGCGACTTCGTTCGCCGCGTTCAATGCGGCGCTCGCGATACCGCCTTCCTCGAGCGCCTTCAGCGCGAGCGCGAGGCACGGGAAGCGCGCGTAATCGGGCTTCTCGAACGACAGCTGGGCGATCTGCGCGAGGTCGAGCTGGTCGACGCCCGCGTCGACGCGCTCGGGAAACGCGAGCGCGTGCGCGATCGGCGTGCGCATGTCGGGGTTGCCGAGCTGCGCGAGCACCGAGCCGTCGCGGTACGACACGAGCGAATGGATCACGCTCTGCGGGTGGATCAGCACGTCGATCCGGTCGCCGGGCAACCCGAAGATCCAGTGCGCCTCGATCACCTCGAGGCCCTTGTTCATCATCGTCGCGGAATCGACCGAGATCTTGCGGCCCATCACCCAGTTCGGGTGCTTGCACGCTTCGTCCGGCGTGACGTCGACCAGCGTGGCCGGTTCGCGCGTACGGAACGGGCCGCCCGACGCGGTCAGGATGATCTTCGAGATCCCGCCGTGCTCGGCCGCGTCGCGCGGCATGCACTGGAAGATCGCGTTGTGTTCGCTGTCGACCGGCAGCAGGATCGCGCCATGGTCGCGTACGGCGTCCATGAAGATCGCGCCCGACATCACGAGCGCTTCCTTGTTCGCGAGCAGGATCCGCTTGCCGGCGCGTGCGGCCGCCAGGCTCGGCGCGAGGCCGGCCGCGCCGACGATCGCCGCGACCACCGTGTCGCAGCCGTCGCTCTTCGACACGTCGACGAGCGCCTGCGGCCCGTGTAGCACGACCGTCTTGCTGCCGGCCGCGCGCAGTTTGGCGTCGACGTGCGCGGCCGTCGCGGCATCGCCGACCACCGCCACTTCAGGCGCGAAGCGCAGACACTGCTCGACGAGCTTGTCGCCGTTGCGGTGCGCGGTCAGCGCATAGACCGAGAAGCGCTCGGGATGGCGCGCGACCACGTCGAGCGTGCTGTCTCCGATCGAGCCCGTGGAACCGAGCAATGTCAGACGTTTTTGCATAACAGGAATAATGGTTTAACCAAGCAGCAGCATCGCGAGCGGCAGCACCGGCAGCAGCGCGTCGACACGATCGAGCACGCCGCCGTGGCCCGGCAGCAGTCCGCTAGAATCCTTCACGCCCGCCTGCCGCTTCAGCAGCGACTCGAACAGGTCGCCGATCACGCTGTACGCGACCAGCAGCGTCAGCGCGGCCCACGCGCCGGGCATCCCGTAGCGCATGGCGAATGCAGAAAACAGGGTCGGTTCGAACGCATGCACGGCCATCGCGACACCGGCGACGACCATCACCGCGAACCAGCCGCCGATCGCACCCTCCCAGCTCTTGCCGGGGCTGATCGTGATGGCCAGTTTACGCTTTCCGAAGGCCTTGCCCGCGAAGTATGCGCCGATATCGGCCAGCCAGACGACCAGAAGCAGCGACAGCACGAACGGCACGCCCTGCGCGCGGGCTGCCACGAGCGCATGCCAGCAGGCGGCGAACACGACGAGGCCGGCGGCCAGCAGGAACGGCCGCCACACGCCGCCCGCGAGTTCGGGCTTGCGCCGCAGCGCGAACGGGCCGACCAGCAGCCAGAACACGCCGGCCGCCATGAAAAGGGGACGGGACGATGCCGCATCGACGCCGAGCGGCGCGGTGGCCGCGAGCGCGAGCGCCGCGACGAGCGCATAGACGACCGGGCCGGCGCCGCCGAGCTTGAGCAGGCGCGCCCACTCCCACGCGGCGAACACGAGCACGACGCCGATCAGCGCACCGAACCCGGCGAGCGGCGCGAACAGCGTCACCGGCAGCAGCACTGCCAGCATCACGATCGCCGTGATCACACGGGTTTTCAGCATGAAAGGGAGTCGGCGTTCTGCGATTGCGGTTCGAGCTGCGCACTCGTGCGCCCGAAACGGCGCTCGCGCTCGGTATACGACGCCATCGCGTCGGCCAGTGCCGCGCCGTCGAAATCCGGCCAGTACTTGTCGGTGAAATAGAATTCGGCGTACGCGAGCTGCCACAGCAGGAAGTTGCTGACGCGCTGCTCGCCACCGGTGCGGATGAAGAGATCGGGCTCCGGCGCATAGGCCATCGCCAGGTGCGGCGCGAATGCATCCTCGGTCACTTCGATCTCGCGCCCTTCGCGCACGGCCTGCTCGACGAGCTTCTTCGTCGCCTGCAGGATGTCCCACCGGCCGCCGTAGTTGGCCGCGATGGTGAGCGTCAAACGGGTATTGCGCGCCGTCTTGGTTTCGGCGCGGCGAATCAGTTCGCGGATGCGCGGCTCGAAACGGTCGAGATCGCCGACGACACGCAGGCGGATCCCGTTCGCATGCAGCTTGCCCACTTCGCGCTCGAGCGCGGTGATGAACAGCCGCATCAGGAACGACACTTCGTCGTTCGGCCGGCGCCAGTTTTCCGAACTGAACGCGAACAGCGTCAGGTACTCGACGCCGGCGCGCGCGCAGCCTTCGACCACCGCCCGCACGGCATCGACGCCGCGGGTGTGCCCCGCGACGCGCGGCAAGCGGCGTTCGGTCGCCCAACGGCCGTTGCCGTCCATGATGATCGCGATGTGACGCGGCACGACGCCGACGTCAGGCACGCGAACGGTAGAGCTGGTATAGGTCATGGCCGTTGAGACAGTAATGCGGGAAGAAGGCGGCGCGCGAGGACGGTCGTCAGACCGTCATGATCTCGGCTTCCTTGGTCTGCACGAGCTTGTCGACTTCGGCAACGTGCTTGTCGGTCAGCTTCTGCACGTCGTCGCTCGCACGGCGCTCGTCGTCTTCCGAGATTTCCTTGTCCTTCACGAGCTTCTTCAGCGCTTCGTTCGCGTCGCGGCGCAGGTTGCGGATCGCGACCTTGGCCGTTTCGCCTTCGCTCTTCACGACCTTGGTCAGCTCGCGGCGGCGCTCTTCCGTCAGCGCGGGCATCGGCACGCGGATCAGGTCGCCGGCCGTTGCCGGGTTCAGGCCCAGATCGGCTTCGCGGATGGCCTTCTCGACCTTCGCGACCATGTTCTTTTCCCACGGCTGCACGCCGATCGTGCGCGCGTCGACGAGCGTCAGGTTCGCGACCTGCGAGATCGGCACCATCGAGCCGTAGTAGTCGACCTGCACGTGATCGAGCAGACCGGTGTGCGCACGGCCCGTACGGATCTTGGCCAGATCGTTCTTGAACGCTTCGATCGAGCGCTGCATCTTTTGCTCGACGCCCTTCTTCACATCAGCGACACTCATTTCAACCTCCGAACCTTCAAACCTTCAAAGAACGCGGGCCCCGCCCGGCGCATGTCGCGCGCCGCGGCCGGCAACCCGCGCCGGTCGCCCGCATCCGCGGGAGTTTACACGTGGACGAGCGTACCTTCGTCCTCGCCCAGCACGATGCGCTTGAGCGCGCCCGGCTTGTTGATCGAAAACACGCGAATCGGCAGCTTCTGGTCGCGGCACAGCGCAAACGCCGTCGCGTCCATCACCTGCAGGTTGCGGCTGATCGCCTCGTCGAAGCTGATCGTCGTGTAGCGCGTGGCCGACGGATCCTTCTTCGGATCGGCAGAATATACGCCATCGACCTTGGTCGCCTTCAGCACGACTTCGGCGCCCACTTCCGAGCCGCGCAGCGCGGCGGCGGTATCCGTCGTGAAGAACGGGTTGCCGGTGCCGGCCGCGAAGATCACGACGCGGCCTTCCTCGAGCTGACGGATCGCGCGGGGCCGGATGTACGGCTCGACGACCTGGTCCATGCGCAGCGCGGACTGCACGCGCGCCTCGATGCCCGCGTGGCGCATCGCGTCCTGCAGCGCCAATGCGTTCATCATCGTCGCCAGCATCCCCATGTAGTCGGCCGTCGCGCGGTCCATGCCGGCCGCGCCGCCCGCGACACCGCGGAAAATATTACCGCCACCGATCACGACCGCGAGCTGCGTGCCGAGACGCACGACTTCGGCGATATCGGCCACCATCCGTTCGATCGTCGCGCGATTGATGCCGAAGGCATCGTCGCCCATCAGCGCTTCGCCGGAGAGTTTGAGGAGGACGCGTTTATAGGCATTGGACATAGGGGCTTCCGAGCGACGAGAGGATGACAACCACGAACTGTAGGGGCGAAATACTGATTCGGGCAAGCGCCGCCGACCGGACCGGGGTTCCCGGCCGGCCGGCGACGCCGCCGGCCGCGGCGGAGCGGACGCCCGCCGCGGATACTGCCTGACTGCTTACTGCTGCTTTGCTGCTGCGACTTGCGCGGCCACTTCGGCGGCGAAGTCGTCCTGGCGCTTCTCGATGCCTTCGCCGACGACGAACAGCGCGAACTTCTGCACCGCCGCATTCGCTGCCTTCAGCATCTGCTCGATCGTCTGCTTGTCGTTCTTCACGAACGTCTGGTTCAGCAGCGACACTTCCTTCAGGTACTTCTGGACGCTACCGTCGACCATCTTCGCGACGATTTCGGCAGGCTTGCCCGATTCCGCGGCCTTCTGCTCGGCCACGCGGCGTTCCGTCTCGATCAGTTCCGCCGGCACGTCGGCCGACGACAGCGCGACCGGCTTCATCGCCGCGATGTGCATCGCGACGTCCTTGCCGACCTGCTCGTCAGCGCCCGTGTACTCGACGATCACGCCGATACGCGCGCCGTGCAGGTACGTCGCGATCTTGTTCGCGGTTTCGAAACGGACGAAACGACGGATCGACACGTTCTCGCCGATCTTGCCGATCAGCGCGAGGCGGACTGCGTCGACCGTCGAGCCGTCGAGCGGCAGCGCCGACAGCGCGGCCACGTCGGCCGGGTTCTGCGTCGCGACGAGTTCCGCGACCGTCTTCGAGAATGCGAGGAAGTCGTCGTTCTTCGCGACGAAGTCGGTTTCGCAGTTCAGCTCGACCAGCGCGCCCGCGTTGCCGCCGACGAACGAGGCGACGACGCCTTCAGCCGTCACGCGCGATGCGGCCTTGCTCGCCTTGTTGCCGAGCTTGACGCGCAGCAGTTCTTCAGCCTTGGCCAGATCGCCGTCGGCTTCCGTCAGCGCCTTCTTGCACTCCATCATCGGTGCGTCGGTCTTCGCGCGCAGTTCTGCCACCATGCTTGCGGTAATTGCCGCCATCATTCGCTCCTTGAGTCTGTATTCACAACGCCGCCCGCTTGGACGCGAACGGCCGAGATTCGTTTCCGGACCCGCGCCGATTCGGCGCGATCAGGTCCGGCGCACAAGCTTAAAAAAAGGGGGCCTGTTGAGAGCCCCCTTTTTGCGCCGGCTCGGGGCCAGTTACGCGTTTTCCTCGACGTACTCGTCGTCGCCGCGTGCGGCCTGGACCACTTCGTTGACCGCGTTCGCACGGCCTTCGAGGATCGCGTCGGCCACGCCTTCGGCGTACAGCGCGACTGCCTTGCTCGAGTCGTCGTTACCCGGGATCACGTAATCCACACCTTCCGGCGAGTGGTTCGTATCGACCACGGCGATGACCGGCACGCCCAGCTTGTTCGCTTCCGTGACGGCGATCTTGTGGTAGCCGACGTCGACGACGAAGATCGCGTCCGGAATGCCGCCCATGTCCTTCACGCCGCCGATCGACTTCTGCAGCTTGGCGATTTCGCGTTCGAACAGCAGCGCTTCCTTCTTGCTCATCTTCTCGAGCTCGCCCGCCTCGACTGCCGCTTCCATGTCCTTCAGGCGCTTGATCGACACCTTCAGCGTCTTGAAGTTGGTCATCATGCCGCCGAGCCAGCGTGCGTTGACGTACGGCATGCCCGCACGTTGCGCTTCCTGGGCGATCGTGTCACGCGACTGGCGCTTCGTGCCGACGAACAGGATCGTGCCGCGGTTCGCTGCCAGCTGGCGCACGTACTTCTGTGCGTCCGTGAACATCGGCAGCGTCTTTTCGAGGTTGATGATGTGAATCTTGTTGCGGTGACCGAAAATGAACGGAGCCATCTTCGGGTTCCAGAAGCGCGTCTGGTGACCGAAGTGGACACCCGCTTCCAGCATTTGGCGCATCGTAACTGCCATGTAAATTCTCCACGAGGGTTGGGTCTTAAGCCGGCTGCCGTACCGCCGCGCGAACCCGCCACGAAGGCGTGAATTCCGCACGGACGGCACCCTGGTTGCGCCGGCTTGCGATTCGGCACGCGCAAAACGCCCGTGCCGTAAGCCTTTCACCGCGATGCCGCCCCAACTTGGGGCAAATTCGGCATTTGGATATCGACTTAGCCAAAGAGTATAGCACGCGGATTTGTCCGCTCTCAAGTCGCTCGGCACTTTCGCTTGCCGCGCGGCAGCGGGCCGGGCAATCCGCGAAAACCCGCATCCGCGCGGCCCGCAGGGGCTGCGAGGCCCGCCATAAGGTGCGATAATCCGTCAATTCACCGCATTCCAGGCATACCTCGATGGCTATTACGCTCAAAAACGAACACGATATCGCGGAGATGCGCGTCGCCTGCCGTCTCGCGAGCGAAGTGCTCGACTTCATCACGCCGCACGTCGTCGCGGGCGTCACGACCGCCGAACTCGACCGCCTCTGCCACGAGTTCATGCTCAACGAGCAAGGCACGATCCCCGCGCCGCTGAACTACCAGCCGCCCGGCTATCCGCCGTACCCGAAGGCCACCTGCATTTCGGTCAACGACGTGATCTGCCACGGCATTCCCGGCGAGAAGGTGCTCAAGAACGGCGACGCGCTGAACATCGACATCACCGTGATCAAGAACGGCTATTTCGGCGACACCAGCCGGATGTTCATCGTCGGCGAGGGCTCGATCCTCGCGAAGCGCCTCGTGCAGACCACCTACGAATGCATGTGGCTCGGCATCGACCAGGTCAAGCCCGGCGCGCATCTCGGCGACATCGGCCATGCGATCCAGAAGCACGCGGAGGCGCAGGGCTACAGCGTCGTGCGCGAATATTGCGGCCACGGCATCGGCACGGTGTTCCACGAGGATCCGCAGGTCGTCCACTACGGCCGTCCGGGCACCGGCATCGAACTGAAGGCCGGGATGATCTTCACGATCGAGCCGATGATCAACGCCGGCAAGCGCGACATCCGCACGATGCCCGACCAGTGGACGGTCAAGACCCGCGACCGCAGCCTGTCCGCGCAGTGGGAGCACACGGTGCTCGTCACCGAAACCGGCTACGAAGTGCTGACCGTGTCTGCCGGCACGCCGGCGCGCCCGGTGTTCGCACAGCCGGCCGCCGCCGTCTGAGCGCCGTCGCGCCCCGCCCGCCCCACTTTCGCACCTGAACGGCCGCCCATGAGCGCTCACGCTGCCCCCTCGCCCGAAGCGCTGTCGCGGCGCGCCGAATTCAAGGCCGCCAAGACGGAGATGCTCGAGCGCTTTCGCCGCGCGGCGAACGTCGCGTCGCTGATGCACGCGCTGTCGAAACTCACCGACGATGCATTGAAACGCGTGTGGGACGACTGCGGACTGCCCGCGACGCTCGCGCTCGTCGCCGTCGGCGGGTACGGGCGCGGCGAGCTCGCACCCTATTCCGACGTCGACATCCTCGTGCTGCTGCCGGATGCGCACGACGCGGCGCTCGACGCGCGCATCGAGCGCTTCATCGGCATGGCGTGGGATCTCGGCCTCGAGATCGGCAGCAGCGTGCGCACGGTCGCGCAGTGCATCGAGGAGGCGTCGCAGGACGTCACGGTGCAGACCTCGCTGCTGGAAGCGCGCCGCATCGTCGGCAGCACCGCGCTGTTCGAGCGCTTCACCGTGCGCTACCACGAAGCGCTCGACGCCCGCGCGTTCTTCACCGCGAAGGTGCTGGAGATGCGCCAGCGCCACGCGAAGTTCCAGGACACGCCGTACAGCCTCGAACCGAACGTGAAGGAAAGCCCGGGCGGGCTGCGCGACCTGCAGACGATCCTGTGGATCGCGCGCGCGGCCGGCTTCGGCAGCAGCTGGCGCGAACTCGACACGCGCGGCCTGATCACCGACCGCGAAGCGCGCGAGCTGCGCCGCAACGAAGGGTTCCTGAAGACGCTGCGTGCGCGGCTGCACGTGATCGCCGGGCGTCGCCAGGACATGCTCGTGTTCGACCTCCAGACGCAGGCCGCCGAAAGCTTCGGCTACCAGCCGACGCAGGCCAAGCGGGCGAGCGAGCAGCTGATGCGTCGCTACTACTGGGCCGCGAAAGCGGTCACGCAGCTCGCGACGATCCTGATCCAGAACATCGAGGCGCAGTTGTTCCCCGCGACGAGCGGCATCACGCGCGTGCTGTCGGCCGATCGCTTCGTCGAGAAACAGGGGATGCTCGAGATCGTCGACGACGGCGTGTTCGAGCGCCATCCCGACGCGATCCTCGAAGCCTTCCTGCTGTACGAAACGACGCGCGGCGTGAAAGGCCTGTCCGCCCGCACGCTGCGCGCGCTGTACAACTCGCGCGAGATCATGAACAACGCGTGGCGCCGCGATCCGCGCAACCGCGACACGTTCATGCGGATCCTGCAGCAGCCCGAAGGCATCACGCACGCGTTCCGGCTGATGAACCAGACGAGCGTGCTCGGCCGCTACCTGCTGAATTTCCGCCGCATCGTCGGGCAGATGCAGCACGACCTGTACCACGTGTACACGGTCGACCAGCACATCCTGATGGTGCTGCGCAACATCCGCCGCTTCGCGGTAGCCGAGCATGCGCACGAATACCCGTTCTGCAGCCAGCTGATCGGCAACTTCGAGCGCCCGTGGGTGCTGTATGTCGCGGCACTGTTCCACGACATCGCGAAGGGCCGCGGCGGCGACCACTCGACGCTCGGGATGGCCGACGCGCGGCGCTTCTGCCGCGAGCACGGCATCGCCGGCGACGACGCGGCGCTGATCGTGTGGCTCGTCCAGCATCACCTGACGATGAGCCAGGTCGCGCAGAAACAGGACACGAGCGACCCCGAAGTCATCAAGCGCTTCGCCGAGGTCGTCGGCAACGAGCGGTATCTCACCGCGCTCTACCTGCTGACCGTCGCCGATATCCGCGGCACGAGCCCGAAGGTGTGGAACACGTGGAAGGGCAAGCTGCTCGAGGATCTGTACCGCATCACGCTCGCGGTGCTCGGCGGCGCGAACCCCGACGCGCATTCGGAGCTGAAGTCGAGACAGGAGCAGGCGCTCGCGCTGCTGCGCCTGGAAACCGTGCCCGACGATGCGCACCGCGCGTTGTGGGATCAGCTCGACGTCGGCTTCTTCCTGCGTCACGACGCGGCCGACATCGCATGGCAGACGCGTGTGCTGTACCGGCACGTGAACGCCGAAACCGCGATCGTCCGCGCGCGACCGTCGCCGATCGGCGACGCGCTGCAGGTGCTCGTGTACGTGAAGGACCGCCCCGACCTGTTCGCGGGCATCTGCGCGTATTTCGACCGCAACGGGCTGTCGGTGCTCGATGCGCGCGTCAGCACGACGCGGCACGGGTATGCGCTCGACAACTTCATCGTCACGCAGACCGAGCGCGACGTGCGCTACCGCGACATCGCGAACCTCGTCGAGCAGCAGCTCGCGGCGCGGCTCGCCGAAACCGCCCCGCTGCCGGAACCGTCGAAGGGCCGCCTGTCGAGGCTGTCCCGGACGTTTCCGATCACGCCGCGCGTCGACCTGCGGGCCGACGAGCGCGGTCAGTACTACATCCTGTCCGTGTCGGCCAACGACCGGCCGGGCCTTCTCTATTCGATCGCGCGCGTCCTCGCCGAACATCGGATCGGCGTCCATGCGGCGCGGATCAATACGCTCGGCGAGCGCGTCGAAGACATCTTCCTGCTCGCGGGTGCCGGCCTGTCCGATAACCGCCTGCAGATCCAGCTCGAAACCGAATTGCTGCGTGCGATCGCAGTCTGAATGAATCCCAGCGTTTATGCGCACCAAATTAACCGTCAAGAATCCGAAGCCGGCGTCGCCGACTCGCGCCCCTGTCCGCTCCGGCAGCCTCGTCGCCCGCAAGGCGGTGCGTCCCGCCGCGCCGCCCGCAGGCGACAAGCCGGCCCGCCCGAAGAAGGCGCCCGCGGCCGCCGCCACCGGCGAGCGCTCGTTCAAGCCGCGCGGCGCCGCCGGCGCCGAACGCCCGGGCGCGGATCGCGCGCCGGCCAAGCGCGCGCCGCGTGACGGCGGTGCCGAGCGCGGCACGCGCGCGCCGTACCGCGACAATGCAGCCGGTGAAGGCGCGAAGCGCAGTTTCGGCGACCGTCGCACGTCGTCGGATCGCCCGCCGCGCCACGATGACGATGCGCGTCCGCGTCGCGCGGGTGGCGACGAAGGCAAGCGCCCGTCCTATCGCGACAACGCATCCGGTGAAGGCGCGAAGCGCGGCTTCGGCGAGCGTCGCACGTCTTCCGATCGACCGCCGCGCCGTGATGACGACGCACGTCCGCGCCGCGCAGCGGGCGCCGACGACAGCAAGCGTCCGTCCTACCGCGACAAGGCCGCCAGCGAAGGCGCGAAGCGCAGCTATGGCGACCGCCGTACGTCGTCGGATCGCCCGCCGCGCCGTGATGACGACGCACGTCCGCGCCGCGCAGCAGGCGGTGACGACAGCAAGCGCCCGTCGTACCGCGACAAAGCCACCGGCGAAGGCGCGAAGCGCAGCTATGGCGACCGCCGTACGTCGTCCGATCGCCCGCCGCGCCGCAGCGACGACGATACGCGTCCGCGCCGTGCAGCGGGTGGTGACGACAGCAAGCGCCCGTCGTACCGCGACAAGGCCGCCGGCGAAGGCGCGAAGCGCGGCTTCGGCGACCGCCGCACGTCGTCCGATCGCCCGCCGCGCCGTGATGACGACGCACGTCCGCGCCGCGCAGCAGGCGCCGACGACAGCAAGCGTCCGTCCTACCGCGACAAGGCCGCCAGCGAAGGCGCGAAGCGCAGCTTCGGCGACCGCCCCGCCCGCCCGGCGCGCGACGGCGACCGCCGTTCGTTCGGCGCGGTGAAGACCGCGCAACCCGTCAAGCGCGCGACGGCCGACGTCGACTACGGCGACGAAACGGGCCTGATGCGCCTGTCGAAGCGGATGTCCGAGCTCGGCATGTGCTCGCGCCGCGAAGCCGACGAATGGATCGAAAAGGGCTGGGTGCTCGTCGACGGCGAACGCATCGACACGCTCGGCACCAAGGTCCGCGCCGACCAGAAGATCGAGATCGACGAGCGTGCGAGCGCCGCGCAGGCCGCGCAAGTGACGATCCTGCTGCACAAGCCGGTCGGCTACGTGTCGGGCCAGGCGGAAGACGGCTACGAGCCGGCGGCCGTGCTGATCACGCGCGCGAACCGCTGGAGCGGCGATCATTCGCCGGTGCGCTTCTCGCCGCAACACCTGCATGCGCTTGCGCCGGCCGGCCGTCTCGACATCGACTCCACCGGCCTGCTGGTGCTGACGCAGAACGGCGTGATCGCGAAGCAACTGATCGGCGAGCAGTCGGACATCGACAAGGAATACCTGGTGCGCGTGCGCTTCGGCGAACGACTGATCGACATCGACCAGCACTTTCCGGCGGAATCGCTCGCGAAGCTGCGCCACGGCCTCGAACTCGACGGCGTCGCGCTGAAGCCCGCGATGGTGAGCTGGCAGAACGGCGAGCAGCTGCGCTTCGTACTGCGCGAAGGCAAGAAGCGCCAGATCCGCCGCATGTGCGAACTGGTCGGCCTCGACGTGATCGGCCTCAAGCGCGTGCGGATGGGCCGCGTGATGCTCGGCGCGCTGCCGCAGGGCCAATGGCGCTACCTGTCGGCCGACGAGACGTTCTGACCGCAGGCACCCGGTACGCCATCCAATGAAAAAGCCCGCTCGAGCGGGCTTTTTTCTTGTCTGCCGGAAACGGGCCGATCAGTCGTCGTCGGCCGGATCGAGCCCCGGGAACAGCACCTCGGTGAAGCCGAAGCGCGTGAAATCGGTGATCCGCATCGGATACAGCTTGCCGATCAGGTGATCGTATTCGTGCTGGACCACGCGCGCGTGGAACCCCTCGGCGACACGATCGATCTTCTGGCCGAACTGGTCGAAGCCGCTGTAGCGCACCTTCGCGTAGCGGCTGACGACGCCGCGCATCCCCGGCACCGACAGGCAACCTTCCCAGCCCTCTTCCATGTCCGGCGGCATGTACTCGATCTTCGGGTTGATCAGCACGGTTTCGGGCACCGGCGGCGCATCCGGGTAGCGGTTGTTGTTGCCGAAGCCGAAGATGATGATCTGCACCCCGATGCCGATCTGCGGCGCGGCCAGCCCGGCGCCGTTCGCGTGGTGCATCGTCTCGAACATGTCCGCGACGATCTCGTGCAGCTCGGGTGTATCGAACCGCTCGACCGGTTGGGCGACTTCGAGCAGGCGCGGATCGCCCATCTTCAGGATCTCGCGAATCATGGCGTATTACCCTCCAGGAGTTGGTGCAGACCGTCTTCGTCCAGCACGGGGATGCCGAGTTCCTCGGCCTTCGCGAGCTTGCTGCCGGCTTCGGCGCCCGCGACCACGTAATCCGTCTTCTTCGATACCGAGCCGGCCACCTTGGCGCCCGCCGCTTCGAGCATTTCCTTCGCCGCATCGCGCGTCAGATTCGGCAGCGTGCCGGTCAGCACGACCGTCTTGCCGGCGAGCACGCCCTGCGGCGCTTTCGGCGCGGGCGGCCCTTCCGGCCACGTGACCTTGCCCGGCGCGCGCAACTGCTCGATCACCGTCCGGTTGTGCTCTTCCGCGAAGAACTGGTGAATCGACTCGGCGACGATCGGTCCGACGTCGTTCACTTCGAGCAGTTCCTCGATCGACGCGTCCATGATCGGCGTCAGAGAGCCGAAATGCTTCGCGAGATCCTTCGCGGTCGATTCGCCGACATGGCGGATGCCGAGCCCGTAGATGAAGCGCGCGAGCGTCGTGTGCTTCGCCTTCTCGAGCGAATCGAGCAGATTCTGCGCGGACTTCTCCGCGAACCGGTCGAGTTCGGCCAGCGTCGCGAACCCGAGATTGAACAGGTCGGCCGGCGTGCGCACCAGATTCAGTTCGACGAGCTGATCGATGATCTTCTCGCCGAGACCGTCGATGTCGAGCGCGCGGCGTTGCGCGAAATGCCACAGCGCCTGCTTGCGCTGCGCCGGGCAGAACAGCCCGCCGGTGCAGCGCGCGATCGCCTCGTCCGGCAGGCGCTCGATCTTCGAGCCGCACACCGGGCATTCGGTCGGCATCACGAATTCGGCCGCGTCTGCCGGGCGCCGGTCGAGCAGCGCGCCGACCACTTCCGGAATCACGTCGCCCGCGCGGCGCACGATCACGGTGTCGCCGATCCGGATGTCCTTGCGGCGCACTTCGTCCTCGTTGTGCAGCGTCGCGTTGGTCACGGTCGCCCCGCCGACGAACACCGGCTCGAGGCGCGCGACCGGCGTGATCGCGCCGGTGCGGCCGACCTGCACGTCGATCGCGACGAGCTTCGTCAGCGCTTCCTGCGCGGGGAACTTGTGCGCGAGCGCGAAGCGCGGCGCACGCGACACGAAGCCGAGCCGCTCCTGCTCGTCGCGCCGGTTGACCTTGTAGACGACGCCGTCGATGTCGTATGGCAGCGACTCGCGCTTCTCGCCGACCTTGCGGAAGAAGTCGAGCAAACCTTCGGCGCCGTGCACGACCGCGCGCTCGCGGTTCACCGGCAGGCCGAACGCCTCGTACCAGTCGAGCAGCGCGCTGTGCGTGTCGGGCATCGGCATCCCGTCGAGCACGCCGATCCCGTACGCGAAGAACGACAGCGGCCGCTGCGCGGTGATCTTCGAGTCGAGCTGGCGCAGGCTGCCGGCCGCCGCGTTGCGCGGGTTCGCGAATTCGCGCTGCTCGGCCGCGCGCTGGCGTTCGTTCAGGCGTGCGAAATCGCGCTTGAACATCAGCACCTCGCCGCGCACGTCGAGCACGGCCGGCACGTGCTTGCCCTTCAGTTTCAGCGGAATCGAGCGGATCGTGCGCACGTTCTCGGTCACGTCCTCGCCCGTCGTCCCGTCGCCGCGCGTCGCGGCCTGCACGAACACGCCGTGCTCGTAGCGCAGCGAAATCGCCAGGCCGTCGAACTTCAGTTCGCACGCGTATTCCACGGGGTCGGTCACCGAGCCGGCGAGATCGGTCGCCTTGGCGAGCGCATCGGCGACGCGCTTGTCGAACGCGACGATGTCCTCGTCGGCGAAGCCGTTGTTCAGCGACAGCATCGGCGCATCGTGGACGACCGGCGTGAAGCCGCCGGCCGCTTCGCCGCCGACGCGCTGCGTCGGCGAATCGGGCGTCACGAGTTCGGGATGGTCGGTTTCGAGCTGCTGCAGCTCACGGAACAGCCGGTCGTATTCGGCGTCGGGCAGATCCGGCTGGTCGAGCACGTAATAGGCGTAGTTCGCCCGCTCGAGTTGGTCGCGCAGCCACGCGGCGCGCGCGTCGGGCTGGCTGGCTGGCGGTTCGGCTTGGGTTCGGGCCATGCTGGCGGCAGAGTCGTTCTGAAAAAAATCGGATGCCCGATTATCTCAGTTTGACGCCGCAGCGGGGCACGCAATGCGGGCCGGATGACGTGCTGCAGCGCACATGAAACGTGCTCGCCGCAGCGACGAACGACGGTGTCGAATACCGCCGTCCGCGCCCGGCGCGTTACTGGCTGAAGAGGCGGCGCGTGACCGGCGAACCGGCCGGGATGCCCGCTTCCTCGAGCTTCGCGTACAGCTTCATCAGTTGCTGCTCGATCGCGAGCAGCGTCGACTCCGGCAGCGGCCGGCGCGAGTCGTCGACGACGCGTGCGCCGATCCGCTCGGACAGCGACTTCGCGTAATCGCACATCAGCCGGAACGGCAGGATGTCCTCTTCGGCCACCGGCACGTCGAGCACCAGCGTGATCATGTTGCCGCCCTTGTACGTCAGGTCGTCGCGCAGGAAGTTCGTATCGCCGAACTGCAGCATGAACACCGGGTTCTGCTTCGCGTCGAGCTTCACGAAGCGCGTGCCGTCGCGCGACAGCAGCAGCCCGTCCTGCGACGCGACCGCCTGCACGTAGTTCGCGGACCACGGCGCACCGTCCGACATCACGTTGATCGACAGTTGCGCGTCGCACTGCGCGGCAAACGCGTCGAGCTCGCGCGCCATCGCGACCGTTTCCATCATGTCCGGGAATTCCGGCGCGCCGTCGATCGCGTCGGCGAACTGCTGGACGCCCGTCACGAATTCGGAGAATTCGAGCTCGTTCAGTGCGCCGCTGCGGTTCGCAAGCTGCGCGGCCGCGCGCAGCTCTTCGTAGCGCACGCCGTTCTGCAGCAGCTCCCACTGGCCGCCTTCCGGCTTGCCTTCGATGTGCACGGGCTTGCTGCCCGCGCGGCGCAGCCGCTGCGCGACCGGCAGGATCTTGTCGCCCGGCAGCGGGCCGGTGAGGCGGATCGGCACGATGCAGTCGATCCGGCGATCGACGATCGCGGGCGGCGCCGACGAGACCGTCGTCGCGGCCGGCATCACCGGTTCGGTCGGCTCGGCCGCCGCGTCATGCGTGGCGGCGGGCACGGCCTCTTCGCCGGCAGCCGGTTCGCTCGATTCGGCCGACGTGTCGACGCCCGTCGCCTCGGCCTGCAGGTCGGCCGGCGTATCGGCCGGCGCGGCCCCGCCGAACGTCGGCTCGACGCGCGCGGTTTCGGCCGCCGCCGTCGCCGCCGCGACCGGCGCCGCGGGCTCGCGGCGCACCGGCTGACGCACCGGCTCGATGAACGGCAACTCTTCGTCGCGCTCGGGGCGGTTCATCGCCTCGGCCGCTTCTTCCGGCATCGGGCGCGGCATCCTGCGCCGCACTTTCGCGCCCTGCCATGCGTTGTAGACCACGACGCCGCCCACCACGACGGCGCCCGCGCCGATCAAACCGAGTGTCAACTCGTCCATGCACGCTCCATCAGCAATTCTTTTTCGTCGGGACCGCGAACGGGCGCCCATGCGCCGCGCGAACGCGGTCCGGTTTCGTCAAACGTCAATTCTGGGCAAAACCCGCGGCGGTTTCCATGTCCACCGCAACGATCCGCGACACGCCCTGTTCCTGCATCGTCACGCCGATCAGTTGCTGCGCCATTTCCATCGCGATCTTGTTGTGCGAGATGAACAGGAACTGCGTCTTGTCGGACATCGCGCGCACGAGATTCGCGAACCGCTCGGTGTTCGCGTCGTCGAGCGGCGCGTCGACCTCGTCGAGCAGACAGAACGGCGCCGGGTTCAGCTGGAACATCGCGAACACCAGCGCGGTCGCGGTCAGCGCCTTTTCGCCGCCCGACAGCAGGTGAATCGTCGCGTTCTTCTTGCCGGGCGGCTGCGCCATCACCTGCACGCCGGCATCGAGAATCTCGTCGCCCGTCATGATCAGCTTCGCCTGGCCGCCGCCGAACAGGCGCGGGAACAGGTCGCTGAAATGACGATTGACCTCGTCGAAGGTACCCTGCAGCAGCGTGCGGGTTTCCTGGTCGATCTTGTGGATCGCATCCTCAAGCGTCGTGATCGCGTCGATCAGGTCGGCCGATTGCGCGTCGAGGAACACCTTGCGCTCGCTCGCGGCCTTCAGCTCGTCGAGCGCGGCCATGTTCACCGGGCCGAGCGCGTTGATCGCGTTGTTCAGGCGCGTGACTTCGCCCTGCAGGTACGACGGCTTCAGATCCGGCGTGAGCTTCGCGGCCAGCGCGGCCTCGTCGACCTCGGCGGTCGCGAGCTGCTCGGCGAACTGCTCGACGGACAGACGCGCGGCCTGCTCCTTCAGTTGCAGCTCGGTGATGCGGTCGCGCAGCGGCTGCAGCGAACGCTCGGCGACGAGCCGTTGCTCGTCCGACGCGCGCAGCTTCGCGGTCAGGTCGTCGAGCTCGATCCGCGCGGCCTGCAGCGCCTCTTCCTTCACCGCGCGAATCTCGAGCGCGTCCTGCAGGCCGGTGTGCGCGGTCTGCTCGTTGATCGTCTCGAGTTCGGCGCGCGCGTCTTCCAGCGACGCGGCGACGCGCTCGCTCTGTTCGTGCGCCACCTGGATCGTGCGCTTGAGCTCGTCGATCCGGGTCACCGCATTGCGGGCGGCGAAGCGCGCGTCGTTCGCGCCGCGCTCCAGGTCGCGCGCTTCCTGACGCGCCTGCGTCAGCGATTCGTCGAGCGACTCGAACGCGAGCTGGTTGTCCTCGAAACGCGCCTGCAGTTCGGCGAGCTCGCCGTCGAAGCGCTCGAAATTCGCTTCCGACTCCGCGCGCAGCGCACGCTGCTCTTCGATCTGCGCGCCGATTTCCTCGAGCTCCTCGCGGATCTGCGTGCTGCGCTGCGTATAGCGTTCATGCGCCTGCGCGAGCTTCAGCACGTCCATCTGCAGCGCATGCACGCGCTGCGTCGCCCGTTCGGCCTGGGCCCGGACGTCGCCGAGCGCCTGCGTGGCCTGCGTGTGCGCGGCTTCCGCCCGCACGGCGGCCGTGCGCGCCTCGTCGGCGAGCAGCGCCTGCGCCCGCACCTGGCGCGCCAGGTTCTCGATTTCCTGCTGGCGGGCCAGCATCCCGGCCTGCTCCGAATCGGCGGCGTACAGCTGCACGCCGACACGCGTGACGATATGGCCGGCCTTGACGACGAACGCGCCGCCTGCCGGCAGCTGCGTGCGCGTCGCGAGCGCCTGCGCGACGTCGTCGGCGACATAGACGTTGCCGAGCCAGTCGTTCAGCACCGCGCGGATGCCCGCGTCGTCGATGCGCACGAGCGACAGCACCGGCCGCAGCCCGGCCACCGCGGCAGGCGGCTCACCGGCCGCGGGCGGCGCGTAGAACGCGAGCTTCGCGGGCGGCGCATCGCTCTCGAAGGCCTTCACCCAGTCGAGATTCGATACTTCGAGCGCGGCGAGACGCTCGCGCAGCACGGCCTCGAGCGCCGCTTCCCAGCCGGCCTCGACGTGCAGCTTCTTCCACAGACGCGGCAGCGCGCCGAGCTCGTGCTTGTCGAGCCACGGCTGCACCTTGCCTTCGGTCTGCACGTTCTCCTGCAGTTGCTTCAGCGCGGCGAGGCGCGCTTCGAGCTGGTGGATCTGCGCGGCTTCAGCCTGCACGCGCTCCTGCGCGGCGCGGCGTTCACCGTCGAGACGCGGCACCGTTTCCTGCGCGTCCGCCAGGCGCGCCTGGGCTTCCGCGAGGATCTCTTCCTGTTCGGCCAGCTGCATGCGCAGCTCTTCGAGTTGCGTCTCGTCCGGCGCGTCGAGCCCGCCCGCTTCGCTCTTCAGGCGCTCGTGGCGCTGCTGAAGCTGCTGGAGCTGCTGGTCGGCGTTGCGCTGATGCGCGGCTTCGAGCTTCAGCGACTGCTCGGTCTGCGCGATCCGCGCGCGCTCGTCGTTGAGCTGCGCCTGCGCGTCGCGCCACTTCGCTTCGAGCGCCGGCAGCGCATCGTGCTTCGCGGCCGCGTTGTCCTCGGCGAGCGCGGCCTTTTCGTCGGCCATCGCGCGCGCCTCTTCGGCTTCCTCGAGCTCGTCCTGCGACTTCTCGGCCTGCGCGCGCCACTGCTCGCGCTGCGCGTTGAGGGCGGCGATCTGCGCCTGCACGCGGTTGCGCGATTCGACGATGAACTTGATCTCGGCTTCGAGGCGGCTCACCTCGGCATTCGCCTCGTAGAGCGCACCCTGCGCGCCCTGCATCGCGTCGCTCGCCGAGTAATGCGCGACGCGCAGCGTCTCGAGCTGCGCCTCGACTTCGCGCAGCTTCGCCGTCTGCGCCTCGAGGTCGATCTGCGCCTGTTCGATCGCGCGCTGCTGCTTCTGCTGCTCGCCGGCCGCCTCGTTCTTGCGCAGCAGCCACAAGAGGCGCTGCTTCTCCTCGCCGTCGGCGACGAGTTCCTTGTACTTGGTCGCGACCACCGCCTGCGCCTCGAGCTTCTCGAGGTTCGCGCCGAGTTCGCGCACGATGTCCTCGACGCGCGTCAGGTTCTCGCGCGTGTCGTGCAGGCGGTTCTCGGTTTCGCGGCGGCGTTCCTTGTACTTCGACACGCCGGCGGCCTCCTCGAGGAACACGCGCAGCTCTTCGGGCTTCGCCTCGATGATCCGCGCGATCATGCCCTGCCCGATGATCGCGTACGCACGCGGGCCGAGGCCGGTGCCGAGGAAGATGTCCTGGATGTCGCGGCGGCGCGCCGGCAGGTTGTTGATGTAGTAGCTCGACGTGCCGTCGCGCGTCAGCACGCGCTTGACGGCGATCTCGCCGTACTGGCCCCACTGCCCGGCCGCGCGGCCGTCGGAGTTGTCGAAGATCAGTTCGACGCTGGCCCGGCTGCCGGGCTTGCGGGCGGTCGAACCGTTGAAGATCACGTCCTGCATCGATTCGCCGCGCAGCTCGGACGCGCGCGACTCGCCGAGCACCCAGCGCACGGCATCGATGATGTTGGACTTGCCGCATCCGTTCGGGCCGACCACGCCGACGAGCTGGCCCGGAACCTGGAAATGCGTGGGATCGACGAAGGATTTGAAGCCAGCGAGTTTGATCGAGCTCAGACGCACGGCGGTATCGGATGTGAAGAAGGTGTGAAACGGACGGGGCCGCACGGCGCGGGGCCGGAGAGCCCCTGCGCGCCACGCGCCCCGGAATTCAAAAACGGGGCCGCGCGCATCCCGCGTTGGCCCCGCAAACGGCTTCCATCATACCATCGCGCGTGCGCCGTCCCGACCGTCGCCGGGTTTGCCCGGTGCCGGCGCGGCACGATGGACCCGGCTCGACAGCAGCGTCGCCAGCACGATGCACGCGCCGCCCGCCCACTCGCGCGCGGTCGGCAACTCGTTCGCGAACACCCACGCCGACAGCGCGGTGATCACGATCTCGAACAGCATGATGATCGACGCGCGGTTCGCCGGCACGCGCGCGAGGCCGTACTGGACGAGCAGGTTGTTCGACGCCATCGTCACGCCGATCGCGGCGATGATCAGCGCGGCCACGCCGAGCTGGCCGCTCGCCGGCACGGCCGGCAGCCCTTCGAACAGCGACGCGATCGCGCCGAACACCGCCGCGCCGCCGAACAGCGTCGCGGTGCGCATTTCCGCGCGCATCTCGGGCAGCTCGCGGCTCGCCTTGATCACGAGCACGTTGCTCATCGCGAAGCTCAGCCCGGCGGCGAGACCGGCCCATTCGGCCGGGTTGGCCGGCAGCGGCAAGCCGAGCTTCGGCGACCACAGCATCAGCATCGCGCCGCCGATCGACAGCGCCGCCAGCCCCGCGCCGGCCCAGGTCAGCCGTTCGCGCAGCAGGAAGTGCGCGTAGATCGCGGTCCAGGCCGGGGTCAGGTAGAACAGCAGCATCACCCGCAGCACCTCGCCGTGGATCGTGCCCCATACGAACCCGAGGTTCGTCACGCCGGCCGTCACCGCGATGCCCGGCAGCACCCAGTGCCAGCGCAGCGTCGCGATCGTGCGGTGGCGCGCGACGATCACGAACAGGAACGCGACGAGGCTCGTCAGCGCGCTCGCCAGCGTGCCCGTCACGCCGAGCGACGCGAGGATCCGCAGCGGATACCAGATCAGGCCCCATACCGACGCGCCGATCAGGATGGCCAGCGTCGGCAGACTGCCGCGTACCGCGTTGTTCATTTGGTTCGATACCCTTTATTCGACCGGCCCGGCCGCCGTTCCGGCAGGCCGTGACCGCATTCCGTCACGCTATAATCGTCCGCTGCGACCCGCGCGCCCGACGCGCCCGTTCGCAGCCGCGCGGCGCGCCCGCCGCTTCTTTCGCTCCAACCGGCCGCGATGGCCGCTTCGCCCGTGAACCCTCGACTCGACTCGCTCCAGCCCTATCCCTTCGAAAAGCTGCGCGCCCTGTTCAAGGACGTGACGCCTTCCGGCGACCTCAAACCGATCAGCTTCGGCATCGGCGAGCCCAAACACGCGACGCCGGCGCTGATCCGCGACGCCGTGGTGGCCGCGCTCGACGGCCTCGCGTCGTACCCGGCCACCGCCGGCTCGGACGCGCTGCGCACGTCGATCGCGCACTGGCTCGAGCGCCGCTACGGGCTGCCGGCGGTCGATCCGGCCACGCAGGTGCTGCCGGTGTCGGGCTCCCGAGAGGCGCTGTTCTCGCTCGCGCAGACGGTGATCGACACGCGCCCGGCCGCGGACGGCAAGAAGGCGATCGTACTCTGTCCGAATCCTTTCTATCAAATTTACGAAGGCGCGGCGCTGCTGGCCGGCGCCGAACCCTATTTCGCGAACAGCGACCCGGCCCGCAACTTCGCGTGCGACTACGCGGCCGTGCCCGATGAAGTCTGGGCGCGCACGCAGCTGCTGTACGTGTGCTCGCCCGGCAACCCGACGGGCGCCGTGCTGACGCTCGACGACTGGCGCGAGCTGTTCGCGCTGTCCGACCGCCACGGTTTCGTGATCGCGTCCGACGAGTGCTATTCGGAAATCTATTTCGATGAAGCGGCGCCGCCGCTTGGCGGCCTCGAGGCCGCGCACCGCCTCGGCCGCGGCTTCGAGCGGCTCGTGATGCTGTCGAGCCTGTCGAAGCGCTCGAACGTGCCGGGCATGCGTTCGGGCTTCGTCGCCGGCGACGCCGCGCTGCTGAAGCAATTCCTGCTGTACCGCACGTACCACGGCGCCGCGCTGTCGCCCGTCTGGCAGCACGCGAGCATCGCCGCGTGGAACGACGAGGCGCACGTGCGCGAGAACCGCGCGCTGTACCTGCAGAAATTCAATACGGTCACACCGATGCTCGCCGACGTGATCGACGTGAAGCTGCCCGACGCCGCGTTCTACCTGTGGGCCAACGTGTCGCGCACCGGCCTGTCGGACACCGAGTTCGCCCGCCGCCTGTACGCCGACTATAATGTGACGGTTCTGCCCGGCTCGTACCTGGCGCGCGATGCGCACGGCACGAACCCGGGCCGCGATTTCATCCGGATCGCGCTCGTCGCGGGCACCCCCGAATGCGTCGAGGGCGCGCAACGCATCGTCGATTTCTGCCGCGCTCTCGCGCGGTAAGACGTCCATCCCGATCAATTCCATCCATCTCCTGCGAAAACGAACATGTCGCAACAACTTCAGCAAATCATCGATACCGCCTGGGAAAACCGCGCCGAGCTGTCGCCGAAGGCCGCGCCCGCCGACGTCCGCGAAGCCGTCGCTCACGCGATCGAGCAACTCGACAAGGGTGCACTGCGCGTCGCCGAGAAAATCGACGGCAACTGGACGGTCCACCAGTGGCTGAAGAAGGCCGTGCTGCTGTCGTTCCGCCTGGAGGACAACGCGCCGATGCCGGCCGGCGGCTACTCGCAGTTCTACGACAAGGTGCCGTCGAAGTTCGCGAACTACACGGCCGAAGACTTCGCCGCGGGCGGCTTCCGCGTCGTCCCGCCGGCCATCGCGCGCCGCGGCTCGTTCATCGCGAAGAACGTCGTGCTGATGCCGTCGTACACCAACATCGGCGCGTACGTCGACGAGGGCACGATGGTCGACACGTGGGCCACGGTCGGTTCGTGCGCGCAGATCGGCAAGAACGTGCACCTGTCGGGCGGCGTCGGCATCGGCGGCGTGCTCGAGCCGCTGCAGGCGAACCCGGTCATCATCGAGGACAACTGCTTCATCGGCGCGCGCTCGGAAGTCGTCGAAGGCGTGATCGTCGAGGAAAACTCGGTGATCTCGATGGGCGTGTACCTCGGCCAGAGCACGAAGATCTACGATCGCGAGACGGGCGAAGTCAGCTACGGCCGCATCCCGGCCGGCTCGGTCGTCGTCGCCGGCAACCTGCCGTCGAAGGACGGCTCGCACAGCCTGTACTGCGCGGTGATCGTCAAGAAGGTCGACGCGAAGACGCGTGCGAAGGTCGGCCTGAACGAGCTGCTGCGAGGCGACTGATGGCGAAGCCGCACACCGTGGTCGTCTACGGCATTCCGAACTGCGACACCGTGAAGAAGGCCCGCGTGTGGCTCGACGATCACGGCGTCGAATTCGAGTTCCACGATTTCAAGAAGCTCGGCGTCAGCGCGCCACTGATCGAAGACTGGCTGAAGGACGTGTCGCTCGACGCGCTCGTGAACAAGCGCGGCACCACGTGGCGCGGCCTGGACGACGCGATGAAGGCGGCTGCCGAAACGAAGACCGGCGCGGTCGCACTGATGATCCACAAGCCGTCGGTCATCAAGCGCCCCGTGCTCGTCGTCAACGGCCGCGTGAAATCGCTCGGCTTCGTGGCCGATCAATACGCGGCGCTGTTTGCCGCATAGGGTTGCCCGCGCTGCGCCCACGGGCGCCGCCCTGTCGCTGCCGGCCACCGCGCCGGCATTTTTTATCGAAAGTGGTCCGAACCATGTCCGCCACCCTAGCCCTTACCGAACAGCTGATCGCCCGCGCGTCCGTGACGCCCGACGACCAGCACTGCCAGCAGATCATGACCGAGCGCCTCGCCGCGCTCGGCTTCGAATGCGAGACCATCGCGTCGCACGGCGTGACCAACCTGTGGGCCGTCAAGCGCGGCACCGATGGCCGCGACGGCAAGCTGCTCGCGTTCGCGGGCCACACCGACGTCGTGCCGACCGGCCCGCTCGAACAGTGGACCTCGCCGCCGTTCATCCCCGCCCATCGCGACGGCAAGCTGTACGGCCGCGGCGCGGCCGACATGAAGACGTCGCTCGCGGCGTTCGTCGTCGCGTCCGAGGAATTCGTCGCGGCCCATCCCGACCATCGCGGCGCGATCGCGTTCCTGATCACGAGCGACGAGGAAGGCCCGGCCACCGACGGCACCGTGAAGGTCGTCGAACTGCTGCAGGCACGCGGCGAACGCCTCGACTACTGCATCGTCGGCGAGCCGACGTCGACCACCGAGCTTGGCGACGTCGTCAAGAACGGCCGCCGCGGGTCGATGTCCGGCGAACTGGTCGTCAAGGGCGTGCAGGGCCACATCGCGTATCCGCACCTCGCGAAGAACCCGATCCACCTGCTCGCGCCGGCGCTCGCCGAGCTCGCCGCCGAGCAATGGGACGCCGGCAACGAATACTTCCCGCCGACCACCTGGCAGGTGTCGAACCTGCACGCCGGCACCGGCGCGACCAACGTGATCCCCGGCCACGCCGACCTGCTGTTCAACTTCCGCTTCTCGACCGCGAGCACCGTCGAAGGCCTGCAGGCCCGCGTGCACGCGATCCTCGACAAGCACGGCCTCGAATACACGCTGAAGTGGTCGGTGAGCGGCCTGCCGTTCCTCACGCCGCGCGGCGAACTGTCGGGCGCGCTGGAACACGCGATCCGCACCGAAACCGGCATCACGACCGAGCTGTCGACGACGGGCGGCACGTCGGACGGCCGCTTCATCGCGCGCATCTGCCCGCAGGTGATCGAATTCGGCCCGCCGAACGGCAGCATCCACAAGATCGACGAGCACATCGAGGTGCGCTTCGTCGACCCGCTGAAGAACGTGTACCGACGCGTGCTCGAACAACTGATCGCCTGACGGAGCCTCGCATGACGACACCTTTTGCCACAGTCCGCGACCTGCTGCGCTACGCGGTCACGCGCTTCTCGAAAGCGAAGCTCGCGTTCGGCCACGGTTCCGACAACGCGTACGACGAAGCGGCCTACCTCGTGCTGCATACGCTCGATTTGCCGCTCGACACGCTCGAGCCGTTCCTCGACGCGCGCCTGTTGCCCGACGAAATCGCGGCCGTGCTCGCGGTGATCGAACGACGCGCGACCGACCGCGTGCCGGCCGCGTACCTCACGCATGAAGCGTGGATGCACGGCCACCGCTTCTATGTCGACGAACGCGTGATCGTGCCGCGCTCGTTCATCGGTGAACTGCTCGACGACGGACTGCAACCGTATGTCGCCGACCCCGAGCAGGTCGGCGCGGTGCTCGAACTGTGCACCGGCTCCGGCTGCCTCGCGATCCTCGCGGCGAGCGCGTTCCCGAACGCCGAGATCGACGCGGTCGACCTGTCGGACAAGGCGCTCGAAGTCGCGGCAATCAACGTGCGCGACTACGGCCTCGAAGACCGCATCGGGCTGCATCGCGGCGACCTGTACGCACCGTTGCCCGCGTTCCGCACCGACCCCGACTCGCGCTACGACGTGATCCTGACGAACCCGCCGTACGTGAACGCCGCGTCGATGGCCGCGCTGCCGCCCGAATACCGGCACGAGCCGGAGATGGCGCTCGCCGGCGGCGACGACGGGATGGACATCGTGCGACGTATCGTCGCCGAAGCGCACCGCTGGCTGCATGACGACGGCGTGCTCGTCGTCGAGATCGGCAACGAGCGCGAGCACGTCGAAGCGGCATTCGGCGGTCTCGAGCTCACGTGGCTGCCCACCAGCGCGGGCGACGACGCCGTGTTCCTGATCCAGGCGTCGGACCTGCCGCGCAAGGCCTGAGCGTTCCCCGCCCGCCGTGCGGCGCACCACTGCGTTGCACGGTTGGGTAAGATGCGCGTAGGCGGCCGCCCGGCCGCACGACCTGCGGAATCCCCTCGGGAGTCCGCTCGGGAGTCCTTTACGCGCCCATGACCCTCGACTGGCTACATCTCGGCACCCTGATCCTGACCGTCCACGTGCTCGGGATCGTCGCGGCGTGCCACGCAATCATGAACACGCGTACGTCGCAAGGCGCGATCGCGTGGGCCGTCTCGCTCACGGCCATGCCGTACCTGACGCTCGTCCCGTACCTGTTCCTCGGCCGCAGCAAATTCTCCGGCTACGTCGACGCCCGGCGCCACGAGCTGGAAATGTTGCGCACGCACACACCGCGCTCGCCGTGGCGCACCAGCGACGCGACCGACGGGCCCGCCGCCGACGCACTCGGCCAGGCTGCCGTACTCGCGCTCACGCGGCTCGGCGGCATGCCGTTCCTCGGGGGCAATTCGGTGCGCACGCTCGTGAACGGCGACGCGACGTTCTCCGCCATCCTGTCGGCGATCGACGCCGCGCGCGACTACGTGCTCGTCCAGTTCTTCATCGTGCGCGACGATGCGCTCGGCCGGATGATGCGCGATGCGCTGCTTGCTCGCGCGGCGGCCGGCGTGCGCTGCTGCCTGCTGTACGACAGCATCGGCAGCTTCGACCTGCCGCACAGCTACGTCGACGCATTGCGCCGGGGCGGCGTCGAGGTCCATCCGTTCGCGACCAACCGGAAATTCGTCAACCGCTTCCAGCTGAACTTCCGCAACCATCGCAAGATCGTCGTCGTCGACGGCAATCGCGCGTTCGTCGGCGGCCACAACGTCGGTGTCGAATATCTCGGCGCGAAGCCGCGCCTGTCGCCATGGCGCGACACCCACATCGAGATACGCGGCCCCGTGGTGGCGAGCATCCAGTACGTGTTCGCCGAAGACTGGCACTGGGCGACGCAGAAGCTGCCGCCGATCGCGCTACCGCCGCCCGCGCAGCCCGGCGACGGCATGCACTGCCTCGCGGTGCCGATGGGGCCGGCCGACAAGCAGGAAACCGGCTCGCTGTTCTTCGTCGAATCGATCAATGCCGCCCGCGAGCGGGTCTGGATCACCACGCCGTACCTGGTTCCGGACGAAGCCGTGGTTTCCGCGCTGAAGCTCGCCGTGATGCGCGGCGTCGACGTGCGCATCCTGATCCCGAGCCGGCGCGATCACTACGTCGTGTTCGAGGCGTCGAAGCTTTACGCGCGCGATCTCGTCGATGCCGGCGTGAAGGTGTTCCGCTACCGGCCCGGCTTCCTGCACCAGAAAGTCGTGCTGATCGACCGCATCGCGGCGGCGATCGGCAGCGCGAATCTCGACAACCGCTCGTTCCGCCTCAATTTCGAGGTCATGGTCATGACCGTCGACCGCGCGTTCGCCCACGAAGTGGAGGCGATGCTCGATGCCGACTTCGCGCAGGCCTACGAGGTCGATGCGGACGAATACCGGCAGTCGCCCGCCTGGCGGCGCATCGCGATGCACGTCGCGCGGCTGTTCGCGCCGATCCTTTGACGGCCAGCGCGAGCCGCCCCCGCACGATCCGCACCGGCGCGGCGCACGCCGCCCTGCGCCGTCACAGCAGCTTGTCGATGTCCGCGGCGATTTCGTCGGGCTTGGTGGACGGCGCGTAGCGCTTGACGATCCGCCCTTCGCGGTCGATCAGGAATTTCGTGAAATTCCACTTGATCGCCTTGAGGCCGAGAATGCCGGGCGCCGCGTCGGTCAGATAACGATACAGCGGATGCGCATGGTCGCCCTTCACGTCGATCTTCGCGAACATCGGAAACGTGACGCCGTAGTTGCGTTCGCAGAACGCGCCGATCTGCGCGGCGTCCCCCGGCTCCTGCTTGCCGAACTGGTTGCACGGAAAGCCGAGCACGAAGAAACCGCGCGCCGCGTATTGGTCGTACAGCTTCTGCAGACCCGCGTACTGCGGCGTGAAACCGCACTCGCTCGCGGTATTGACGATCAGCAGCACCTTGCCGCGATACGCGTCGAGCGATACCGGCGCACCGGCGAGCGTCTCTGCGCTGAACGAATACAGGGTGGACATCGGGCACTCCTTTTACGAAACCGGATCGACGTGGAGTCTAGGCGAAATTGCGCCGTTGCGGCATCCGCCGGACGGCCGATGCCCGGCGCGACCGGCGCGCGGTCTAGAATAGCGGTTTTGGCCAGCCATTTCCGCCGTGATCCGTTTCAATCAGTTCAGCCTTGCGCGCGGCACGAAGCCGCTGTTCGAGTCGACCTCGTTCGTGCTCAATCCCGGCGAGAAAGCCGGCCTGATCGGCGCGAACGGCGCCGGCAAGTCGACGCTGTTTTCCGTCCTGCGCGGCGAGCTGCACTCGGACGCCGGCGATTTCTCGATGCCGCCGTCGTGGCGGATCGCCCACGTGTCGCAGGAAACGCCCGCGGTCGACCGCTCGGCGCTCGACTACACGCTCGACGGCGATACCGCGCTGCGCGAGATCGAGGCCCGCATCGCCGCCGCATCGGCCGCGCATGACGGCGCCGCCGAAGCCGACGCGCACGCGGCGTTCGCCGATGCCGACGGCTACACCGCGCCGGCCCGCGCCGAAGCGCTGCTGCTCGGCCTCGGCTTCACGCTCGCGCAGACGCGCGAATCCGTCGCGAGCTTCTCCGGCGGCTGGCGCATGCGGCTGAACCTCGCGCAGGCGCTGATGTGCCGCTCCGACCTGCTGCTGCTCGACGAACCGACGAACCACCTCGACCTCGACGCGATCGTCTGGCTCGAAGACTGGCTGCATCGCTACCCCGGCACGCTCGTCGTGATTTCACACGACCGCGAATTCCTCGATTCGATCTGCAACGTCACGCTGCATCTGGAAAACCGCCAGGTGAAGCGCTACGGCGGCAACTACTCGCAGTTCGAAGTGCTGCGCGCGCAGCAACTGGCGCTGCAGCAAAGCGCGTACGAAAAGCAGCAGAAGACGATCGAGCACCTGCAGAGCTTCGTCGACCGCTTCAAGGCCAAGGCGACCAAGGCCAAGCAGGCGCAAAGCCGGATGAAGGCGCTCGAGAAGATGGAGCTGATCGCGCCCGCGCACATCGCGTCGCCGTTCACGTTCGAATTCCGCACGCCCGATGCCGCGCCGAACCCGATGATGGTGATGGAAGACGTCCGCTGCGGCTACCATGCCGACGACGGAACGGACATCCCGATCGTCGAGCGCGTCGCGCTGTCGATCCAGAACGGCCAGCGCATCGGCCTGTTGGGCGCGAACGGCCAGGGCAAGTCGACGCTGATCAAGACGCTGGCCGGCACGCTCGCACCGCTGTCGGGGCACGTGCGCGACGGCAAGGGGCTGACGATCGGCTATTTCGCGCAGCACCAGCTCGAAACGCTGCGCGAGGACGACTCGCCGCTCGCGCATCTGGCGCGGCTCGCGCCCGACACGCGCGAGCAGGAATTGCGCGACTTCCTCGGCGGCTTCAATTTCTCGGGCGACATGGCGACGAGCCCGGTCGGGCCGTTCTCGGGCGGCGAAAAAGCCCGCCTCGCGCTGGCGCTGATCATCTGGCAGAAGCCGAACCTGCTGCTGCTCGACGAACCGACGAACCACCTCGACCTCGAAACGCGCCACGCACTGACGATGGCGCTCGCGCAGTTCGAAGGCACGCTGATCCTCGTGTCGCACGATCGCCACCTGCTGCGCGCGACGACCGACCAGTTCATGCTGGTCGCGAAGCACCGGCTGCAGCCGTTCGACGGCGACCTCGACGACTACCGCGACTGGCTGCTGCAGCACGCGGCCGAGCAGCGCGCGGCCGCCAAGGCCGACAGCGCGGCCGCCGCGGGCGCCGATCCGGGCGTCAACCGCAAGGATCAGAAACGCCAGGCGGCCGAGGAACGCCAGCGGCTGTCGCAGCTGAAGAAGCCGCTGCAGAACCGCATCACGAAGCTCGAAAAGGAAATGGAAACGCTGCACGCGGAGAAGGCGCGCCTCGATGCGTTCGTCGCCGATCCGGCCAGCTACGAGGCCGCGCGCAAGACGGAGCTGACCGAGGCGATTCGCAAGCTCGGCGAGGTCAACACCCGGCTCGAGACGGTCGAGGCGGACTGGCTCGCCGTGCAGGAAGAACTCGAGCAGATCGGCTGAGCGCGGCCGCCGGCGCGCCATCAGCCGATGATCGCTTCATCGGCGGTGCAGCGCGTCGGGGCGTCACCGCCCCACGAATCCGCCCGGCCGCGCCGCATCCGGAAACGATGAGGCCGGGCGCGCTGGCCCGGCCTCGTTTTCATTGCGTTTGACGTAGTTGCCCGGCCCGTCGGCCGGCCGCGCGAGCCGCTCAGCGGCGCGGCAGCGTGTCGCGCGGCATCTGCTCGTCGTCGCCCATCAGGTGCCGGCGCCCTTTGATCGGCCGGCGGATCGCCGCGGCGACTTCCGCTTCCGTCACATCCTCGGATACGACCTTGCGCGCCAGGCGCCCTTCTTCGTCGATCCATTCGACGATCCGGCATCCGCCGCCCCACGGCTGGCGAATCGGCTCCGACACGCGGCAGCCGCGCAGGTTGTAAAGGCGTCCGCCAGCCGCTTCCCCGTACGATTTCAACATAGGTTCCCTTCGCATTGCGCGGTTCGACAATCCGGCAAAGGATAGGGAAAAGCGATGTCCAGCGGGTTACAGCAGCCTACATATTCTTTACAGCGAATTACGCGACAGATCGCCGGGCGATGTACGGTCCGCGCGCGGGCCCGCGCCGCTCATTCAAGATCGCGCACGCGGTCGATCGCCTGCTCGAGCCGCTCGACGGCCATCACGTTCAGCCCTTCGATCGGCTGTTTCGGCGCATTCGCCTTCGGAATCAGCGCGGACGTGAAGCCGAGCTTCGCCGCTTCGCGCAGCCGTTCCTGCCCGCGCGGGGACGGCCGGATCTCGCCCGCCAGCCCAACCTCGCCGAACACGATCAGCCCTTTCGGCAGCGCCTTGTTGCGCATCGACGAGTGAATCGCGAGCAGCACCGCGAGGTCGGCGGCCGGCTCGGTGATCTTCACGCCGCCCACCGCATTGAGGAACACGTCCTGATCGAAGGCCGCGATGCCCGCGTGGCGGTGCAGCACCGCGAGCAGCATCGCGAGCCGGTTCTGTTCGAGGCCGACCGCGAGCCGGCGCGGGTTCGGCACGTGCGCGGTATCGACCAGCGCCTGGATTTCGACGAGCAGCGGGCGCGTGCCTTCCTGCGTGACGAGCACGCACGACCCGGGTACGACCTGCTCGTGCTGCGACAGGAACAGCGCGGACGGGTTGGCTACGCCGCGCAGCCCGCGCTCGGTCATCGCGAACACGCCGAGCTCGTTGACCGCGCCGAAGCGGTTCTTGAACGCGCGCACGAGCCGGAACGACGAGTGCGTGTCGCCTTCGAAGTACAGCACCGTGTCGACGATGTGCTCGAGCACGCGCGGGCCGGCCAGGTTGCCCTCCTTCGTCACGTGCCCGACCATGATGATCGCGGTGCCCGACTGTTTCGCGATGCGCGTGAGCTGCGCCGCGCATTCGCGCACCTGCGCGACCGAGCCGGGCGCCGACGTGAGCGCGTCCGAATAGACGGTCTGGATCGAGTCGATGACGGCCACGTCCGGCCGCTCCGTATCGATCGCGGCCTGGATCTTCTCGAGCTGGATCTCGGCGAGCAGCTTCAGTTCGGCAGCCGGCGCGCCGCCGTCGAGCAATGCGAGCCGTTGCGCGCGCAATGCGATCTGCGCGGCCGATTCCTCGCCACTGATATAGAGCGCGCGCCGCTCGCTCGCGATATCCGCGAGCGACTGCAGCAGCAGCGTCGACTTGCCGATGCCCGGATCGCCGCCGATCAGCACGACGCCGCCCGGCACCAGCCCGCCGCCCAGCACGCGGTCGAATTCGCCGATGCCGGTGGAGAAGCGCGGGACGTCGGCGGCCTCGATGTCGGCGAGCCGCTGCACCGGCGCCCGCTTCGCGAGCGACTGGAACCGATGGGCGGCCGGCGACTCGGCGACCGATTCGACGAGGGTGTTCCAGGCCTGGCACGACGGGCACTGCCCCTGCCACTTCGGGGTCTGTCCGCCGCACTCGCTGCAGACGTAAACGGTTTTCTGTTTGGCCACGCGCGACGCCCTTATTCCGCTCGCACCGGCACACGGCCGGCGACCGCGCACATCAGCTCGTAGCCGATCGTCCCGCAATGGCGCGCGACGTCGTCGATCGGCAGCGCGTTGCCCCACAGTTCGACCCGCGCGCCGACGCCGGCCTGCGGGCACGGCGTCAGGTCGACGGTGATCATGTCCATCGACACGCGACCGACGATCCGCGTACGGATGCCGTCGACGATCACGGGCGTGCCTTCCGGCGCAACGCGCGGATAGCCGTCCGCGTAACCGCACGCGACCACGCCGATCCGCATCGGCGCCTGCGCGGAAAACGTCGAGCCATAGCCGATCGCCTGGCCCTTCGCGATCGTCTGCACCGCGATCAGCTCGGACGCGAGCGTCATCGCCGGCTTCAGCCCGGTATCCGCGATATCGGACGACAGCCCGGACGGCGACGCGCCATACAGGACGATCCCCGGCCGCACCCAGTCGAAGTGCGTATCCGGATGCCACAGCACGGCCGCCGAATTCGCGAGGCTGCGCGCGCCGGCGATGTTTTCCGCGCCGCGCTCGAACGTCGCGAGCTGCTCGGCGACGCCGCGCTCGTTGTCCGCGTCCGAAAAATGGGTCATCAACGTGATCTGGCCGATGCCGGGGCACGCGCGGGCGCGCTCCCACGCGGCGCGGTATTTCTCCGGCACGTAACCGAGCCGGTTCATCCCGCTGTTCATCTTGAGCTGCACGTTGACGGGCTTCGACAGCCGCGCCGTTTCCAGCATCCGCATCTGCTCGTCGTTGTGGACGGTCGTGGTCAGGCTGTAGCGGTCGATCACGTCGATGTCGGTCGAGCGGAAGAAGCCTTCGAGCAGCAGGATCGGGCCGGCCCAGCCGAGCTCGCGCAGCTTCACGGCCTCGTCGAGGTCGAGCAGGCCGAAGCCGTCGGTGCCGCGCAGGCCCGGAAACACGCGGGCGAGACCGTGGCCGTACGCGTTGGCCTTGACGACCGCCCAGACCTTGGACGGGCCGGCAAAGCGGCGGACGACGGAGAGATTGTTCGCGAGAGCGGCGGTGTGGATGGTGGCGGAGATCGGGCGCGGCATGGGAAATTTACGTAAAGACGCTTGCGAATCATCAGCTTACCGCGCCTTTTGAGCACCGAAGCCGACAATTTGCGGAACGATCGGGGAATCTTGCTAGTCCGAATTCGCGTATTTTCATGTTATAAAGCCGTGCGCACAACCCATTTCGAACGGAATAAGCCGATCGCATACCAGGCGGCCTACGCGGCCCTGCCGCAGCGACGAAAGCATCGCATCAGATGAAAAAAGGTTTTTACACCATCATGGCCGCGCAGTTTTTCTCGTCGCTGGCCGACAATGCGCTTCTCATCGCCGCCATCGCCCTGCTGAAAGACCTCCACGCCCCCAACTGGATGACACCGCTGCTGAAGCTGTTCTTCGTGTTGTCGTATGTGGTGTTGGCGGCGTATGTCGGTGCCTTCGCGGATTCGCGCCCGAAGGGCCGCGTGATGTTCATCACCAACTCGATCAAGGTGATCGGCTGCCTGATCATGCTGTTCGGCGCCCACCCGCTGATCGCGTACGGGATCGTCGGGTTCGGCGCGGCGGCCTACTCGCCCGCCAAATACGGAATTCTCACCGAGCTGCTGCCGGCCGACCGGCTGGTCGCCGCGAACGGCTGGATCGAAGGCACGACCGTCAGCTCGATCATCCTCGGCACCGTGCTCGGCGGCGCGCTGATCAGCCCGCACATCGCGTCGCACGTGATCGCGCACACGCCCGCCTGGATCGGCACGCCGGCCGAAGCCGCGATGGCGATCATCATGGCCATCTACGTGGTCGCCGCGCTGTTCAACCTGCGCATTCCCGACACCGGCGCCCGCTACCCGAAGCAGGAACGCGGCCCGGTCAAGCTGCTCACCGATTTCGCCGACTGCTTCATGGTGCTCTGGCGCGACAAGCTCGGCCAGATTTCGCTGGCGGTCACCACGCTGTTCTGGGGCGCGGGTGCGACGCTGCAGTTCATCGTGCTGAAGTGGGCCGAGGTGTCGCTCAACATGTCGCTGTCCGAAGGCGCGATCCTGCAGGCCGTGGTCGCGGTCGGCGTCGCGGCCGGCGCGATCGCCGCGGCCGCCCGGATTCCGCTGAAGAAGTCGCTGACCGTGCTGCCCGTCGGCATCGTCATGGGCATCGCGGTGATGCTGATGGCGTTCTACACGCGCGACCTGTTCCCGTCGCACTGGGCCGTGCACTTCGGCCATCTGCGCCTGCCGTTCTACCTGATCGTCGCCTACATCTTCCTGATCGGCGTCGGCGCGCTGTCCGGCTACTTCGTCGTGCCGATGAACGCGCTGCTGCAGCATCGCGGCCACGTGCTGCTGTCGGCCGGCCACTCGATCGCGGTGCAGAACTTCAACGAGAACCTGTCGGTGCTCGTGATGCTGTGCCTGTACGCGGTGCTCGTGTGGCTCGACGTGCCGGTCGGCGTCGTGATCGTGCTGTTCGGCACGTTCGTGTGCCTGACGATGTGGCTCGTGATGCGCCGCCACCAGGCGAACCAGCGTCAGTTCGACTCGGTCGCGCTGATCGGCGAATCGCGGCACTGACGCTACACTCTCCGTTTCCGTCCGCCGGCGCCGGGCCTCGAACCGGCGCGTTGCCCTCATGACGCACCCGATACCCAACATCCTGACGATCGCCGGCTCCGATTCGGGCGGCGGCGCAGGCATTCAGGCCGACCTGAAGACGTTCTCCGCGCTCGGCGCGTACGGCGCGAGCGTGATCACCGCGCTGACCGCGCAGAACACGCGCGGCGTGACGGGCGTGCATGCGCCGGACGCCGCGTTCGTGACCGCGCAGCTCGACGCGGTGTTCGGCGACATCCGCATCGATGCGGTCAAGATCGGGATGCTCGCGAACGCAACGATCGTGCAGGCGGTGGCCGACGCGCTGCGCCGTTACGCGCCGCGCTTCGTCGTGCTCGACACGGTGATGATCTCGAAGAGCGCCCACGCGCTGCTCGCACCCGATGCCGTCGACGCGCTGCGCGACACGCTGCTGCCGCTCGCGACGGTCGTCACGCCGAACCTGCCCGAAGCGGCCGCGCTGCTGAACGACGCACCCGCCACCACCGAAGACGAGATGGTGCGGCAAGGCCGCGCGTTGCTGCAGACGGGCGCCCGCGCGGTGCTGATGAAGGGCGGCCACCTGCCCGACGCGTCCGCCAGCCCCGACTGGCTCGTCGAAGCGACGCGCACCGTGCGGCTCGACGGCGCGCGCGTGCCGGTCAGCAATACGCACGGCACCGGCTGCACGCTGTCGTCGGCGATCGCCGCGCTGCTGCCGCAGCAGCCCGACCTCGAAAGCGCAGTACGCGAAGCAAAGACCTACCTGACCGGCGCGATCGCCGCGAGCGGCCACCTCGACGTCGGCCACGGCGTCGGCCCGGTCCATCACTTTCATCGCTGGTGGTGAGCGCCCGCTGACGCGGGGTCAGTGATCCTGCGCCGCGAACGCCTGCGCGCGCACCGGCCAGTCGTCGGGCACGACGAAACCGCGCGCCGTCTCGCGCCACGTGCCGTCACTACCCTTTTCATGGACCGCGATCAGATCAGGCGCCTGGCGCGTCGCCAGCACGGGCGGCAACGCCAGCGCGCTCGCCAGCGGCTCGGGCGCGAAACCCGCGCCGGCGGCAGCCCGCCGCGGCGCCAGCCACGCCAGTCTCGGCAACACGCTCCATGCCGCGCCGTCCCGCTGCGCGGCCGCCCACGCCGGCCACTGCGCGTGCGTCAGCCAGAAACCGCGCGGGTGATCCGGCGCGATTTCGGCGGACACCGGCGGCACCGGCGCACCGTGCGGATGGAACAGCCAGCCCTTGATGAACATCTGCGCATCGGACGGCGCGCCGTAGCCGAGCCGGGCAAAGCCGTCGTGTTCGCCGAGCCGCAACTGATGGTCGAGCAGCCGGCTGCGCTTGCGATCGAACCGGTCGACGAGATTGGGGCCGACGAAATCGGCGAGCGACGCGCCGTCGCGGACCGGCGCGCACAGATAACACTTCACCGCGAGTTCCCAGTGCAGGCGCCGGCCGTCCGGCGCATCGACGAGAAAATCGACTTCGCCGAGCGTGCGGCCGTTGCTGCGCAGTGGCAGATTGGCCGCGACGAGCCGCAGCGACGGCCCGTGCGTCAGGAAGTACTCGAGCAGGCATTCGGCGTAGCGGCCCAGCCGGGTGGGCCGAAATCCGTCGAGCGCGCGATGCAGCGGCCCCGGCTGCGCATCGAGCGCGGCGAGCCACGCCTCGACGGCCGCTTGGCCCGCCGCATCCGGCCATGGGCACGCGAGCGGCGCGCCCGGTACCGCGGTGAGCAGGCTCGGGCTGGCCAGCAGCCAGCCCAGATCGCGCACCGCGACGTCATGCAGCGTGTCGACGAATGCGAACGCCGCGTCGCTCGTCATTGCCCGGCCGGGCCGTTCGCGTCGGCGCCTTCCGCACGCCGGAACGTATTGCGCGCGAGGCACAGGTCGGCCCACGCCTTCGACTTGTCCTGCAGGCTGCGCAACAGATAGGCCGGGTGGTAGGTGACGATCACCGGCACGCCTTCGTACGCATGCACGCGGCCGCGCAGCGACGCGATGCTCGCGTCCGTCTTCAGCAGCGTCTGCGCCGCGAAACGGCCGAGCGCGACGATCAGCTTCGGCTTCACGAGCGCGACCTGGCGCTGCAGATACGGCTCGCAACTCGCGACTTCGTCCGGCTCCGGGTTGCGGTTGCCGGGCGGCCGGCACTTGATCACGTTCGCGATGTAGACGTTGTCGCCGCGCTTGAGCGACAGCGACTGCAGCATGTTGTCGAGCAGCTTGCCGGCCTGGCCGACGAACGGCTCGCCCTGCTTGTCCTCGTTCTCGCCCGGCGCTTCGCCGATCAGCATCCAGTCCGCTTCGCGATCGCCGACGCCGAACACGGTGTTGGTCCGCTTCTCGCACAGACGGCACAGCGTGCAGTCGGCCACGCGCGCGGCCAGCGCATCCCAGTCGAGCGCGGCGACCGGTGTGCCGGCGGGGCGCGATTCGGCGGCCGGCACGGGCACGGATTCGCCCGGCGGCGCCGCGTCGAACCACGCGAAATCGTCGTCTGCCGCCGGCGGCGCATCGCCCGTCGGCGGCATCGTATCGGTCGATGCGGGCGATGCAGCCTGCGCGCGCGGACGATCGCCGTCGACGACACCGTGCGCCGGCGCCCGCGACTCGCGCGCCGGCAAGCCCTCGGCAGCGCCACGCGCGACCGCCGTCGGCGCATCGCCCTGCACCGGCGCATGCGCTGCACGCACCGGCCGCTCGACCGCGACGGCCGAACCGTCGTCGGCCGCCGCGGTTGGTGCGACGGCAGGCGCTTCGGCTGCCGCGCCTTCATCCGCGCGCTGCCCGCGCCGCACCCAGATCTGCGCGAGGCCCAGTTCCTCGAGCGCCGCTTCAGCCCATGCCATGCGCGTCCCCCTCGTCCTTGTTCAGCGTCAGACGCATCACGATCGCGTCCTCCCGGCTGCGATGCTTCGCCGGATAGTAGTTCTTGCGCCGGCCGATCGTCACGAAGCCGAAGCGCTCGTACAGATGAATCGCGCGCGGATTGGACGGCCGCACTTCGAGCAGCACGCCATCGAGCCCCTCCGCGCGCGAAATGCGCACGGCCTCGCGCAGCAGCGCGAGGCCCGCGCCCGCATGCTGCGCGGCCGGCGCGACGCACAGGTTCAGCAGATGCATCTCGTCGATCACGGGCATCAGCACGCAATAGCCGACGAGCGACCCCGTCACGTGCCGCAGGCATACGCCCAGATAGCCGTTGCGCAACGAATCCTCGAAGTTGCCGCGACTCCACGGGAACTCGTACGCGACGTGCTCGATCGCGACGACCTCGTCGAGATCGGCGTCCGTCATCGGCGCCAGATAGCGGTCGCTCAGCAGGACGCCCGTCATCCCTTCGCTCCGCCCGTCTGCGCGGCCCGTGCCGCGATGCGCTCGGCAGTCGTCTGCGCGACCTTGTCGCGCACGTACTCGGGCGCGGCCTGGTCGGCCGGCACCGCACGTCCGGCACGGAACGCACGCAGCGCCGCATGCGCGACCGCCAGTGCGTGCGGCATCGCGTCGCCGTCGATCGCGGCCGCCCGTGCGGCGGCCGGCAACTGCGCGCCGAACGCGGCAGCCGCATTGCCGGCGAGCGTGAACGGCACGTCGGGTACGCCGACGGCGCCCGGTGCGTCGAGCGACGCCGGCCGCAGCGTGCGCCAGTCGCCGATGCCGTCGTCCCACGCGAAATCCGCCCAGTACGCTTCATCCATCCGCGCGTCGAGCGCGGCGAGCACGCGGGTCGTGCCGGGTGCGCGCAGGCGCGCATGCTCGGCGCACGCGAGCAGCGTGCCGATCGGCACGACCGGCAGCCCGGCCCCGAACGCGAGGCCCTGGGTAATGCCCGTCGCGGTCCGCAGGCCGGTGAACGAGCCGGGGCCCGCGCCGAACGCGATCGCGTCGCAATCGGCGAGCGTCAGCCCGGATTCGGCGAAGAGTTCCTGGATCGCCGGCAGCACGCGCGTGCTCGACACGGCGCCCGTCGGCTCGTGACGGACCCAGGTTTGCGGGGTGGAAACGGCGTCATCGGCGTGGGCCGAGCGCAGCAGCGCGACCGAGCAGTATTCGGTCGACGTATCGATGGCGAGGAGCACTGTTTGCGTCATGGCCGACATTGTAATGCGCCGCCCCGCTCCCACGGGCGATCGGGCCCGATCTGTGCGCACGGGCGGCGCCGGCGGCGGTTTGGAAGGATCGCTCGACCCCGCGCGACGGTCCGCTTGTTAAGATCGGCCGATCTGAAACCCTTACGGAGACACCCGATGAGCGAACTCACCGCCCAATTCGACCAAGCCCAGATCGACGTCAAGCAACTGACGGAACGGCCGGGCAACCTGACCCTGCTGCGCCTGTACGCGCTCTTCAAGCAGGCGACCGACGGCGACGCGCACGGCGACAAGCCGGGTTTCACCGACATCGTCGGCAAATACAAGTACGATGCCTGGGAAGCGCTGAAGGGCACGTCGCAGGATGCGGCGAAGCAGCAGTACATCGAACTCGTCGAATCGCTGAAAAACGGCACGGCGTCCTGACGGAATCGACGCCGCCGCAATCGGCAATCAAATCAGTGGCGCAGCGCAGCAAATTTCTTTATAATGCGGCCTGCGTCACCTCCCGCGCTCGGCTCGCAAGCCGTTCCGGCCCGACGCCTCGTAGCGTTACGCTCCAATCCGGTTTAGAACCTGTCCCCTCCTGCTTCGACCCTTGCGGTCGTCAACTAGGCTGGCGGCCCCGCTCCTGAAGCGCGCCGCACCCAAAACAGCTTCTAATGCCTCATCCGCCGACGGTTCGGCGGATTGCACCCGTTTCCCGATTTGCTCGCTGAATCCGACGACTTGGGTATGCGCGATTGGCGCCGACGTTTCACCCACTGTGTTTCAAGGATTGTTATGACTTCGAGCATCAACTCCAGCCCGCTCAACGCGATCGCCGACCAGGCGCTCGGTCTCGACGACGCCGCCGCACCGGCCGCGGTCGAACCGGCGTCGGACGAGCCGAGCTTCGCGTCGCTCGGGTTGTCGCCGGAGATCGTCTCCGCGCTGCAGGCCGCCGGCTACGTGAAGCCGACGCCGGTCCAGCAGCGCGCGATTCCGGCCGGCATCGCCGGCCGCGACCTGCTGGTGTCGAGCCCGACCGGTTCGGGCAAGACCGCCGCATTCATGCTGCCCGCGATCGAACGTTTCGCGCAGCTCCAGAAGACGCAGGCGCAGCAACCGCGCGCGCCGCGTGAACCGAACCAGGGCGACCGCCGCGCGCGCCGCCCGCAACCCGTCGCGCGCCCGGGCCTGCTCGTGCTGACGCCGACCCGCGAACTCGCGATGCAGGTCACGACGGCCGCCTCGACGTACGGCAAGCACCTGAAGCGCCTGCGCACGGTCAGCATCCTCGGCGGCGTCGCGTACGGCCAGCAGCTGATGCTGCTCGCGAAGAACCCGGAAATCCTGGTTGCCACGCCGGGCCGCCTGCTCGATCACCTCGAGCGCGGCCGCATCGACCTGTCCGAACTGAAGATGCTCGTGCTCGACGAAGCCGACCGCATGCTCGACATGGGCTTCATCGAAGACATCGAAACGATCGTCGACGCCACGCCGGACACGCGCCAGACGATGCTGTTCTCGGCCACGCTCGACGGCAAGATCGGTTCGCTGACGAGCCGCCTGCTGAAGGACCCCGAGCGCATCGAGATCCAGCAGCGCCTGGAATCGCGCGCGAACATCGCGCAGACCGTCCATTACGTCGACGACCGCGATCACAAGGATCGCCTGCTCGATCACCTGCTGCGCGACGACGCGCTCGACCAGGCGATCATCTTCACGGCGACCAAGATCGATGCCGACCAGCTCGCCGGCCGTCTTGCCGACGCAGGCTTCGAATCGGCCGCGCTGCACGGCGACCTGCCGCAGGGCGCGCGTAACCGCACGATCCGTGCGCTGCGCGAGCGCCGCGTGCGCGTGCTGGTGGCCACCGACGTCGCGGCACGCGGCATCGACATCCCGGGCATCACGCACGTGTTCAACTACGACCTGCCGAAGTTCGCGGAAGACTACGTGCACCGTATCGGCCGTACCGGTCGCGCGGGCCGTTCGGGTATCGCGGTGAGCCTCGTGCACCACGCCGAGCAAGGCGCGCTCAAGCGCATCGAGCGCTTCGTGCGCTCGCCGCTGCCGGTCAACGTGATCGAAGGTTTCGAGCCGCGCAAGGCGCCCCCGCGTAACGGCGGCAACGGCGGCCGCGGCCGTCCGGGCGGCGGTAACGGCGGTCGTCGTTTCGGCGGCAAGCCGGGCGGCGGTTATGGCGGCAACGGCAACGGCCGCAGCTACGGCGGCGGCAATGGCGGCGGCTGGAGCGGCAAGCCGGGCGGCAGCCGTGACGGCGGCCCGCGTCGCGACGGTCAACGCAGCGGCGGCCCGCGCCGCAGCAATTCGGCATCGTAAGCACACCCGGGCGGCCCTGCGGCCGCCCCGCGGATCGGCGCCCTGCCCATCCAGCCAACCGGCGCATCCGCGCCGGTTTTTTTTCGCCTTGTCGAAATTTCACGATGCGGGAAATTTTTTTGTGTCGTAAAAAATCATGCTGCACGGCACAACCCGTGTGATTGCGGGATAGGAAAATGCATTTCTTATCTCGAAATGATGCAAGCAACCCATTGATTCAAAACAACTAAAAAAATCGACACTTCCCGCGATAGCCCTTGTTTCGCTCCCGACGATTTGCCTAGACTCTTATACAAGACCTCGCGGAACGGAACGCCTCGCTTCCCTCGCGAACAGCATCACCCCGTCGGATTCGGATCGTCACGCATACCTCGCATCAAGGAGCTCATCATGTCGCGTCAGCAACAGGCACAGGAACTGCAGCAGCAATGGGAAACCGATCCGCGCTGGAAGGGCATCAAGCGCGGCTACTTGGCCGAGGACGTGGTCCGCCTGCGCGGCTCGATCCCGATCGAGCACACGCTGGCCAAGCGCGGCGCGGAAAAACTGTGGAACCTCATCAACAACGAGCCGTTCGTCAACGCACTCGGCGCGCTGACCGGCAACCAGGCGATGCAGCAGGTCAAGGCCGGCCTGAAGGCCATCTACCTGTCCGGCTGGCAAGTCGCCGGCGACGCGAACGTCGCGGGCGAAATGTACCCGGACCAGTCGCTGTACCCGGCGAACTCGGTGCCGCTCGTCGTCAAGCGCATCAACAACACGCTCACGCGCGCCGACCAGATCCAGTGGTCGGAAGGCAAGAATCCGGGCGACGAAGGCTACGTCGATTTCTTCGCGCCGATCGTCGCCGATGCGGAAGCCGGTTTCGGCGGCGTGCTCAACGCGTTCGAACTGATGAAGGCGATGATCGAGGCCGGTGCGTCGGGCGTTCACTTCGAGGACCAGCTCGCGTCGGTGAAGAAGTGCGGCCACATGGGCGGCAAGGTGCTCGTGCCGACGCGCGAAGCCGTCGCGAAGCTGTCGGCCGCGCGTCTCGCGGCTGACGTGATGGGTACGCCGACCGTGCTGGTGGCCCGCACCGACGCGGAAGCCGCCGACCTGATCACATCCGACGTCGACGACAACGACAAGCCGTTCCTGACCGGCGAGCGCACGGTCGAAGGCTTCTTCCGCACGAAGCCGGGCCTCGAACAGGCGATCTCGCGCGGCCTCGCGTACGCACCGTACGCCGACCTGATCTGGTGCGAAACCGGCAAGCCGGATCTCGAGTACGCGAAGAAGTTCGCGGAAGCGATCCACAAGCAGTTCCCGGGCAAGCTGCTGTCGTACAACTGCTCGCCGTCGTTCAACTGGAAGAAGAACCTCGACGACGCGACGATCGCGAAGTTCCAGAAGGAGCTCGGCGCGATGGGCTACAAGTTCCAGTTCATCACGCTGGCCGGCTTCCATGCGCTGAACTACTCGATGTTCAACCTCGCGCACGGCTATGCCCGCACGCAGATGAGCGCATTCGTCGAACTGCAGCAGGCCGAGTTCGCGGCCGCCGACAAGGGCTTCACGGCCGTCAAGCACCAGCGCGAGGTCGGCACGGGCTACTTCGACGCGGTCACGCAGACGGTCGAGCGCGAAGCGTCGACGACCGCGCTGCACGGGTCGACCGAGGACGAACAGTTCTTCGACGGCAAGAAGGTCGCGTAACACGCCCAGGCGTGACGCCGATGCCTGCCGCGTCTCGCGCCGCCGCGGCATCGGCCACCGGAACAACAATCAGGGAGGAGACGGCAGGCGCGCGACACCGATCGCGCGACCGGCCGCGCGGCCTGCGGGCCGCCAGCAACGATGCGCGCCGGCTTCGTCCGGCGCGCCCTTTTTCTACGGTGCAGCCCGCCTGGCCACGGCCGGCGCTGCCCTACCGATAGACGATCACCGGAATTTTCGTATGGGTCAGCACGCGCTGCGTCTCGCTGCCGATCAACAGGCTGCCGAGCCCGCGGCGTCCGTGGGACGCCATGAAGATCACGTCGCACCCCCCGCGTTCGGCCGCCTCGATGATGCCGAGATACGGCGACGGGTGCACGCTCGTCCACGTGTCGCACTCGACCCCGGCCGCCTGCGCGGCCGCTTCCACCTCGTCGAGATGCGCACGCGCCTCGCGCTCGCTGCGCGCGCGGAAATCGGCGGGCGGCTCGATGATCACTTCGGAAAACGGCGAGTACGGATATTGCGGCAGGCACGCGTAGGCCGTCACGCGCGCGCTGACCGCACGAGCCAGGTCGATCGCACCGTCGATCGCCTTCTGCGACAGTTCGGAACCGTCGGTTGGAACGAGGATGTGCCGGAACATCGCGCCCTCCTTCGTCAATCGCACGCCGCGCGCCGCGGCTCCAGCCGAGCCGGCCGCGACACGACGCGCATGCCTCTTACGATTGTAGTGTGCGAAATCGCGCCAGCCGCACCGCCAGCGGGTTCGCCCTCATATCGGAAACACGCGGGCGCGCGCCGCCCCCGCCTATTCGCCCCAATAACCGGGCCGCTCGTACGTATGCTTCAGGTAATCGAGAAACAGGCGCACCCGCAGCGGCAGATGCCGGCGCTGCGGAAACACCGCGTGGATGCCGATCGGCGGCGCGGCGAACGCGTCGAGCACGCTGACGAGCCGCCCGGCCGCGATGTCCTCGCCGACTTCCCACCACGAGCGCCACGCGAGGCCATGGCCTGCGAGGCACCACTCGTGCAGCACCGCGCCGTCCGAGCATTCCATCGTGCCGTTCACGCGGATCGACACGACCTTGTCGTCCTCCTGGAACGCCCAGCCGCGCTGCTGGTTCGCGTTCGCCGCCAGGGCCAGGCAGTTGTGCCGCGCCAGTTCCGCGAGCGTGACCGGCGTGCCGCGCCGCGCGAGATATGCGGGAGACGCGACGCACACGCGGCGATTCTCGCCGAGCTTCAGCGACACCAGCGACGAGTCGGGCAACTCGCCGAGCCGCACCGCGCAATCGAACCCTTCGTTGACGAGATCGACCATCCGGTCGGACAGGTCGAGCGTGACCGACACGTCCGGGTGCCCGACGCTGAATTCGGGCACGAGCGGTGCGACGTGCCGGCGGCCGAAGCCGGCCGGCGCGGAAATCCGCAGGTGGCCGCTCGCCTTGACGCCGCCGGCGGACACGCTCGCTTCCGCGTTCTGCATGTCGTTGATGATGCGCTGGCAATCCTCGAGGAATGCCGAGCCCTCGAACGTCAGCGTGAGCTTGCGCGTCGTGCGCACCAGCAGCTTGACGCCGAGCCGCTCCTCGAGCGCGTCGAGGCGGCGCCCGATGATCGCCGGCGCGACGCCTTCCGCATGCGCCGCCGCCGACAGGCTGCCTTTCGCCGCGACCGCGGCGAACGTTTCGATCTGTTTGAACCGGTCCATGACTCTCGGCGACGGCATCGCCGCCCTTCAAATAGCGTGAGCCGCTCAAGATTAGGTATATGAAAGTAAAAGATCAAGTGATGATTAGCGTCTTTTTTAGCACCTTCGATCACGAATAGAATCGACCCGACCTCTGAAACTGGAGCGCAAGGCTATGTCGGCCACAACGACACTCTCCTCTCCCGACGCCATTCTCTTCGACGCTTTCGGCACGTTGTTCGACGTGCGTGCCGTGCTGGCCGCGGCAGAGCAGATGTTTCCCGGTCACGGGGAACGGTTGTCGCAGCTGTGGCGACGCAAGCAGATCGAATACTCGCAGTTGCGCACGCTCGCCGATCCGGCCGGCGCCCGCTACCGCCCGTTCCGGGACATCACGCTCGATGCGCTGCGGTTCGCCGCGCGCCGGCTCGGGCTCGCGCTGAACAGCGCGGCCGAGAAGCGCTTGATGGACGAATACGCGTGCCTGTCGACCTATCCCGACACGGTGCCCGCGTTGCGCAAGCTGCGCGCGCTCGAACCGCGCCCGCCGCTCGCGATCCTGTCCAACGGCACCCCGCAGATGCTCGACATCGCGATCAAGAGCGCCGGCATGTCCGGGCTGTTCGATCGCGTGCTGTCAGCCGACACCGTGCGCGCGTACAAGCCGAGCCCGGCCGCCTACGCGCTCGGCACCGCCGCGTTCGGGGCGAACCGGCGCGGCATCGTGTTCGTGTCGTCGAACGCGTGGGACGTCGCCGGCGCCACCTGGTTCGGCTACACGACGTTCTGGCTCAACCGCACGGGCGCGCCCGCCGAGGAACTCGGCGCGCCGCCCGACGGCACGGGCACCGGCATGGCCGACCTGCTCGCCTTCCTCGCCACCCCGGCTCCGTCCGGCAAACCTGCGAACCGCACGCGCCCCGGCCCGGGTGCATGACGCTCGCAGCTGCCGCCTTCCCCCTTCACCGAAACCGCAACTGACCGACCAAGGAGATGAGACTCATGAGCACCCCGATCACGCTGCCGCAAGGCATGACGATCACCGGCGAAATCAAGCCGGGTTACGAAGCCATCCTGACGCCCGACGCGCTGGCACTCGTCGCGGCGCTGCACCGCACGTTCGAGCCCCGCCGCCAGGCGCTGCTGCAGGCGCGCGTCGAGCGGACGAAACGCCTGGACGCGGGCGAGCGCCCCGACTTCCTGGCCGAGACGAAGGCGATTCGCGAAGGCGACTGGAAGGTCGCGCCGCTGCCGGCGGACCTGCAATGCCGCCGGGTCGAGATCACGGGCCCCGTCGAGCGCAAGATGATCATCAACGCGCTGAACTCGGGCGCCGATTCGTACATGACGGACTTCGAGGATTCGAACGCGCCGAGCTGGACGAACCAGATCGACGGCCAGATCAACCTGAAGGACGCGGTCCGCCGCACGATCTCGCTCGAACAGAACGGCAAGTCGTACAAGCTGAACGACAAGGTCGCGACGCTGATCGTGCGTCCGCGCGGCTGGCACCTCGACGAAAAGCACGTGACGGTCGACGGCCAGCGCGTGTCCGGCGGCATCTTCGATTTCGCGCTGTTCCTGTTCCACAACGCGAAGGAACTGCTCGCGCGCGGGTCGGGCCCGTACTTCTACCTGCCGAAGATGGAAAGCCATCTCGAGGCGCGCCTGTGGAACGACATCTTCGTCGCCGCGCAGGAAGCGGTCGGCGTGCCGCGCGGCACGATCCGCGCGACGGTGCTGATCGAGACGATCCTCGCCGCGTTCGAGATGGACGAGATCCTGTACGAACTGCGCGAACACAGCTCGGGCCTGAACGCCGGCCGCTGGGACTACATCTTCTCGGCGATCAAGAAGTTCAAGAACGACCGCGACTTCTGCCTGGCCGACCGCTCGAAGATCACGATGACGGTGCCGTTCATGCGGGCGTACGCGCTGCTGCTGCTGAAGACCTGCCACAAGCGCAACGCGCCGGCGATCGGCGGGATGAGCGCGCTGATCCCGATCAAGAACGATCCGGAAGCGAACGACAAGGCGATGGGCGGCGTGCGCTCGGACAAGCAGCGCGACGCGACCGACGGCTACGACGGCGGCTGGGTCGCGCACCCGGGCCTCGTGCCGATCGCGATGGAAGAGTTCGTCAAGGTGCTCGGCGACAAGCCGAACCAGATCGCGAAGCAGCGCGACGACGTGCAGGTCGAAGGCAAGAACCTGCTCGACTTCCAGCCGGAAGCGCCGATCACCGAAGCCGGCCTGCGCAACAACATCAACGTCGGGATTCACTACCTCGGCGCATGGCTCGACGGCAACGGCTGCGTGCCGATCCACAACCTGATGGAAGATGCGGCGACGGCCGAGATTTCCCGCTCGCAGGTGTGGCAGTGGATCCGTTCGCCGAAGGGCGTGCTCGACGACGGCCGCAAGGTCACGGCCGAACTCGTGCGTGAATTCGCGAAGATCGAGCTCGACAACGTGAAGCGCGCGGTCGGCGGCAACACGCAGCCGTACGAACGCGCCGCGGCGATCTTCGAGCAGATGTCGACGTCGGAAGGCTTCACCGAATTCCTGACGCTGCCGCTGTACGAGGAAATCTGACGCGCCTGTCCGATGCGCTCGACGGCCGGCCCACGCCGTGCCGCCGCTCGCACGCGGTGACGGCATGAAAAAAGCGCCCCGCGGGGCGCTTTTTTTCTTGTGTGGCGAATTCAACCGCCGCCGGCAGGCGCGCTCAGGCGGCTTCCTGCTCGCGCCGGTGCTGAACCCAGTCGCCCGACGCGATGCGCGGACGCCCGGCTGCCGCATGTGCGGCGACCGGATAATACAGGCAGGCATATTGCCGGCCGCCGAGCTCGACGATCACCTCTTCCGGCTTGAACAGCGAGTCGACGCCCGGATACACGCGCTCGATCTCGTCGAGCACCGGGACGAGCTGCTCGTCGACCTCGTAGACGTCGCCCCACACCAGCGACTTGCCGGCCGGCCCGGCGATCATGCCCGGATACGTGCCGAAATCGTACAGTTCGCCCGGCAGCGCGGCCGCGCCCAGCAGCGTCGGCGCGGCGATGCCGTGGCGGGCGGCCGCATGGCCGATGTCGTTGGCCTGTCCGGCTCTCAAGGTGCCATAGACGAATACGTGGCGCATCGTGGTTCTCCTCTTCGATTCGTGTGTTGCCGTATTTGCGTGCGATCGGCGCGCGATGGGCCCGACATGGCGCACGCATCGATAGACCCCGATACCGGCCCGATGGTTCGAACCGTCGGCGCGCGCCGACGTGGGGAGCCGCCCCGCATGCGCCAAGGCCCACACAAAGTTCATTTGCACCCGGCATGATGGCCCGAAAACCGCCGCATGCGCTTGCGCTGCGCCTTCTAAAATAACGGCATCGCCGCCGCGCCGCCCGAACCGTTCATGAATCCGCCCGCCCCAGCCGACGTATCGAAACCGTACGACGTCATCGACATCCCGCCGGAATTCGCGCCGACCGCCGTCCATCCGATGCGTGTGCGCGCGCGGCAGGTCGATGCCGGCCGCCGCATCCCGCTGCACACGCATGCGTGGGCGCAGCTCGCATACGCGTCGCGCGGCGTGCTGCGCGTCGCGACGACCGGCACGACCTGGATGGTGCCGCCGTCCCGCGCGATCTGGGTGCCGCCGCACGTGACGCACGAGGTCGTGATCGTCGAAGAGGCCTATTTGCGCACGCTGTATATCGACGAGTCGATCGTGCCGGACGGGCTCGATGCATGCCGCGTCGTCGAGGTGACGGGGTTGCTGCGCGAACTGATCGTCGCACTCGACGCACGCGACCTGAGCACCGCGCGCGAGCGCCTGCTGTGCGGGCTCGTGCTCGACGAACTGAGTCATGCCGAGCCGCTGCCGCTCGCGGTGCCGATGCCCGACGAGAAACGGCTGCGCCTGCTGTGCGAATCGGTACTCGCGCATCCCGCGCATGCGGAGTCGCTCGAACACTGGGCGAGCGAGGTCGGCGCGAGCACGCGCACGATATCGCGGCTCTTCAAGCAGGAACTGGGCGTGAGCTTTTCGCAGTGGCGCCAGCAGGCGCTGCTGGCGCGGGCGATTCCGCTGCTGAACCAGGGGCGTCCGCTGTCGCATATCGCGCGCGAGCTCGGCTACCAGAGCCAGAGCGCGTTCTCGGCCATGTTCCGCCGGGCCTTCGGCGAAAGCCCGCGCGCGTTCATGCTGCGCGGCTACGAGCATCGCGGCCCGGAAGGCAGCGTCGCGGATAACGAGACGCCGGACGACGACGACGGCGCGCTCGACACGATGCGCTGAATGCGCGCCGTGGCGTGCCGGATCGTCAGACCGGCCGCACCATATGACGGATCGAGCCGAGCTGCGCGAGCCGCGGCCCGGTGACCTGGTAGCCCATGCGCAGGTACAGACGCGCGGCAGGGTTGTCGACGAATACGCGCAACTGCAGTTCATGCAGACCGCGCGCCCGTGCCCAACGATGCGACATCTCGAGCATGTAGGTGCCGGCGCCCTGGCCGCGATGGCCGGCCGCGATCTGCACGTCGCGGATGTGCAGCGAATCGCCCTCCTCGGTCACGCGCAGCACGCCGATGCGCTCGCCGTCGGCCTCGAGGATGAAGTTCTCGGATTCGCGCCAGCTCGCATAGAACAGGTCGCTGCGCCACACGAGCCCATGGCGCTTGTAGTAGCCGCCCATGTTGCCGTGCGTCAACGCTTCGGCATACGGAAAATCGCCGGGCTCCGCGGGCCGGAGCTGATACAGGAGTCGCAGGTCGGTCGGATCGAGCATCGCGCAGGAGTCAGAAACGCATCCCGCCACGATAGCGCAGTCGCGTGCGGATGCAATCGCGAATTTCTCGTAGGACGCGGTGCGCGATGTAGCACGCGTGGTGAGGGGCGAACGGAAGGCACGACGCACGATGCAAATGAAAAAGCCCGCACAAGGCGGGCTTCTTCATTTTCTGGCGGAGCGGACGGGACTCGAACCCGCGACCCCCGGCGTGACAGGCCGGTATTCTAACCGACTGAACTACCGCTCCAGTCTTGCTGCTTGCCTGGCAGGCGTCGGTTACTTCCTGCCGGCGCGTCGTTTGTTCGAACGACGCCGAAATCTGGCGTCCCCTAGGGGATTCGAACCCCTGTACTCACCGTGAAAGGGTGATGTCCTAGGCCTCTAGACGAAGGGGACAACGTACTGCTTACATCTTTAACGAGAAAGCCCGTTCAAAAACGCTTTTTGAACGGGCTTCGTTCTGGCGGAGCGGACGGGGCTCGAACCCGCGACCCCCGGCGTGACAGGCCGGTATTCTAACCAACTGAACTACCGCTCCAGCTTTCTGCACCATCGCCTGCAGGATCTCGTCACGTTCCTGCACGCGTTGCGACACTTCTACGAAACGCCGCTGAATCTGGCGTCCCCTAGGGGATTCGAACCCCTGTACTCACCGTGAAAGGGTGATGTCCTAGGCCTCTAGACGAAGGGGACAACGTACTGCTTACATCTTTAATACAAAAGCCCGCTCAAAAACGTCTTGAACGGGCTTCGTTCTGGCGGAGCGGACGGGACTCGAACCCGCGACCCCCGGCGTGACAGGCCGGTATTCTAACCGACTGAACTACCGCTCCAGCTTTCTTACCCAACCTGCAGGACGTCGGTTACGTTCCTGCAGGCCTCGCGACACTTCTACGAAACGCCGCTGAATCTGGCGTCCCCTAGGGGATTCGAACCCCTGTACTCACCGTGAAAGGGTGATGTCCTAGGCCTCTAGACGAAGGGGACAAAATCTTTTCAGATTTGTCTGACTTTCGCTATTCACTTCTGGTCAACAGCGAAGGCCGAAATTCTAACTGCTTTGAATCATTTTGTGAAGCATTTATTACTACCACTGCTTCGCCAATCAATTCGGTTTGTTCTGTTGGTGGAGGTAAGCGGGATCGAACCGCTGACCTCTTGCATGCCATGCAAGCGCTCTCCCAGCTGAGCTATACCCCCTTGCAGAACAGAAATGAGATTATATGGACCGATTTCGAACTTGTAAATACCCTTTTTACGATTCGCACGAAATTTTTTGCGAAGCCGCCGCGCGCGCATGCGCGGACGGCTTCGCGCACGCACGAACGTCAGGCCAGCGCGGCCTCGATGCGCGACACCACGACGTCGCGACCGAACAGCACGAGCACCGCGTCGATCGACGGCGTGTGCGTCGTGCCCGCCACCAGCAGGCGCACCGGCATCGCGAGCTGCGGCATCTTCAGCTTGTGTGCGGCGAGCGTCGCCTTCAACGCCGCGGATACTGCTTCCTTCGTCCAGTCGGCCGCCTTCAGCGCGGCGACGAGATCGGCCAGCGCCGGGCGCACCGCATCGGTCACGTGCTGCGCGAGCGCATCGGCCTCGGGCGCCGGCACGCGGTAGAACATCGTCGCGCCTTCCGCGATCTCCTTGACCGTCGTCGCACGATCCTTCATCAGGCCGACCACCGCGTCGAGCGCGGGGCCCGTCGCGATCGCCGCGTCGTCGATGCCGAGTGCGTCGAGGAACGGCTTCGCGAGTTCGGCAAGGCGCGCGTTGTCGGCTTCCTTGATGTAATGCGCGTTCAGCCAGCTCAGCTTGCTGTGGTCGTACTGCGCGGGCGACTTGCCGAGATGCTCGAGATCGAACCATTCGACGAACTGCTCGCGCGAGAAGATCTCGGCGTCACCGTGCGACCAGCCGAGACGCGCGAGATAGTTGACGACGGCTTCCGGCAGGAAGCCCGCGTCGCGGTACGCCATCACGCTCATCGCGCCATGCCGCTTGCTCATCTTCTCGCCCTGCTCGTTCAGCACGGTCGGCAGGTGCGCATAGACGGGCGGCTCGCCGCCGAGCGCATTCAGGATGTTGATCTGGCGCGGCGTGTTGTTCACGTGGTCGTCGCCACGGATCACGTGCGTGATGCCCATGTCCATGTCGTCCACCACCACGCAGAAGTTGTAGATCGGCGTGCCGTCCGGGCGCGCGATCACGAGGTCGTCGAGTTCCTCGTTCGAGATCTCGACACGCCCCTTCACCGCGTCGTCCCACACGACCGTGCCCGTCAGCGGATTGCGGAAGCGCAGCACCGGCTTCACGCCGGCCGGCGGCTCCGGCAGCACCTTGCCGGGCTCCGGACGCCACGTACCGTCGTAGCGCGGCTTCAGGCCGGCTTCGCGCTGGCGTTCGCGCAGCGCGTCGAGTTCCTCGGCCGACATGTAGCACGGATAGGCGAGACCCTTCTCGAGCATCTGCGCGAGCACTTCGCGATAGCGATCCATCCGCTGCATCTGGTAGATCGGGCCTTCGTCGAAATCCAGCCCGAGCCATTGCATCCCTTCGAGGATCGCATCGACCGCTTCCTGCGACGAGCGCTCGACGTCGGTATCCTCGATGCGCAGCACGAACGTGCCTTTCATCTTGCGGGCGAACGCCCACGGATAGAGTGCGGAGCGGATGTTGCCGAGGTGGATGAAGCCGGTGGGACTCGGCGCGAAGCGGGTACGGACAGGACGGGTCATAAACGGTAACTCGAACGCCTGGGGCGCATGAATGATTCGACGCGGGACGACGACGGCAGCCCGGACAGCAACGGAGCCGGCGGCGCCCGGAACGGGAAAGAAGCCGGAATTATACTCGCGCCGGACATCGCGCCAAGCGCACCGCTTGCTTTATGATGTGCGCGCCGCGGCCGCCAGCCGGCGCGGCGCCGGCCGCACGGAACCTCCTGCGCGGCCGCTCGCAACCTATCGCCGCCGCGGGCCGTGTAACCCGCCGCCAAGCCGCCGGAGAACCATTCGATGTCGTCCCCTCGCCTGTCGCGCCGCCACTTCACGATCGCGTGCGCGTCCGCCAGCCTCGCCGCCTGTACGTCCTTCGGCGACAAGTCCCGCCCCGGCACGGCACTGCCGCAGGAGAAACCCGTCAAGATCGGCATCGCGCTCGGCGGCGGCGCCGCGCGCGGCTTCTCGCACATCGGCGTGCTGAAGGCGCTCGAGGCGCGCGGCATCCCGATCGAGCTCGTCGCCGGGACGAGCGCGGGCTCGGTGGTCGGCGCGCTCTACGCGTCCGGCATGAACGCGCTGCAGATCAACAAGATCGCGCTCGACATGGACCAGGCGTCGATCAGCGACTGGGCGCTGCCGTTTCGCTCGCGCGGCCTGCTGCAAGGCGTCGCGCTGCAGAACTTCCTGAACAAGACGCTCAACAACCGACCGATCGAGAAGATGGCGAAGCCGCTCGGCATCGTCGCGACGGACCTGCAAAGCGGCCAGCCGATCCTGTTCCAGCAGGGCAACACCGGGCTCGCGGTGCGCGCGTCGTGCAGCGTGCCGTCGGTGTTCGAGCCGGTGAAGATCGGCAATCGCGAATATGTGGACGGCGGGTTGGTGAGCCCGGTGCCGGCGTCGTTTGCGCGCAAGATGGGCGCGAGCTTCGTGATCGCGGTCGACATCTCGGCCCGACCGGACGGCGCGGCGACCAACAACCCGATCGAGATGCTGCTGCAGACCTTCACGATCATGGGCCAGACGATCAAGACCTACGAGCTCGACAAGTACGCGGACGTCGTGATTCGCCCGAACCTCGCGGCGATGGGCGGCAGCGACTTCAACCAGCGCAACGCGGCGATCCTCGCGGGCGAGGAAGCGGTCGCGCGCATCATGCCGGAACTGCAGCGCAAGCTCGCGGCGGCGCGCGGCGTGACGGCCGCCGCGTAAGCCACGATGAGCGGGCGGCCGCGGCACACGCCGCGGCCCGGCCGCCGACGGAACGGCTTCGGCTTCGGCTTCGTCGCCAACGCCCGCCCCAAAGCAAAAAACCCTGCCGCCTTTCGGTGACAGGGTTTTTTATCGTCCGGCCCGACCGACCGGCAAACGTCAGTTGTTGCCGTTCGCCGAATCGTCGCTGATCGTCGCGCGCACGCGCTGACGCAGGTCTTCGGGCTTCATCGGGAATTCCGATTCGATCCGGCGCGCGCCGGTGAAACGCTTTTCCCAGTAGCCACTGTCGAGATCGTCGACGCGCACCGTGCTGCCCGTCGACGGCGAGTGCACGAACTTGTTGTCGCCGATGTAGATGCCGACGTGCGAGAACGTGCGGCGCATCGTGTTGAAGAACACGAGATCGCCCGGCTTCAGGTTGCTCATGCTCACCTTCTCGCCGACGCGGCTCATTTCTTCCGCGCGACGCGGCAGCGACATGCCGAGCGTGTCCTGGAACACGTAGCGCACGAAGCCGCTGCAGTCGAGGCCCGAATCCGGCGAGTTGCCGCCCCAGCGATACCGCACGCCGATCATGTTCAGCGCGCCGACCACCACGTCGCCGGCCTTGCCCGCCATGCCGGCAAGGAACGACTTCGCGCCGCCGCTCGACGGCTGCGCGCTGGTCTGCTGGAGGGAGGAACCCGACCCGATCTGAGTCGAATTGGTGACATTCTGGTTAAAACTGCTGACTTCGTCGGCGAACGCGCCGGGAGCTGCTGCGAACAGGGCGCCGATGAACAGCCCGGCGATGGTGCGCGCGCATGCCTGGGTCAGGGATCGATGCTGCATTGGTCGATGGAATTTGCTTAAAAATCAGCTGATTGGCGGAAAATTTCGGTCGATACTAGCCAGCGCGTAATCGTTTGTCAAAACAAATTAAAAAATACAATCGAGATGGTCAGACCATTGGACGCCTATCACGCTTTCCAGACCGCTTTCAACAGCTTTTGTGTGTAAGGATGTGACGGTCTGGTGAAGACGTCGGACACCTCCCCCGACTCGACGACCGCGCCGTCCTGCATCACCGCGACGCGGTGCGCCATCGCGCCGATCACCTCCAGGTCGTGACTGATGAACACGTAGCCGAGGTTGTATTTCTGTTGCAAATTCGCGAGCAGCTTCAGCACCTGCTGCTGGATCGACACGTCGAGCGCCGACGTCGGCTCGTCGAGGATCAGGATGCGCGGCTCCAGCACCAGCGCGCGCGCGATCGCGATCCGCTGGCGCTGCCCCCCCGAGAATTCGTGCGGATAACGGTGCAGCACCGTGCGGTCGAGGCCGACTTCGCGCAGCACCGCGAGCGACTTCGCGCGGCGCGCGTCGGGCGTCATGTCCGGGCGATGCAGCTCGAGCCCCTCGCCGACGATCCGCTCGATCGTGTGACGCGGCGAAAGCGAACTGAATGGATCCTGAAAGACCACCTGCATGTTCGAGCGCAGCGCGGTCTGTTCGCGGCCGCGATAGGTCGACAGCGCGCGCCCCTGGAATTCGATCTCGCCGCCGGCCGTCTTCTGCAGCCCGAGCAACGCCATCGCGAGCGTCGACTTTCCCGAGCCCGATTCGCCGACGATGCCGAGCGTTTCGCCCTGCCGCACCGACACCGACACGTCGGCCACGGCCGTCACCGGCACCGTGCCGAACCAGCCGGCGAAGCCCGGCCGCTTGCGCGCGAACTGCACGCTCACGTGGCGCGCGTCGAGCACCACGGGTGCGATCGGCATCACCGGCGTGACCGCGCGTTGCGGCCGGCTGTTCAGCAGCCGCTGCGTATACGGATGCTCGGGCGCCGTGAAGATCCGCTCGACCGGCCCGCTCTCGACGAGCCGGCCGTGCTCCATCACCGCGACCCGCTGCGCGAAGTGCCGCACGAGATTCAGGTCGTGCGTGATCAACAGGATCGCCATCCCGCGCTTTTCCGCCTCCTCCCGCTGCAGCTCCAGCAGCAGGTCGACGATCTGCGCACGGATCGTCACGTCGAGCGCGGTGGTCGGCTCGTCGGCCAGCAGCAGGCGCGGCCGGCACGCGAGCGCCATCGCGATCATCGCGCGCTGTCGCTGGCCGCCCGACAACTGGTGCGGGTAACTGTCGACGCGCTTCTCCGGTTCCGCGATACCGGTGCGCGCGAGCAGCGCGATCGCGCGCTTGCGCGCCTCCACGGCCGAGACGCCGTCGTGCAGCACGATCGTCTCGCCGATCTGCACGCCGATCGTATACAGCGGGTTGAGCGCCGTCATCGGCTCCTGGAAGATCATCGCGATGTCCGAGCCGCGCAGCCCGCGCATCTCGCGCTCGCTCTTGGCGACCAGATCCTGCCCGGCGAAGCGGATCGCGCCGCTCACTTCGGCGTCGCGCAGCAGCCGCAGGATCGACAGCGCGGTCACGCTCTTGCCGGACCCCGACTCGCCGACGAGCGCGACCCGCTCGCCGCGCCCGATCGCGAGCGTCACGTCGTCCACCGCGACCGTGTCGCCGAAGCGTACGTGCAGACGCTCGAGCGACAGCAGCGGCTCGTGCTGCGTCGATACGGTCGATGCGCTCATCGCTGGCCTCCCGCGGCGCGCACCGAGTCGGCGATCCGCGTGTCGAGCGCGTTGCGCAGCGCGTCGCCCATGAAGGTCAGCAGCAGCAGCGTCGCGACCAGCACGCCGAAGGTCGACAGCGAGATCCACCATGCGTCGAGGTTGCCCTTGCCCTGCGCGAGCAGTTCGCCGAGGCTCGGCGTCGGCGGCGGCACGCCGAGCCCGAGGAAATCGAGGCTCGTCAGCGCGAGGATCGACCCGCTCATCCGGAACGGCAGGAACGTGATCACCGGCGTGAGACTGTTCGGCAGGACGTGGCGCCAGATGATCTGCCAGTTCGTCAGCCCCATCGCGCGCGCCGCGCGCACGTAGTCCTGGGTGCGGTTGCGCAGGAATTCCGCGCGTACGTAGTCGGCGAGCCCGATCCAGCCGAACAGCGACAGCAGCACGATCAGCAGCAGGAAGCTCGGCTCGAAGATCGACGCGAAGATGATCAGCAGGTACAGCTCCGGCAGCGAGCTCCAGATCTCGATCAGCCGCTGCCCGACGATGTCGATGCGTCCGCCGAAGAAGCCCTGCACGGCGCCCGCGGCGATCCCGAGCAGCGTGCCGATCACGGTCAGGATCAGCCCGAACTCGACCGACACGCGGAACCCGTACACGAGCCGCGCGAGCAGGTCGCGGCCCTGCGCGTCGGTGCCGAGCCAGTTCTCGCGCGACGGCGGCGCCGGGTTCGGTACGTTCGAGAAGTAGTTCAGCGTGTCGTAGTAATAGCGGTTCGGCGGATAGACGACGAAGTTGCCGGGCGCCTCGAGCCGCTTGCGCACATACGGATCGAGATAGTCGGCCGGCGTCGGGAAATCGCCGCCGAAGGTCGTCTCCGGGTACGCATGGAACATCGGGAAATAGGTCTGGCCGTCGTAGCGCACGACGAGCGGCTTGTCGTTCGACCACAGCGGCGCCGCGAGGCTCGCGGCAAAGGCCACGACGAAGATCACGAAGCTCCAGTAGCCGACGCGCTGCTGCCTGAAGCGCTGCCACACGCGGCGGGCGGGCGACGGCGACACGCGCGCCCGCGCGGCGTCGAGACGGGAAGAGGCGACGGCCCGGTTCATCGCGCTCCTCGCCCGCTGGCGCCGGGCATGCGCATGGCTCGTTTCATGTCAGCGCTCCAGGTTGTCGAATTGAATGCGCGGATCGACCCACACATAGCAGAGATCGGAGATCAGCTTGGTCGCGAGCCCGATCAGCGTGAACAGGTACAGCGTGCCGAGCACGACCGGATAGTCGCGCCGCACGACCGATTCGTACGACAGCAGCCCGAGGCCGTCGAGCGAGAACAGCGTCTCGATCAGCAGGCTGCCGGTGAAGAACGCACCGATGAACGCGGCCGGGAAACCGACGATCAGCGGCAGCATCGCGTTGCGGAACACGTGCTTCCACAGCACGCTGCGCTCGGAGAGCCCCTTCGCGCGCGCGGTCAGCACGTATTGCCGGCGGATCTGGTCGAGGAACGCGTTCTTCGTGAGCATCGTGACGACCGCGAAGCTGCCGACGACCGACGCGGTGATCGGCAGCGCGATGTGCCACAGGTAGTCGAGCACCTTGCCGACGAGCGACAGCTGCGCGAAGTTGTCCGACGTGAGGCCGCGCAGCGGGAAGAGCTGCCAGAACGAGCCGCCGCCGAACAGCACGAGCAGCAGCACGCCCAGCACGAAGCCTGGAATCGCATAGCCGACGAGCACGACGAGGCTCGTCGCGACGTCGAACGGCGAACCGTTGCGCACCGCCTTCGCGATGCCGAGCGGCACCGAGATCAGGTACGTGAGGAAGAACGTCCACAGCCCGATGCTGATCGACACGGGCAGCTTCTGCACGACCAGCGACCACACGCTCTGGTGGCGGAAATAGCTGTCGCCGAGATCGAAGCGCGCGAAGCGCTTCAGCATCAGCCAGTAGCGTTCGAGCGGCGGCTTGTCGAAGCCGTACAGCGCCTTCAACTGCGCGAGCTGCTGCGCGTCGACGCCGGTGTGCGCGCGCATCCCGAACGGCGTCGCGCCCTGCTCCGTCGCGCCCTTGCGCAACTCCTGCACGGCCTGCTCGACCGGGCCGCCCGGCACGAACTGGATCACCGCGAACGTGAGCGTCAGCACGCCGACGAGCGTCGGGATCATCAGCAGCAGGCGTTTGAGGATGTAGCTCCACATAGGGCGTCGACTCGTGATCGGGTGGCGGGGTTGAACAGAGGGCCGGCGCGGGTCAGTGATCGGGCTTCGCCCACCAGGTCGACACGACCCAGCCCTCGGCCGAATAGTACAGCGGCAGCGTCTGCGGATAGGCAAGCGTGCGCTTGTACGCGATGCGATGCGTCGTGCTGTACCACTGCGGGACCGCATAGTAGCCATGCATCAGCACGCGGTCGAGCGCGTGCGTCGCGTCGAGCAGTTCCTCGCGCGTCTGCGCGGTGCCGAGCGCATGCAGCAGCGCGTCGACGGCCGGCGATTTCAATCCGATGAAGTTGTCGGAGCCCGGCTCGTCGGCGAACTTGCTCGCGTAACGCGAGTATTGCTCGGCGCCCGGCACCTGCACGCCCGGCAGGCGGATCGTCGTCATGTCGTAGTCGAATGCATCGAGGCGCTTTTGCAGCAGTGCGTAGTCGGCCGTGCGGAACCGCACGGCGATGCCGAGCTTCGCGAGGTTGCGCTGGTAGGCGGTCACGACGCCTTCCATCGCGCCGCCTGCATCGTCGAGGATCTCGAACGCGAACGGCTCGCCCTTCGCATTGCGCAACGCGCCGTCGCGATAGGTCCAGCCGGCCTGCGCGAGCAGCGCGCGCGCCTTCAGCAGGTTCGCACGCAGCGAGCCCGGCGGATGGGTGTCCGGCTGCGTGACCATCGGGCCGAACACGGCCGGATCGAGCTGCGCGCGCAGCGGCTCCAGCAGCTTCAGCTCGCCCTCGCCCGGCGTACCGGTCGCCTGCAGGTCAGTGTCGGCGAAGTAACTGTTGAGGCGCGTATACGCGCTGTAGAACAGCTGGCGGTTCAGCCATTCGAAGTCGAACGCGAGGTCGAGCGCCTGGCGCACGCGCACGTCGCGAAACAGCGGCCGGCGCAGGTTCATGAAGAAGCCCTGCATGCCGGCGCCGTTATGTTGGCGGAATTCGCGCTTGACGAGCTCGCCGCTATCGAAACGCTTGCCGACGTCGCGCCGCGTCCAGTTGCGCGCGATGTACTCGACGAGCACGTCATATTCGCCGGCCTTGAACGCCTCGAGCCGCGCGACGCCGTCGCCGTACAGCTTGTACACGATCCGCTCGAAGTTGTTGGTGCCGACCCGTACCGGCAAGTCGGCACCCCAGTACGCGGGGTTGCGCCGATAGGTGATCGTGCGGCCGTTGTCGTAACGCTCGATCAGGTACGGGCCGCTGCCGATCGGCTGCTCGAACGCGAGCTGGTCGAACGGGATGCGCGAACCGTCGGCGCGCAATCCCCACTTGCGCGAAAACACCGGCACGCCGCCGGCGATCAGCGGCAACTCGCGATTCGCGCTGCGGAACTCGAAGCGCACGGTCGCCGAATCGACGACCACGGCCTTCGCGATCTCCGCGAAATACGCGCCGAACTGCGGCGCGGCCTGCTTGCTCTTCAGCGTGTCGAACGAAAACTTGACGTCGTCGGCCGTGACGCGATCGCCGTTCGAAAAGCGTGCGCGCGGATTCAGGTGGAACGTGACCGAACGGCGGTCGGGCGCCACGGCGATGTCGTCGGCCAGCAGCCCGTACGCGGACGCCGGTTCGTCGGAACTGCCGGTCGCGAGGCTCTCGAACAGCATGTCGATGCCGGGCGCGGCGTTGCCGCGCATCGTGAACGGATTGAACTTGTCGAACGACGTCAGCCGATTCGGGTTCGCGAGCACCAGCGTGCCGCCCTTCGGCGCGTCGGGGTTCACATAGTCGAAATGCTTGAAGCCCGGCGGATACTTCGGCTCGCCGTACTGCGCAATGGCGTAGGCCGCGTGCGCGGCCGGCACGGCCAGCGCCGCGTGCAGCGCCAGCACCGCGGCCACGCGGCCGGCGGCCCGCAGCGCGCCGAGGCGGGCGCGCGCGGCGGCGGCCCGGGGCGAACCCTTCGTCATAGAGGCCCTGTCGGTCGAATGAGGGTAGTAACGTGAACGATTCTACCCATTCAATCCGTCGAGCCAAAAGAAAACCGCCACGCGGGCGGTTTCCTCACGAGCGATCGTTGCGCACGCATCACGCACGCGCGACCGGTCGATCAACGCCAGCCGTTGTGGCGGCCGTGATCCCAGTGACCGCGATCGCCGCCCCAGCCGCGGCCATGGCGGCGGTACCACTCGTCGCGGCCCCAGTAGCGGCGGCCGTCCCAGTAGCGGTCGCCGTGCCAGCCGATCACGATCGCCGGCGCCGGCGCGTACACGGGCGCCGGTGCATAGACAGGCGCCGGCTGGTAGACGACCGGCGGAGGCGGCGGCGCATACACGGGCGCGGGCGCGACGTAGACCGGTGCCGGCACGCCGACGTTGATCCCGACATTGACTCCCGCCATTGCTGCGCCCGACACGAGCAAGGCCGTCATACCGGTCAGGAGCGAGGCAACACGCAAAGTCTTCATGGATTCCTCTTCTGGTTGTGTCATGTGTGATTCGACTATAACGGCAAGCACCGTCCCCGCATATTTCAAGTTTGTAAGAACTGATGCGCGGCATCGCAACGGGAAGCCCGCGCTAACGTCTTGTAACAATCGACGTCGATTGCCCGTCCATACCCTTTCCTAAAACATCTTTCATGCTGCGTCGCGCCCGGCGTTAAGCGGCGCCCCGCACACTGCGCGAGCCGAATCGGGCTCCCGCCGCGCTTCGGCACCTCGCTGACAGGCCGGCGCGTCGCGCCGGCGGAGACCTCGCCGATGCTGAAACTCGTCCGACTCGCGCTCGCGCGCCCCTATACGTTCATCGTCCTCGCACTGCTGATCCTGATCGCCGGGCCGCTCGCGGCGCTGCGCACGCCGACCGACATCTTCCCCGACATCCGGATTCCGGTCATCAGCGTCGTCTGGAACTACGCGGGCCTGCAGCCGGCCGACATGTCCGGGCGCATCGTCACCTACTACGAGCGCACGCTCGGCACGACGGTCAACGACGTCGCGCACATCGAGTCGCAGTCGTTCCGCAGCTTCGGGATCGTCAAGATCTTCTTCCAGCCGAGCGTCGACATCCGCACCGCGACCGCGCAGGTCACGTCGATCTCGCAGACCGTGCTCAAACAGATGCCGCCCGGCACCACGCCGCCGCAGATCCTCAACTACAACGCGTCGACCGTGCCCGTGCTGCAGCTCGCGCTCACCAGCGACACGCTGAACGAACAGCAGCTCGGCGACTACGCGACCAACGTGATCCGGCCGCAGTTGCTGTCCGTCGCCGGTGTCGCGATTCCGTCGCCGTACGGCGGCAAGGTGCGCCAGGTGCAGATCGACCTCGATCCGCAGGCGCTGCAGGCCAAGGGGTTGTCCGCGCAGGACGTCGCGACCGCGCTCGCGCAGCAGAACCAGATCATCCCGGCCGGCACGCAGAAGATCGGCGGCTTCGAGTACAACATCCGCCTCAACAACAGCCCGTTGACCATCGACCAGCTCAATGCGCTGCCGATCCGCACCGTGAACGGCGCGGTGATCTTCATGCGCGACGTCGCGCACGTGCGCGACGGCTTTCCGCCGCAGGGCAACATCGTGCGCGTCGACGGCCGCCGCGCGGTGCTGATGAGCGTGCTGAAGAGCGGCTCGGCGTCGACGCTCGACATCATCGCGGGCGTCAAGGCGCAGCTGCCGCGCATCGAGGCGACGCTGCCGCCGTCGCTGCGGCTCGTCGTGATGGGCGACCAGTCGGTATTCGTGAAGGGCGCCGTGAGCGGCGTGGCGCGCGAAGGGCTGATCGCCGCCGCGCTCACGTCCGCGATGATCCTGCTGTTCCTCGGCAGCTGGCGCTCGACGCTGATCATCGCCGCGTCCATCCCGCTCGCGGTGCTGGCGGCGATCGCCGCGCTCGCGGCCGCGGGCGAGACGCTCAACGTGATGACGCTCGGCGGCCTCGCGCTCGCGGTCGGCATTCTGGTCGACGATGCGACCGTCACGATCGAGAACGTCAACTGGCATCTCGAACAGGGCAAGGACGTGCGCAGCGCGATCCTCGACGGCGCGTCGCAGATCGTCGCGCCGGCCTTCGTGTCGCTGCTGTGCATCTGCATCGTGTTCGTGCCGATGCTGCTGCTCGACGGCGTCGCCCGCTTCCTGTTCGTGCCGATGGCCGAAGCGGTGATCTTCGCGATGATCGCGTCGTTCGTGCTGTCCCGCACGTTCGTGCCGATGATGGCGCGCTACCTGCTGAAGCCGCATGCCGCGCATCCGGAAACCGTGCTCGCGCCGCACGGCGCACCGTTCGCGCCGCCGCGCGCGCGCAATCCGCTGGTGGCGTTCCAGCAAGGGTTCGAGCGCCGCTTCGCGGCGCTGCGCGCGGGCTACCGCGTCGTGCTCGGCCTCGCCCTCGTCCACCGCGCCCGCTTCGTCGCGCTGTTCCTCGCCGTGGTGGCGGTGTCGTTCGCGCTGGTGCCATGGCTCGGCCGCAATTTCTTCCCGTCGGTCGACGCCGGCGAAATCGCGATTCACGTACGCGCGCCGATCGGCACGCGCATCGAGGAAACGGCCGCATTGTTCGATCGCGTCGAGCGCACGGTGCGCGGTGTCGTGCCGCCGCATGCGCTCGCGAGCATCGTCGACAACATGGGCTTGCCGAACAGCGGGATCAACCTCACGTACAGCAACAGCGGCACGATCGGCCCGCAGGACGGCGACATCCTCGTGTCGCTCACCGGCGACCACGCGCCGACGGCACGCTACGTGAAGCAGTTGCGCACCGTATTGCCGCGCGCGTTTCCGGGCGTGACGTTTTCGTTCCTGCCCGCCGACATCGTGAGCCAGATTCTCAATTTCGGCGCGCCCGCGCCGATCGACGTGCAGGTGACGGGCCCCGACCGCGCGGCCAACCGCGCGTATGCGACCGAGCTGTTGAGGCGCATCCGCACGGTGCCCGGCGTCGCCGACCCGCGCGTGCAGCAGGCGTCGACCTATCCGCAATTCACGGTGTCGGTCGATCGGGCCCGCGCCGCGCAGCTCGGCGTCACCGAGCAGGACGTCACCAATGCGGTGGTCGCGAGCCTGTCCGGCACGAGCCAGGTGTCGCCGACCTACTGGCTCGATCCACACAACGGCGTGTCCTATCCGATCGTCGCGCAGACCCCGCAGTACCGGATGACGTCACTGTCGGACCTGCGTGCGCTGCCCGTCACCGGCCGCGCGGGCGCGCCGCAACTGCTCGGCGGCCTCGCGACGATCGTGCGCGGACAGACCGATGCGGTCGTGTCGCACTACGACATCGCGCCGCTGTACGACATCTTCGCGACGACGCAGGACCGCGATCTCGGCGCGGTCAGCGCCGACATCGAACGCGTGCTGCACGCGAGCGCGGCGGACCTGCCGAAAGGCTCGCGCGTGACGATGCGCGGCCAGGTGCAGACGATGAACAGCGCGTTCGGCGGCCTGCTTGCCGGCCTGGCCGGCGCGGTACTGCTGATCTACCTGTTGATCGTCGTGAACTTCCATTCGTGGCGCGACGCGTTCGTGATCGTGAGCGGGCTGCCCGCCGCGCTCGCCGGCATCGTCTGGATGCTGTTCGTCACGCGCACGCCGCTGTCGGTGCCGGCGTTGACGGGCGCGATCCTGTGCATGGGCGTCGCGACCGCGAACAGCATCCTCGTCGTCACCTTCGCGCGCGAACGGCTCGCGCATACCGCCGATGCGGCCGTCGCCGCGCTCGAGGCGGGCTTCACGCGCTTTCGGCCCGTGATGATGACGGCGCTCGCGATGATCATCGGCATGGCGCCGATGGCCCTCGGTCTCGGCGACGGCGGCGAACAGAACGCGCCGCTCGGCCGGGCGGTCATCGGCGGCCTGCTGTGCGCAACCGCCGCAACGCTGGTGTTCGTGCCCGTCGTGTTCAGCCTCGTTCACCGGCGCGATCGCGCGCCCCGCTCCGAATCCCTTTCCGTCACTCCGGGAGAACAGCATGTCCACTGAATTCGAAGTCCGTCCCCCCGGCACGCCGCGTTACCTGAAACCACTCGCGATCGCGGGCGCCGTGGTCGCGCTCGTCGCCGCGGCCGCCGGTGTGTTTGCCCGCCAGCACGATGCGCACGCGGTCGCCGCGTGGACCGTGCAACAGGCGGTCCCGACCGTCGCGACGGTCGCGCCGCAGGCGGCCGCGGCCGACGCGCTCGTGCTGCCGGGCCGCCTCGACGCGTATGTCGACGCGCCGATCTATGCACGCGTGCCGGGCTACCTGCATGCGTGGTACGCGGACATCGGCGCGCACGTGAAGGCCGGTCAGTTGCTGGCGTCGATCGACACGCCCGATCTCGACCAGCAGTTGCAGCAGGCGCGAGCCGACCTGCAGAGCGCGAACGCGAACGAGCGGCTCGCGGCCGTCACGGCCGCCCGCTGGGCCGAGATGCTCGCACAGGATTCCGTGTCGCAGCAGGAAGCCGACGAGAAACGCAGCGACCTCGACGCGAAGCGCGCGGCCGTCGCGGCGAGCACCGCCAACCTGCGGCGGCTCGAAGCGCTCGAATCGTTCAAGCGGCTCACCGCGCCGTTCGACGGCGTCGTGACCGCCCGCAAGACCGATGTCGGCGCGCTGATCGACGCGGGCAGCGGCAACGGCGCCGAACTCTTCACCGTATCGGACGCGCGGCGTCTGCGCCTGTACATCCACGTGCCGCAAGACGACGCGGCCGCGATCCGCGCGGGCATGCATGTCGCGCTGACCGTGCCCGAGCGCCCCGGCATGACGTTCGACGCCGTGCTCGCGGATTCCGCGCAGTCGATCGATCCCGCTTCCGGCACGCTGCTTGCGCAGTTTTCGATCGCCAATCCGGCCGGCACACTGTTTCCCGGCGAATACGCGCAGGTGCGGATCGCGATGCCCGGCGCCGCGCATGGGCTGACGATTCCGGCCAGCACGCTGATCTTTCGTCACGACGGGTTGCAGGTCGCCGTGCTCGATGCACACGGGCACGCGCGGCTGCGCAACGTGTCGATCGGGACCGACCTCGGCACGCGCGTCGAGATTGCGTCGGGGCTCGCGGCGGGCGATCGCGTGATCGACAATCCGCCCGATTCGCTCGCGGACGGCGACCCCGTGCGCGTCGCCGGCGCGGCCACGACGGAGCACGCGCATGGCTGACCGTCTTCTCGCCGCGTTGCTGGGCAGCGCCGCACTGCTGGCCGGCTGTTCGCTGGCGCCGACGTATCGCGCGCCCGACGTTCCGGTGCCGGCCGCGTTTCGTGAAACGGGCCCGTGGATCGACGCCGCGCCGGCCGACCGCCTGCCGCGCGACGGTTGGTGGCGCGTGTACGGCGACGCGACGCTCGACCGGCTCGAACCGCTCGTCGCGCGCGCGAATCCCGATCTCGCCGCCGCCGTCGCGCGGCACGACGAAGCTGCCGCGCTGTTCGACGAGGCCCATGCGGCGCTGCTGCCGACCGTGGGCATCGGGGCCGAGACCGACCGCGACCGGCAGTCGGCGCGCCGGCCGTTGCGCGGCAGCGGCCAGCCTGACGTCTACGAATCGAACACGCTCGCGGCCGGCATCGGCTACGACGTCGATCTGTGGGGCAAGGTCCGCAATACGGTCGCGGCCGGCCGCGACGACGCGCAGGCGGCCGCCGACGATCTCGCGTCGGTCCAGCTGAGCCTGCAGGCCGGCGTCGCGAGTACCTACTTCGATCTCGCGGGTCTCGACCGCGAAGCCGACACGCTCACGCAAACCATCGACACGTACCGCCGCGCGTGGCAACTGACCGTCAGCCGCCATCGCGGCGGCCTCGCTTCGGGGCTCGACGTGGCGCGTGCGCAGACGCAACTCGCGCTCGCCCAGGCCCGCGCGTCCGACATCGCCGCCCGCCGCGCGCTCGACGAGCACGCGATCGCGGCGCTCGTCGGCGCGTCGGCATCGACGTTCACGCTGCCGTCCGCCGCGGCACTGCCCGGCGTGCCACCGATCCCGACGGGACTTGCCTCGACGCTGCTCGAACGCCGGCCGGACGTCGCCGCCGCCGAGCGCCGCGTCGCGGCCGCGAACGCGCGAATCGGCGTCGCGCGCGCGGCTTTTTTCCCGGACCTGTCGCTCGGCCTCGACGCGGGCTTCCAGAGCGATACATTCTCGCCGTGGCTCGCCGCGCCGAACGAGATCTGGTCGATCGGGCCGCGTCTCGCGATGACGCTGTTCGACGGCGGCCTGCGCGCGGCCGGCGTGCGCCACGCCCGTGCGCAGTTCGCCGAACAGGGTGCGCGCTACCGGTCCGTCGTGCTGCAGGCGTTCCGCGAAGTCGAGGACGATCTCGCGCTGCTGCACCGCCTCGGCGACGAAGCGGACCAGGACGACGCGGCGCTCGTCGCGGCGCGGCAGTCGCTGATGCTCGCGATGTCGCGCTATCGCGACGGCGCGGTCAGCTATCTCGACGTGGTCACCGCGCAGACGACCGAACTCGATACGCAGATCGCGGCGCTCGATGTCGACACGCGGCGCCTGCAGGCATCCGTCGGGCTCGTACGCGCACTCGGCGGCGGCTGGCGCGGCGCGCGTTCATGAACGTTTCTTCATCGGCACGCCCGGCGTCCGTCGGGGTGTGCCCGATAACGTGTGTCATGCCGGCATCGCCATCGCGGCGACGGCCCCTGTCACCTGAAAAGGATCACGCCATGAAAACCTTGATGTTCGCCACCCTCCTCTCGGCGCTCTGCGTCGCCCTGCCCGGCCAGGCCAGCGCAACGCAAGCCGACGCGGCAATTGCCCCGCAGACGCTCGCATCGTCGACGCCCGCACCGGTGTCGCAGCAATCGGCATGGAATGCACCGCAGGCCGCCCCGCTGACGCGCGCGCAGGTCTATCGCGAACTGGTCCACGCCGAACGCGATGGCCAGCTCGAGCGGCTCAATCGCGAGCTCTATTCGCATTGAGTGGCCCCGCCTCACGTGACCGGGCATGCCGCGCGACGTGCGGCATGCCTGTCTTGACGAAACGGGGCGCGGCACCTCTCCGTCAGCCGCCCGTGTCGAACCGGAAGCCGTATCGCGCCACCGTTTCGATCCGCGCGGAGAACGCATGCGCGACCAGCTTGCGCCGCAACCGTACGACGAGCGCATTGACCGTTTCGGGTTCGATGTCGGCGTCGCCCCACGCATAGCGCAGTACCGCGTCGCGGCCGACCGGCCGCCCCGCTTCGCGCAGCAGGCATTCGACCACGCGAAACTCCCGTGCGCTGAGCGCGAGCCGCCGGCCCCGCTCCTCGAGTGCGCGCGTCGCCGTGTCGAGCCGGATCGAGTCACGCATCGCGATCACGCCCGCACGGCGCCACAGCGCGCGCAACCGCTCGTGCAATTCGACGAACGAGCATGGATGGGCCAGGCATACGTCGCAGCCCGCCTTCAGCATCTGCGCGCGCTGGGCGGACGTGGCGCCGGCAACGATCGCGGCGATCGTCGCGCTGCCGGCCGATGCGGCGAGCAGCGGCAAGCCATCGAGAACCGCCGGCGCGGCCGCGCCATCGGTGGCGACGATCACGATCGCGTCGAACCGGTCCTGCGTCGCCGCGAAACAGCCATCGCGCCATTCGTCGACGCGTTCGACGCCGTGCATGCTTTCCCGAAACGCCTTGTCGAGCCGCGACACGTCCGGATTCGGCGGAGCAATCAGCAGGATGCGCATCGATCGGTCTCCTGCGCGCTCATGCGAGCGAACGCGGCCAGCATTCGACCGTGATCGCCGCGCCGGCCGGCTGCGCATCGCCGATCCGCAGCGCGAAACCATGTACGCGCATCACCGCCGACACGATGCTTAATCCAAGCCCCGAACCGTTCACGTGGCGGGTGCGCTCGCCGCGATAGAAGCGTTCGAGCACCGCATTGCGCTCACCGGGCGGAATGCCGGGCCCGGTGTCCTCGAACCGGACGAGCGGACCATGCGGCGTCGTCTGGAGCACGACGCGCACGCGGCCGCCCGGCGGTGTGAACTTGATCGCGTTGTCCGCGAGATTGCTGAACGCCTCGAACAGCAACGCACGATCGCCATGGATGCCGTCGACCGTGGCCGCCTCGAGCTCGAACGACACGTCGACGGCCTCGGCCAGCGGCTCGTACAGCTCGCACACGTCGCGCAGCAAGACGGCGACGTCGACCGCGGCAAAGCCGCCGCGCCGGCTCAGCGTGCCGATCTCGGAGATGCGCAGCATCGCGCGAAAACGTTCGAGCAGCCGGTCGGTCTCGTCGCGCGCCGAAGCCAGCAGCGCCGCCGACGCGGGATCGTGGGCGCAGACCGGCTGGTCGGCGAGCCGCGCCAGCATCGTATGCACGCGAGCGAGCGGCGTGCGCAGGTCGTGCGCGATCCCGTCGCAGGCATGGCGCACCTCGCCCATCAGCCGCTCGACTTCGTCGAGCATGTGGTTCACGAGATGCGCGAGCAGATCGAGTTCGTCGTAGCGGCCGACCGGCAGCCGCTTGCCGAGATCGCCTTCGGCGATCTGCCGCGTGACGCGCCGGATCGCGGCGACGCGGCGCATCTGCCGCATGCCGAGCATGCTGCCGCCCGCGATGCCGGCGATCAGGATCATCACGCCGCCGACCACGAGCCCGCGGATCGCGACGTCGCGGATCTGGATGAAATGCGACAGGTCGCGCGCGACGACCAGCGTCATCCCGTTGTCGCGGCGCACGGCCATCGCGCGCGCGATCGGCGACGATTGGCCGTCGAGCGGCGCAAGCGTGCGGTTCAGCGTCCGGCCGTGGCGATCGGTGCGCAGCGCCGGCGGCGTCGCGATGTCACCGGCCACGCGGCGCCCGCTCGCATCGAACAGCCCGTAGAAATTCGTGTGCATGTGCTCGTGCTCGAGCCGCCGATGAATCGCGAGCGGCAGCTCGGCATCGGGAATCGAATCGAAATAGATCAGTTGCCACGCGAGCACGTCGTCGGTGTCGCGTGTCATCGTATGCGTCGCGGCGACGCTGATCACGCCCGCGAGCAGCAGCAGCGACACCGAGAAGATCGCCGCGTACGCGCACAGCCAGCGAAACGTCGTCGTATGCCAGCGGCGCGTGAAATTCGCCGCGCGAGCTGCGTCCATCCGTGCCTCCGTCAAGCGAGCATGTAGCCCGATCCGCGCACCGTCTGGATCATCGGGTTCGCGCCAGGCGGATCGATCTTCTTGCGCAGCCGGCCCATGTGGACGTCGATCAGGTTGGTGCCGGGATCGAAGTGATAGCCCCACACGGCCTCGAACAGCATCGTGCGCGTGATCGTCTGGCCCGCGTTGCGCATCATGAATTCGAGCACGCGGAACTCGGTCGGCAGCAGCGGAATCTCGTCGGCGCCGCGACGCGCGCAGCGCGAAATGAGGTCGAGCTCGAGCGCGCCGACCTTCAGCAGCGTCTGCTGCGGCACGCCCGAGGCTTGCCGGCGGCGCAGCAGCACTTCGATGCGCGCGCTCAGTTCGCCCGAATCGAACGGCTTCGTCAGGTAATCGTCGCCGCCCGCGCGCAGCCCGCGAATCCGCTCGTCGACGTCGCCGAGCGCGCTCAGCATCAGCACCGGCGTGTCGATGCCGACCGTGCGCATCGCGGTCAGGATCGCGAGGCCGTCCGCGCCCGGCAGCATCCGGTCGAGCGTGATCGCGTCGTACGAGGCGCTCATCGCCCGCATCATCCCTTCGCGACCGTTGTCGATCCAGTCGACCTCGAATCCGCGCGCGGTCAGTTCGCCGACGATTTCGTTCGCGGTCACCGCATCGTCCTCGACCGTCAGTACTCGCATGATTGCCCTCGCAATGAACCTCAAGACGGGCGCGCACGACGCGCCCGACGCTATCGTAAGCGCCGCGAGCGCCGTGCGGCGCCAGATGAAAATAGCTTCATCCGGCCGCGCGGCCGCAAGCGTGAAACATGTTTCATCCAGGCGTCGCCCGCCCCGCGGCCGGTGCCGCCTACGCTCACGTCATGCGGCATCGGGCCGCGAAACCAGGAGCTACCGGATGAAACCGTCGACCACCCTCGCCTGCATGCTGCTCGCCTGCGCCAGCACCGCCGCGTTCGCGGGGCCGCACCTCACCCCGCAGGAATGCAATGCGTACCCGTTCGTGCACACGGGCCACGATGTCACGCGCGCGGACCTCGTGCGCGAGCTGACCGAGCTCGAACAGGTCGGCTACGACCCCGCCCATGCGAGCCCGTATTACCCGGACGATCTCGACGGCGCGAAGCATCGGCTCGCCGCCGAGTACCGCGCCGACTGCACGCATGCGTTGACCGCCGACGCGGGCACGCCGCACTGACCGTACGGTCCGGCGCGACGCAGCCGGAAAAGCAAAAAGGCGGCACCTGCGTGCCGCCTTTTCTTCATGAACACGCATGGATACGAACCCGATGCGCGACGCTGCCGCTCACCGCGACATCATGTTCATGCTGACGTTGTGCATCACCCACAGCGTGCCGACGATCACGATCGCGGCGGTCAGCACCGTATAGCTGAACGCCATCACGTTCCAGCGCTGGCCCGACGAGCCGTTCATGTGCAGGAAGTACACGAGGTGCACGACGATCTGCACGAACGCGAGCACGGCCAGCCCGATCAGCGACGCATGCGGCGACAGCACACCGCCCATCACCAGGCCGAACGACGCAGCCGTGAGCAGCACCGACAGGATGAAACCGGCGACGTAGCCGCCGACACTGCCGTGCCCTTCTTCGAGTTGAGACGAATGCGAATGGGCCATTTAGATCACGCTCGCGAGATAGACAAAGGAAAACACGCAGATCCACACGATGTCGAGGAAGTGCCAGAACAGGCTCAGGCACGTCAGGCGCCGCAGGTCGCGATCGGTCAGGTCGCCGCCACGGAACACGATCTGCGCGGCCAGCACGAGCATCCACAGCAGGCCGGCCGTCACGTGCAGCCCGTGCGTGCCGACCAGCGTGAAGAACGCCGACAGGAACGCGCTGCGCTGCGGGCCCGCGCCTTCCGCGATCAGGTGCGAGAACTCGCGCAGTTCCATCGCGAGAAACGCCGCGCCGAGCACGAACGTCACCGCGAGCCACGCGAGCAGCGCGCCGCGTTGCTGCTTGTATGCCGCGAGCATCGCGAAACCGTACGTGATGCTCGACAGCAGCAGCGCGGCGGTTTCGACCGCGACGCCCGGAATGTCGAACAGCTCTTTGGCGGTCTGCCCGCCCGCGTACTGGTGACCGAGCACCGCGAACGTCGCGAACAGCGCCGCGAAGATCACGCAGTCGGTCATCAGGTACAGCCAGAATCCGAACACCGAATGCGACGGCGGATGGTCGTCGTGCTCGAGCAGGGTCGCGCTCAAGGTTTTCTGCAACATCAGTTGGCCTCCAGTTCCACGTCGTCGACGCGCGCGGCCGTGCGCTGCGTCGGCTGCTTGTCTTCGGTCTTGCGCACCGTCGACGCAGGGATGTAATAGCCGTCGTTATCGCGCGAGCTGTAGATCACGAGCGTCGCAATGATTCCGATGAGCCCGCCGATCGCCATCCACCAGATGTGCCACACCAGCGCGAAGCCGAGCACCAGGCTGAAGATCGCGATCACGAGGCCCGCGCAGGTATTCGACGGCATGTGGATGTCGCGAATCGCCGCCGGGTTCGGCCGGCCTTCGCCGCGCGCCTTCATGTCCGCGTACGCGTCGAGCGTGCGCACCTGCGGGATCACCGCGAAGTTGTAGTCGGCCGGCGGCGACGACGTCGCCCATTCCAGCGTGCGGCCGCCCCACGGATCGCCCGTGGTGTCGCGGTATTCCGGCAGGTGACGGTTGCGGATGCTGACGACCAGTTGCAGCAGCTGGCATGCGATGCCGATCGCGATCAGCACGGCGCCGAATGCGGCGACCAGCAGCCACGGATGCCAGGCCGGGTTGTCGTAGTGGTTCAGGCGACGCGTCATACCCATGAAGCCGAGCACGTACAGCGGCACGAACGCGACGTAGAAGCCGACCTGCCAGAACCAGAACGCGGCCTTGCCGAGCTTCTCGTTCAGCTTGAAGCCGAACGCCTTCGGGAACCAGTAGTTGAAGCCCGCGAGATAGCCGAACAGCACGCCGCCGATGATCACGTTGTGGAAGTGCGCGATCAGGAACAGGCTGTTGTGCAGCACGAAGTCCGCGCCGGGGATCGCCATCATCACGCCGGTCATGCCGCCGAGCGTGAACGTGACCATGAAGCCGATCGTCCACAGCACGGGCGTCGTGAACTCGATCCGGCCGCGGTACATCGTGAACAGCCAGTTGAACACCTTCACGCCGGTCGGAATCGCGATGATCATCGTCATGATCCCGAAGAACGCGTTCACGTTCGCGCCCGAGCCCATCGTGAAGAAGTGATGCAGCCACACGAGGAACGACAGCACCATGATCGCGCAGGTCGCGTACACCATCGTCTTGTAGCCGAACAGCGGCTTCTTCGCGAACGTCGCGATGACTTCCGAGAAGATCCCGAACGCCGGCAGGATCAGGATGTACACCTCCGGATGGCCCCACGCCCAGATCAGGTTCAGGTACAGCATCGCGTTGCCGCCGGCTTCGTTCGTGAAGAAATGCATGCCGAGGTAACGGTCGAGGCCGAGCAGCGCGAGCGTCGCGGTCAGGATCGGGAACGACGCCATGATCAGCACGTTCGTGCAGAGCGCCGTCCACGTGAACACCGGCATCTTCATCAGCGTCATGCCCGGCGCGCGCATCTTGATGATCGTCACGAAGAAGTTCACGCCGGTCAGCAGCGTGCCGACCCCGGAGATCTGCAGCGCCCACAGGTAGTAGTCGACCCCTACCCCCGGACTGAACTGCAGCTCCGACAGCGGCGGGTACGCAAGCCAGCCCGTCTGCGCGAATTCGCCGATCACGAGCGACACGTTGATCAGGATCGCGCTGACCGCCGTCATCCAGAACGACAGCGAGTTGATGAACGGGAACGCGACGTCGCGCGCGCCGATCTGCAGCGGCACGACCAGGTTCATCAGGCCGACCATGAACACCATCGCCATGAAGAAGATCATGATCACGCCGTGTGCCGTGAAGATCTGGTCATAGTGGTGCGGCGGCAGGTAGCCGGGCGCGTTGTACGCGAGCGCGAGCTGCATGCGCATCATGATCGCGTCGGCGAAGCCGCGCAGCAGCATGATCAGCGCGACGATGATGTACATCACGCCGAGTCTCTTGTGGTCGACCGTGGTCAGCCATTCCGTCCACAGCCATTTCCAGCGGCCGGTGATCGTCAGCGCGGCGAGAATGCCCAGCACGACCAGCCCCATGAAGGCGCCGGCCCCCATGATGATGGGCTGATCGAACGGGATCGCCGAAAGTGTGAGTTTGCCGAACATGCGTTACCCCTTCGTGCCGCAGGCGGCGTCCTTCAGGTCGAGGACGTGGCCATCGTTGTATTTCGCGATGATGTTGTGGAAGAGCCGCGGATCGACCGACGAGAAGTAGCGCACCGGCGCGTTCTCGCTCGGCTGCGCGACGCTGCCGTACAGGGTCGCGTCGAGCCGGTCCGGCGACGCCTTCACCTTCTGCACCCACGCATCGAACTGCTCGCGCGGCTCGGCGAGCGTGCGGAACTTCATGTCGGAGAAACCGCGGCCGCTGAAGTTGGCGGACGTGCCCGCGTAGTTGCCGGGCTCGTCGGCGATCAGGTGCAGGCGCGTCTGCATGCCGGCCATCGCGTAGACCTGGCCGCCGAGCTGCGGGATGAAGAACGAGTTCATCACCGAATCCGACGTGATGCGGAAGTTCACCGGCGTGCCGACCGGAATCGCGAGCTGGTTCACCGACGCGATACCGAGTTCCGGATAGATGAACAGCCACTTCCAGTCGAGCGCGACCACCTCGACGTCGAGCGGCTTCACCGCCGATTCGAGCGGCTTGTACGGATCGAGCTCGTGAGTGGTCTTCCACGTGAGCACGCCGAGAAACAGGATGATCAGCGTCGGTACGGTCCAGATCACGACCTCGATCGCGGTCGAGTGCGACCAGTTCGGCGCATAGGCGGCGTTGCGGTTCGACGCGCGGTAACGCCACGCGAACCATAGCGTGAGCAGGATCACCGGCACGACGACGATCAGCATCGCCCAGGTGGACGTCGCGATCAGCGCCTTTTCGGCCGCACCCACGCTTCCTTTCGGATTTAGTACATCTAAATTACAACCTGACAGGCTCAATGCCGCGCCCATGGACATCAGCGCCGACCAGCCTCTTGAAGCTCTTCTTTTCATCACACAGCCCGAGGGTCATTGAATCCGTTTGCGTACGCCCGATGCGCATTCGATTCACGAAATTGGCCGAATCATACGTCGCGCGAGTGCGATGAAAAACCGGTGCATGCGGCAAATCATCATTGCAAAATCTGCCGTGAGTCACATTGTCGCGGGGCAATTTCACGCAGCCGGAAGCGGGCCCGGCACGCGCCGTGCCGGACCGCGATCGATGCGCGCGCAACGATGCGCGCCGCGTGAGGCGGCGAGCTTGCGCGGCTCGACGTGCCGGGATCAGTCGTGCGTCGAGGCCATGTACGACGGCAGCGCCGGCGTGGGGCCATCCCCTGCCGGCACCTTCGAATGGCTCGCTTCCTGGATCAGCCTGCCGACGGTCGGATCGATCGCATCGGTGAACGGCTTCGGATCGATGCCGACCGCGAGCACGATCAGCGCGAGCGACGCGAACATCACGATCTCGCGACGGTTCAGGTCGGCGAGCTTCGCGATCCGCTGGCTCGCGACCTTGCCGAACACGACGCGCTTGAGCATCCACAGCGTGTACGACGCGCTGAGGATCAGCGTGAGCGCCGCGATCGCGCCGATCCAGAAGTTGAAGCGGATCGCGCCCATGATCACCATGAACTCGCCGACGAACCCCGACGTGCCCGGCAGGCCGACGTTGGCCATCGCGAACAGCAGCGTGAAGGTCGCGAAACGCGGCATCACGCCCGCCACGCCGCCGTACGCGGCGATCTCGCGCTGCTTGGTGCGATCCACGAGCACGTTCACGCACAGCAGCATTGCGCCCGCCACGAAGCCGTACGACACGAGCTGCACGATCGCGCCTTCGACGCCGATCCGATTGAACAGGAACAGGCCGAGCGTGACGATCCCCATGTGCGCGACCGTCGAATACGCGAGCAGCTTGCCGAGGTCGGTCTGCGCGAGCGCGACGAGGCTCGCGTAGACGATCGCGAACAGCGACAGCGCGATCACGGCCGGCGCGAAGAAGTGACTCGCGTCCGGCGTGATCGGCAGCGCGAAGCGCAGGAACCCGTAGCCGCCGAGCTTGAGCATCGCGAGCATCAGCGCGGCGCCCGTCGGGCCGTCCGTGTAGACGTCGCTCAGCCACGTGTGGACCGGCCACATCGGCACCTTGACCGCGAACGCGGCGAAGAAGCCGAGGAACACCAGCAACTGCGGCGCGAAACCGAGCTGCAGCGTGCGCCACACGGCCATGTCGAACGTATGCGACTGCGCGTACAGGTACAGCATCGCCATCAGCAGCAACAGCGAGCCGGCGAACGAGATGAAGAAGAACTTCACGGCCGCATACACGCGTCGCTCGCGCCCCCACGTGCCGATCAGCAGGTACAGCGGGATCAGCGTCGCCTCGAAGAAGATGAAGAACAGCAGCCCGTCCTGCGCGACGAACACGCCGACCATCAGCCCCGACAGGATCAGGAACGACGCGTAGTACTGCGCGACGCGCACCGTGACCGACTCCCACGACGCCACCACCACCACGAGCGTCGTGAATGCGGTCAGCACGACGAGCCAGAGCGACGCGCCGTCGATGCCGACCCGCCACCCGGAATTGAATGCCGCCAGCCAGTCGCGTCTTTCGACGAACTGCATCGCGGCCGAATGCGCATCGAAGCCGGCAACGAGCGGAACCACGGCCGCCAGCCCGGCAATCGCGCCGACCAGCGCGATCAGTCGTATCCGGCGTGCCTGCTGGTCGGAACCGGCGCGCAGCAGGCCCGCGCCGAACAGTATCGGAACCCAGATGGCCAGGCTCAGGAAGGGGAAATCATGCATGTCAACAGGGCCTTGAGGAGGTCGCGCCCTGCATCGGGGACAGGCGCGACGAAAGGAACGAAATCAAATCGACAGGTAGATTTCGTGAATCGCCAATGTTGGCAAAATGTAAAGCGGCATCACCGGAAAACTTGACGCCGCTCAAACGCGATCGGGTTAACCAGCATAAGACGATTGATTATTTTCTGCAGCGCAGCAGAGCATCGATTTTCGGCGGCAGCGTAGTTCACTGATTTGTTTGAGTAATTTTTCGTATTGCTTGATGCCGCGTGCGATGAAAATCGACGCAGCGCCGCATTTTTGATGTCAACAGTCATTTCGGAGGGCCGGAACAGCATGATCGGTGTTCGGCTGTGCCCCGGTCGCTCGGCGCCTCGCTCCTTACAAATAACCTTTCATTGTTATTTCATTTCGTGCCGCGTGCATTTGAGCGAGGATCGGCCGGGCAAGCACGATCCGGCGCCGGCTCGAAGTCTGGAAGCGTGCCGCCGGCATGAACGGGCGGATCGAACAAGACGAAGTGCGCTTCGTCGCCGCTGGCAATCGCAGCCTCGGCTCGATTCACGCGTTTCACGAACGGAAGGCCCTCTATCGTTCGGATACCGAAGCACTGCTGTCGGTTGTCTCTGCGCGCTATCAGGTCATGCAATCCGAGGAGATCGGGAGTGTTATCGAGAGCTTGCGGAGATCGGCGGCTTACCGCTTGAGACCGCAGCTGTGCTACGGCAGGGCCACCCGCTCCGGGCGCTTGCCCGCAGAGGCCAGTCCGGCATGCTTGGGACGCTCGGCAGCCGCATCCGCCGCTTCAGGCGCGTTCCGAAGCATCTCGGATGGGTCTTTTCCCCGGCGTGCCCGGGACGAGCAATCGTCAAGCGCTGCCCTCGCGCGCGACGGCAGCGCGCAATACCCGCGGCGCCAACCGGTACCCACCTACGTCCAGCGCATTCTTGCTGATGGGCCCGCTGAGGACTGAAAAAGAAAAAGCCCCGCAAGTCCGAGAACTTGCGGGGCTTTGTCACCGCTTTTGGCGGAGACGGAGGGATTCGAACCCTCGATCCAGGTTTTGGCCCAGATGCTCCCTTAGCAGGGGAGTGCCTTCGACCTCTCGGCCACGTCTCCCAAACTTTCGCTCGCACCAGGGAGGCAGTGCGACGAGAACGAAATAATATAGGGTTTCGAACCGCCCGTCAATTTCCGTGATGCATTTTCTTCAATGCATCACGAAAAATTCACGATGCCTGGTCGAGTTCGAATGCCTTGTGCAGCGCGCGGACGGCCAGCTCCATGTATTTCTCGTCGATCAGCACCGAAATCTTGATTTCGGACGTCGAGATCATCTGGATGTTGATGCCCTCTTCCGACAACGTGCGGAACATCTTGCTCGCGACGCCCACGTGCGACCGCATGCCGACGCCGACGACCGACACCTTCGACACCTTCGGGTCACCCTGCACGCGCTCGGCGCTCACATGGCCCTGCACCTGGTTGGTGAGGATATCCATCGCCTTCTGGTAGTCGCCGCGACCAACCGTGAACGTGAAGTCGGTTTTGCCTTCGACGCTCTGGTTCTGGATGATCATGTCGACGTCGACGTTCGCATCGGCCACCGGCCCGAGGATCTGATATGCGATGCCCGGCTTGTCGGGCACGCCCATCACAGCAATGCGTGCTTCGTCGCGCTGGAACGCGATGCCGGAAATGACTGCCTTTTCCATGGTCTCGTCTTCTTCAAAAGTAATCAGGGTGCCCGAGCGCATTTCTTCGTCGAGCGCAATCAGCGGATCGGTCAGGCTCGACAGCACACGCGTCTTCACCTGGTATTTGCCGGCGAATTCGACCGAGCGGATCTGCAGGACCTTCGAGCCGAGGCTGGCCATTTCCAGCATTTCCTCGAACGTCACGCGATCGAGGCGGCGCGCCTCTTCGACGACACGCGGATCGGTCGTGTAGACGCCGTCGACGTCGGTATAGATCAGGCACTCTTCGGCACCCAGCGCAGCCGCCACCGCCACCGCCGACGTGTCAGAGCCGCCCCGGCCCAGCGTCGTGATGTGGCCGTCCGGATCAACGCCCTGGAAGCCCGTGATGATCACGACCTTGCCCGCGTTCAGATCGTCCTTCACACGCTCGTCGTCGATCGAGTGAATGCGTGCTTTCGTAAACGCGCTGTCGGTCTTGATCGGCACTTGCCAGCCGGCATAGCTCACGGCCTCGACGCCGATTTCCTGCAGCGCGATCGACAGCAGGCCGACGCTGACCTGCTCGCCGGTCGACGCGATCATGTCGAGCTCACGCGGGCTCGGCTGGCTCGAAATCTCTTTCGCGAGACCGAGCAGACGGTTGGTTTCGCCGGACATCGCCGACGGCACGACCACCATCTGGTGCCCGGCCTGATGCCATTTTGCGACGCGTTTCGCGACGTTCTTGATGCGCTCGACCGAGCCCATCGAAGTGCCGCCGTATTTGTGTACGATGAGTGCCATTGTCGTTCTGAACTGGAGGAGAAACCGCACGGGCGCGCTGGGCAGGCCGCGTAGCCGTTCGGTCACGCGGCTTGTGGCTGTGGACGGACGACGAGGGGGACGGCTGGGACGCAACACGCAAGCGTGACGGATTTTGCCCGGAAGGCCGATCAGGCCGCGCAAACCGGGTACGTCACGCGGAAAACCTGCACAAAACGCTCAAAAATCGAGCCGAGCAAACGACCGAGCGTACCCGATAGAAGCCCGCTTGACAAGCCGCACGCCGTGTCGGCGGCCGTTCCGGCGCTGTTTACCAAATGGTGAAAACGGGCACGCCATCGCGCCGCCGGCAGGCTGCCGCCGCTACGCGATCAGCAGGTCGGGACACCATTCGATCCGGCGCCATGCGGCGGCGCCGGACGTCGCGCCGTCAGGCACGTCGATGTCGCGATTGACGCCCAGCCGCGGCACGTAGATCAGCCGGTCGCCCGCGAACAGCAGCGGCACGTCGCGCTGCCAGGCCGGCACGCCGCGCTCCTGGAACAGGTTTTTCAGCGTCCGACCCGGCCCGCCCGGCGACGTACGCATCCGTTCGCCGCCCGCCCGGGCGCGCGCAGCCAGCCGCGCACCGCGCAGCAGCGCCTCCGGCACCGCATCGGCGCTCCCCGCGTCGGCCGGCGCGAACACGAACGTGCCGCGCCATCCCGGCAGATGCCACACTTCCTGCCCGTCCCATGCAAGCGCCGCCTCCGGGCGCGGCGTACCGGTGCCGTCGTCGGCCGGTTCGCTGCTGTCGCCCGCTTCCCAGTACACGACATCGCGATAGAGCCTCAGGCACTGCCCCGCGTGATCGACGCGCAGCGCATGCGCGTCGTGCGCGGCACGCAGTTGCCGCATCATGTTGGCGAGCCGCGCAGCCGACGCGCCCGGCAAACCGAGCCGGCGCATCCAGAAGCGCAGCAGATTCGCACCGCGCGTATCGTCGAATCCGATCAGCGCGTCGCGCGATAGCGCCCGCCCGTCGTCGCGCGCGGCGACGGCGAAATCCAGCTCGGCCAGATCGTCGAGCAGCCGCTGCGCGGCGGCCGCATGCTGGGCCGCGCGACCGAGCGCATCGCGAAAACCCGGAAAATGCACGGCCAGCGCCGGCAGCACGTCGAGGCGCAGCGCATTGCGCGCATAGCGCGTATCGCCGTTCGATTCGTCATCGATCCAGGCAAGCGCGTGCTGCTCCGCATAGCGCTCGAGTTGTGCGCGCAACAGCCGCAGCAACGGGCGCACACGCTCGATGCTCACGCCGTCGGGGCGATAACGCGGCGCCATCGCGGCAAGCCCCGCGATTCCCGCCCCGCGCAACAGTTGCAGCAGCACCGTCTCGGCCTGATCGTCCGCATGTTGCGCGAGCCACAGCGTCGCCACGCCGTGGCGTTCGCCCATCGCGTCGAGCGCCGCGTAGCGACGCTCGCGCGCGGTCGCCTCGATGCCGAGCCCGCTGTCGCGCGGCACGTCGACGCGCATCGATTCGAATGCGACACCGAGTCGCGCCGCTTCCGCTTCGGCATGCGCGACCCAGGCGTCCGCGTTCGCGCTCAGGCCGTGATGCACGTGCAGCGCGACGCAGCGCGAGGCGCCCGCGACGCGCACGGCCGCGTCGAGCAGCACGGTCGAATCGAGGCCGCCGCTGTAGGCGATCGCGATGCGCGCATCAGGCGGCAGGCTGGAAAGCGCAACGCCGACCGCGTCGAGTACGGCGCGGTCGGCGGAGAATTCGGTGGGCGGGATCACGAGCGGGACACGCGCGCAACGGCGCGCGAATTGAATACGCAGCCGGTCATGCGCCCGGCGTGGTTTCCTTGAACTTGCCGTAGGCCATCAGGCGCTCGAAGCGACGCTCGCGCAGCGCGTCGATGCTCATGCCCTGGAACTGGCGCAGCGAATCGGCCAGCGCACGGCGCAGCAGCGCGGCCATGCCCTTCGGATCGCGATGCGCGCCGCCGAGCGGCTCGTTGATGATCTTGTCGATCAGGCCAAGCGCCTTCAGGCGGTGCGCGGTCAGGCCGAGCGCTTCCGCAGCTTCCGGCGCCTTCGCGGCGCTCTTCCACAGGATCGACGCACAGCCTTCCGGCGAGATCACCGAGTAGGTCGAGAACTGCAGCATCATCACGGTGTCAGCCACCGCGATCGCCAGCGCACCGCCCGAGCCGCCCTCGCCGATCACCGTCGTGATGATCGGCGTCTTCAGCTCGGCCATCACGTACAGGTTGCGGCCGATCGCCTCCGACTGGCCGCGCTCTTCCGCGCCGATACCCGGGTACGCGCCCGGCGTATCGACGAACGTGAAGATCGGCAGCCCGAACTTCTCGGCCAGACGCATCAGCCGTTCAGCCTTGCGATAGCCTTCCGGGCGCGGCATCCCGAAGTTGCGCGCGGCGCGCTCCTTCGTGTCGCGGCCCTTCTGATGACCGATCACCATGCACGGATGGCCGCCGAAGCGCGCGAGACCGCCGACGATCGACAGGTCGTCCGCGAACGCGCGGTCGCCATGCAGCTCGTGAAAATCGGTAAACAGTTCCGCAACGTAATCGAGCGTGTACGGACGCTGCGGGTGCCGCGCGATCTGCGAAACCTGCCATGGCGACAGGTTCGCGTAGAGGTCTTTCGTCAGTTGCTGGCTTTTCTTCGACAGCCGCTCGATTTCTTCCGAAATATCGACAGCCGAGTCGTCCTGCACGAATCGCAGCTCTTCGATCTTGGCCTCGAGTTCGGCGATCGGCTGTTCGAAATCCAGAAACGTGGTCTTCATGTGTTCGAATCCTTGGGTCTTGCGGCAGCGCGTATTCTACCCGCGCGGGCGACGCTCAAAACCGGCTCTCAACTATTGATGTTTAAAACCCGATAGCCGACACTCAGGCGTCGGCGTCGGGCGCATCGAGGCTGCGCCACATGTACCAGGTCGCGACGGTGCGCCACGGCTCCCAGTTGGCCGCAACCTCGCGCGCCTCGCTGCGCGTGACGGGTTCCCCGCTGAAGTAATTGACGCTGATCGCACGGATCAGGCCCGGGTCGTCGAGCGGCAGCACGTCCGGCCGCGACAGGTTGAAGATCAGGAACATCTCGGCCGTCCAGCGGCTGATGCCGCGGATCTGCGTGAGTTCCGCGATCACGTCCTCGTCGTCCATCGACATCCATTTGTCGACGTGCAGCGCCCCCGACACGAAATGCTGCGCGAGATCGAGGATGTATTCCGTCTTGCGCTTCGACAACCCGCACGCGATCAGCTTGTCCGCGCCGAGCCGGATCACCGGTTGCGGTGCGAGTTTCGGACAGGCGTCCTCGATGCGCGCCCACAGCGACTGCGCGGACGGCACCGAAATCTGCTGGCCGACGACCGAGCGCGCGAGCGTGACGAACGGGTCGCCGCGCTTCACGAGATGCGCGGGACCGAACTTCGGAATCAGTTTCTTCAGGATCCGGTCGCGCTTGACGAGGTCCGCGCATGCCTTGTCCCAATAGGCAGGACGCACGACGACCTCCTCGCCGTCCGCTTCGGACGCACGTGTCTTGCGGGCCGCGTCGGCGGCCGGCAGCGCGGCCGCCAGCTGCGCATGACCGTTCAGCGCGCCGTTCGGCACGGCGCGCGTCGCGTCCGACTTCGCCGCCGGTACACGCTTGGCTGCCGGACGCGCGGCGACCGGGGTCGCGCGCCTGACCGGCGCTTTTCTGGCCGTTGCCATCTTGCCTCCTACCTGACGGATCGGTCAGTGGAACGCACCGCGCTCATACGCGACGCCATTCGGTCGATCCGCCCGGTTTGTCTTCAAGTGCGATACCGGCTTCGAGCAATTCCGCCCGGATCCGGTCCGCTTCGGCATAGTCCTTCGCTTGCTTCGCCGCGACGCGCGCGGCGATCTTCGCTTCGATCTCGTCGGCCGCGAGCCCGCCCGCCTGCGCGGCGCCCGACGCCTGCTGCAGGAACGCGCGCGGTTCGCGGCCCAGCAGGCCCAGCAGGCCCGCCAGCTGTTTCAGTTGCCGCGCGAGCGACGCGTCGCGCGTGCGGTTGACTTCGCCCGCCAGCTCGAACAGCGTCGCCACCGCGACCGGCGTGTTGAAATCGTCATTCATCGCGGCCGCGAAACGCTGCGCGTGCGGCTCGTTCCAGTCGAGCGCGAGCGTATCGGCGTCGACGTCCTTCAGCGCCGTGTACAGACGCGTGAGCGACGCGCGCGCATCGTCGAGATGCACGTCGCTGTAATTGAGCGGCGAACGATAGTGCGTGCGCACGATGAAGAAGCGCATGACTTCCGCGTCGTAACGCTCGAGCACCTCGCGGATCGTGAAGAAGTTGCCGAGCGATTTCGACATCTTCTCGTTGTCGACCTGCACGAAGCCGTTGTGCATCCAGTAATTGACGAACGTCTCGCCGGTCGCGCCCTCGCTCTGCGCGATCTCGTTCTCGTGGTGCGGGAATTGCAGATCCTGCCCGCCGCCGTGGATGTCGAAATGATTGCCGAGCAGCGAGCAGCCCATCGCCGAGCACTCGATGTGCCAGCCCGGGCGACCCATTCCGTACTTCGACGCCCACGACGCGCCTTCCGGATCTTCCGGCTTCGCACGCTTCCACAGCACGAAATCGAGCGGATCTTCCTTCGCGTCGTTCGCGGCGACGCGCTCGCCCGCACGCAGATCGTCGAGCGACTTGCCCGACAGCTTCCCGTAGTTCGTGAACTTGCGCACCGAGTAATTGACGTCGCCGTCGCTCGCCTGGTACGCGTAGCCGTTCGTCTCGAGCGTCTCGATCATGCCGAGCATCTGCGGGATGAACTGCGTCGCGCGCGGCTCGATGTCGGGCCGCTGGATGCCCAGCGCGCTTTCGTCCTCGTGCATCGCGCCGATGAAGCGGTCGGTCAGCGACTTGATCGTCTCGCCGTTCTCGACCGCGCGGCGGATGATCTTGTCGTCGATGTCGGTGATGTTGCGCACATACGTGACCCGATAGCCGATCGCACGCAACCAGCGCTGGACGAGGTCGAACACGACCAGCATGCGCGCGTGGCCCACGTGACAATAGTCGTAGACGGTGATCCCGCATACGTACATCCGCACTTCGCCGGACTGGCGCGGCACGAAAACTTGCTTGTCACGCGCGAGCGTGTTGTAGATGCGCAGTGATTCCATAGAGATGAACCGTGAGCCGAAGGAAACCGCCCTGGCGAAGCTCGCCCAGCATGTGAAACGGACGGACCATCTGCTGCGGCGCCAGGCCGCGCGTCCTCGATATCACATGGGGCGGTCAGGCTGCAAGCACAGCGGTGACGGCCACGAGAGGCTAAGAAAGACTGTCTGCCGCTCGCCGGAACGCGCAGACGTTTTGTTAGAATGGCTCGGAGTATAACATTCCGATTTACGCCTATGAAACCTCATCGCGGCCGCGCGCCGAGCGCTGCGACCCTCGTTGCGACCACCGTCATGGGCGTCGCGCTGACGCTTTTCGCGGCTCCCGCGGCGCATGCGCAAAAGGCCCCGGCGGTCGCCGACGGCACCCCCGAAATCGACGCGTCGATCGCCGGCAAGCAGTGGAAGCAGGCGCTCGCGCAGCTCGACGCGCGCATCGCGTCGAATCCGCACGACGTGCAGGCGCAGTTCAAGCGCGGCACCGTGCTGGCCCGCCTGAACCGCGACGACGACGCGATCCAGCAGTTCGTCGCGATCACGCAGGCGTACCCCGAACTGCCCGAGCCGTACAACAACCTCGCGGCGCTCTACGCGAAGCACGGCCGCTATGACGAAGCGCGCACCGCGCTCGTCACCGCGACGCAATCGAACCCGAGCTACTCGCTCGCGTACGAGAACCTCGGCGACCTCTACCTGCGGCTCGCTTCCGAATCGTACAAGCGCGCGCAATCGCTCGGCCGCACGAGCGGCACGACCGCGCAGCGCCTCGCCGATCTCCAGAAGATCGTGTCGCCGCCGAAAGCCGCGCCGAACGCCCGCGCGACGACGCCGGCCACGCGCGCCTACACCGACCGCGCCGCCGCGAACGTGAGCACCACCACGCTGCCGATGTCGCCGACGTTCCAGTTCAACGGTCCGTCGGGCGCACTGGCGGCACCGTACGTCGCGCCGTCGCAATAAGCGGCGCGCCCTTCCTTCCCTCCCAACCTGAGGATCGCAATGAAACGTCTGTTGCTGGCGCTTGGCGGCGCCGCCCTTCTCGCGACCGCGCCCGCGTTCGCGCAAACGGCCACCGCGCACCCCGTCGTGCAGCTGAAGACCTCGCAGGGCGACATCCGCGTCGAGCTCTATCCGGAGAAGGCGCCGAAATCCGTCGCCAACTTTCTCGATTACGTGAAGGCCGGCCAGTACAACGGCACGATCTTCCATCGCGTGATCAAGGGCTTCATGATCCAGGGCGGCGGCTACAAGACCAACTTCGAGGAAAAGCCGACCCGCGCGCCGATCCCGCTGGAAAGCCGCAATGGTCTGAAGAACCTGACGGGCACGATCGCGATGGCGCGCACGAGCGATCCGAATTCGGCCACCGCGCAGTTCTTCATCAATACGGTCGACAACAGCGGCCTCGACTATCCGAACCCGGACGGCAACGGCTACGCGGTGTTCGGCAAGGTCGTGTCGGGCCTCGACGTCGTGAAGAAGATCGAAGGCGTGGCGACGACCTCGCGCGGCCCGATGCAGGACGTACCGGCGCAACCGGTCGTGATCGAATCGGCGAGCATCGTCTCGAAGTAAGCACCTGCCGGCACGTCCGGCGCCACACGCGGCCGCGTCGCACGACCGGCCGCGTGCCATTTAAACCGCCTCACCGAAGGAATTCATCATGGTTGAACTGCATACGAACCACGGCGTGATCAAGCTCGAACTCGACGCCGCGAAGGCACCGAAGACGGTCGAAAACTTCCTGAACTACGTGAAGAAGGGCCATTACGACGGCACCGTGTTCCACCGCGTGATCAACGGCTTCATGATCCAGGGCGGCGGCTTCGAGCCGGGCCTGAAGCAGAAGCCGACCGACGCGCCGATCGACAACGAGGCGAACAACGGCCTGAAGAACGACAACTACACGATCGCGATGGCGCGCACGAACGATCCGCACTCGGCGACCGCCCAGTTCTTCATCAACGTGAACGACAACGACTTCCTGAACCACTCGTCGCCGACGCCGCAGGGCTGGGGTTACGCGGTGTTCGGCAAGGTCGTCGAAGGCCAGGACGTGGTCGACAAGATCAAGGGCGTCAAGACGGGCAATGCGGGCTTCCATCAGGACGTGCCGACCGACGACGTCGTGATCGAAAAGGCCGTGGTGGTCTGACGCACCAGCCGTTACGGAGGCACTTCGATGTTGCAGGAGAGTCCGCCGCGAAGCGTCTCCGCGGGCGTGCCGGGCGAGCGCGAGTACGCGCAAGCCGCACGCCCGTTCCTGTTTCTGTCCGATCTGCACCTGAGCGAAGCGATTCCGAAGACGGTCGCCGCGTTCGAGCATTTCGTGAAATACACCGCCGACAGCGCCGATTCGGTGTTCATCCTCGGCGACCTGTTCGAATACTGGATCGGCGACGACATCCTCGACGACGATCCGTTCGCCGCGCGCATGGCCGCGCTGATGCACACGTTCTCGGAGCGCGGCATCGCGCTCTACGTGATGCACGGCAACCGCGATTTCCTGCTCGGCCGGCGCTTCATGAAGGCGGCCGGTGCGATGCTGCTGCCCGACCCCTCGCTGATCATGGCGTTCGGCCAGCGCATCGTGCTCGCGCACGGCGACGCGCAATGCACGGCCGATCGCGGCTATCAGTTGTTCCGGCGCGTCGCGCGCAACCGCGTCGCGCAATGGCTGTTTCTCGCGTGGCCGTTCCGCTGGCGCCGCGCGCTCGCGCAGCGCATGCGCTCGAACAGCGAAGCCGGCCGCATGCGCCCCGTGTCAGCAATCTACGACGTCACGCGGGAAGGCGTGGCCGCGCTGTTCCGGAAAAGTCGCGCAAGCGTGATCATTCACGGCCACACGCACCGCCCCGCGCGCCACGCGGAACCGGGCGGAATCCGCTGGGTACTGCCCGACTGGGATCTCGATCACGGCACGCCGCGCGGCGGCTATCTGCGCGTCGACGCGGAAGGCATCCACGCGATGCCGCTCGACTGACGCCACCGCTGCCGCTGTCGTCGCATCGACCGGCAGCCGTGGGCGCCCTGCTCGTTCGTTACATCTGGCGTTCGACCGTCTTGCCTTCCAGCACCGCGGACAGCCTGCGCAGGTCGAGGCGCGCCGCATCGGCGCCCTGCAGCGTTTCCAGATGCGTACCGAGCCGTTCGAGCGCCGCGACGATCTCGTCGACGCGACGGCTTTCCTTCGCCGCGTGATCGATCAGCCCGTGAATCGCAAGCGACATCGGATCGTCGGCGTTCGGCGTGATCCCGTACGCGCAGAATGCCGCGCGCTCGGGTTGCGGCTTCGGCTGCGCCGGCATCACGATGCGCGCCGGGTTGCCGACCGCCGTGCCGCCGGGCGGCACCGGCTTGACGACCACCGCGTTCGAGCCGATCTTCGCGCCCGCGCCCACCGTGAAACCGCCGAGCACCTTCGCGCCAGCGCCGACGATCACGCCGGCCTCGAGCGTCGGATGGCGCTTCGCGCCGCGCGTGAGCGACGTGCCGCCCAGCGTCACGCCCTGATAGATCGTGCAGTCGTCGCCGATGATCGCCGTCTCGCCGATCACGACACCCATGCCGTGATCGATGAACACGCGCCGGCCGATCGTCGCGCCGGGGTGGATCTCGATCCCGGTCAGGAACCGGCCGGCCTGCGACGCGAACCGCGCGAGCCAGTAGCGCTTCGCGCGCCAGCAGGCGTGCGCGAAACGGTGCAGCACGAGCGCATGCAGCCCCGGATAACAGGTCAGCACTTCCCACGCACTGCGAGCGGCGGGATCCCGCTCGCGAATCGTTGCAACGTCTTCGCGCAGTCTCGTGAACATGATGTGATCTGGGAAAAGGCCGGCGCGCATCGCCGGCAATGCCGGCCGTTATCGCGCCGGGTAATTTGCTTATGACGTCCGGCGATTGTAGGGCCAGTCGCGCGCCGCCGCACGCGGTCGCGCGTTCACCCCGCCACCGGCGCGGGTATTCGGCCGGGACGGGTTTCCGGGGAGGCCCGTCGGGCGAAACTGCAGGGTTCGTCGCTTCCGGCGGATCACCGCATGGCCTGCCCGCCACCCACCACCCGCCGCATC
>NZ_JACCQC010000049.1:0-27964 GCF_015712225.1 Burkholderia sp. 9775_39 | reverse complement strand
GCCCGTCCGGCTCGCCGCCCGCGAAGCCGTCCCTTCACCGCGCGTTGCAGGCCCGCCATCTACGGATGATCGCGATCGGCGGCTCGATCGGCACGGGCCTGTTCGTCGCATCCGGCGCATCGATCTCGCAGGCCGGCCCCGGCGGCGCAATGGTTGCGTACATGGTGATCGGCCTGATGGTCTATTTCCTGATGACGAGCCTCGGCGAAATGGCCGCGTTCATGCCGGTATCGGGCTCGTTCGCGACCTATGGCGCGAAGTTCGTCGACGAAGGCTTCGGCTTCGCGCTCGGCTGGAACTACTGGTACAGCTGGGCCGTGACGCTGGCGGTGGAGCTCGTCGCCGCGCAGCTCGTGATGCACTACTGGTTTCCGCACGTGCCGGGCGTGTGGTGGAGCGCACTGTTCCTCACGCTGATCTTCGCGCTCAACGCACTGTCGGTGCGCGGCTTCGGCGAAGCCGAATACTGGTTCGCGCTGATCAAGGTGCTGACCGTGCTCGCGTTCGTCGGCGTCGGCCTGCTGATGATCTTCGGGATCATGCAGGGCGGCCCGAGCGCCGGCTGGGGCAACTTCACGATCGGCGACGCGCCGTTCGTCGGCGGCTGGGCGACGATGCTCGGCGTCGCGATGATCGTGGGCTTCTCGTTCCAGGGCACCGAAATGATCGGCGTCGCGGCCGGCGAATCGGAAAACCCGCGTACGACGATTCCGCGCGCGGTGAGCCAGATCTTCTGGCGCATCCTGCTGTTCTACGTGTTCGCGATCGTCGTGATCGGCGTGCTGATTCCGTACACCGATCCGAGCCTGCTGAAGAGCGACGTGACCGACATCGGCGTGAGTCCGTTCACGCTGGTGTTCCGCCACGCGGGCCTCGCGTTCGCGGCCGGCGTGATGAACGCGGTGATCCTGACGGCCGTGCTGTCGGCCGGCAACTCGGGCATGTACGCGTCGACGCGCATGCTCTACAACCTCGCGGTCGAAGGCCGCGCGCCGAAGCTGTTCGCGAAGCTGTCGCCCGGCGGCGTGCCGCGCAACGCGCTCTATGCGACCACCGCCGTCGGCGCGCTGTGTTTCCTCACGTCGCTGTACGGCGACAAGACCGTCTACCTGTGGCTGCTGAACACGTCGGGCATGGCCGGCTTCATCACGTGGCTCGGCATCGCGATCAGCCACTACCGGTTCCGCAAGGGTTTCCTGAAGCAGGGCTACCGGCTCGACCAGTTGCCGTACCGGTCGAAGTGGTTCCCGTTCGGCCCGCTGTTCGCGTTCGCGCTGTGCGCGGTCGTCGCGCTCGGCCAGGACTACCAGGCGTTCCTCGCCGACCAGATCGACTGGGCCGGCGTCGCCGCGACCTACATCGGCCTGCCGTTCTTCCTCGCGATCTGGCTCGGCTACGCGCTTGTGCGCAAATGCCGGCTGGTGCGCTACGAGGACATGGAAATCGCGCCGTGGATCGAACGCAACGCGACACGCGAAGCGACCGAAAAGGCCGATACCGGCTATCCGGCCTACGTCGCCCGTCCGGCCAACCCGACGCCGGGCGCCTGACGCCCGGTCACGCGCCGGCCGCCGCTCCTGCGCGGCGGCCGCTGCGCTAAAAACCCCATTCGACGCGGCGCGCGCGTTCAGGCAAGATCGACGCGCGCCGTCCGCTTTTCCGCCGTCACGAATCACCGAAAACGCATGCAGAACTTCTACGAAGCCACCGTTACCCGCCAGCCCTACCCGCAACTGACCGGCACGATCGATACGCAGGTCTGCATCGTCGGCGGCGGCCTCGCCGGCCTGTGCACGGCGCTCGGCCTCGTCGAACGCGGCGTGCACGACGTCGTCGTGCTCGACAGCGAACGGGTCGGCTTCGGCGCGTCGGGCCGCAACGGCGGCTTCGTGTTCGGCGGCTACAGCCTCGACAACGCCGACCTGCTGCGCACGCTCGGCCGCGACGAAGGGCGCCGGCTATACCGGCTCACCGTCGACGCGGTCGACCTGATCCGCGCGCGGATCGCCCGCTACGGGATCGACTGCGACATCGTCGACGAGGGCGTGATGCTCGCGAACTGGTTCGACGATCCGTCGCGGCTCGACGGTGTGCGCACGCTGATGAAGAACGAACTCGGCGTCGAATGGGAGCCCGTCGCGACCGGCGCGCTGCGCGAGCGGCTGAAGACGCAGCGCTATTACGGCGGCCTGTTCGAGCCGAACGCATTCCACTTCCATCCGCTCAAGTACGTGCTCGGCGTCGCGGCGGCCGCCTCGCGCGGCGGCGCACGCGTGTATGAGCGCTCGGCCGCGCTGAACATCGCCCGCGACGGCGCCGGGTACGTCGTGCGCACGGCGCAGGGCGCGGTGCGCGCGAAGGATGTCGTGTTCGCCGGCGGCGGCTACGCGCGCGGCGTGTCGCCGCGCATCGAGCGCGCGGTGCTGCCGATCGCGACCTACGTGATCGCGACCGAACCGCTCGGCGCGCGCCTGCCGGATGCGATCGACGCGCCGTACGCAATCTACGACACGCGCTTCGCGTTCGACTACTACCGTCCGCTGAAGGACACGCGGATCCTGTGGGGCGGCCGGATCTCGGTGCTCGACCGCGGCCCCGACGCGATCGCGCGCCTGCTGCGGCGCGACCTGCTGCGCGTGTATCCGCAACTGGAAGGCGTGAAGGTCGACTACGCGTGGGGCGGGCTGATGAGCTACGCGCGGCACAAGATGCCGCAGATCGGCCGCGACGCGGACGGCGTGTGGCACGCGATCGCGTTCGGCGGCCACGGGATGGCGCCGACCACGGTGGCCGGCGAGACGCTCGCCGCCGCGCTGGCCGAAGGCCGGCCGGTGCCGGACGGCTTCGCCGCGTTCGGGCTCACGCGCACGTTCGGGCTGGCCGGACTCGCCGCCGCGCAGCTCGCGTATACGGCGTACCAGGCCCGCGACGCGCTCGCCTCCTGCCGCCGCTGAGCGCCCGCGACGGCCGAAACGACCGCGCCGGCGGCCTTGCCGATTAGAGCGGAAGGTCGGCCGGGCGGCCATTTCCCGCATGCTAGAATGCCTTTTCCAAGCCGCCGCGAACCACAATAAAGTCACATGAAAGCAGGAAGCAAGGCCGCCACGTCCGACACCCGCGCGCTTGCGTCCGATGCGCGGCGTAAATACGATCCCGAGCAAACCAAGCGCAACATCCTCGATGTCGCCACGCAGGAATTCTCTGCGATGGGCCTCGCCGGCGCGCGCGTCGACGCGATCGCCGAGCGCACCAACACGACGAAGCGGATGCTCTATTACTACTTCGATAGCAAGGAAGGCCTGTACGAGGCCGTGCTGGAGAAGGTGTACGGCGACATCCGCGCGCTCGAGCAGGAACTGCACGTCGGCGACATGGAGCCGCGCGAAGGCATGCGCCGTCTCGTCGAATTCACGTTCGACTACCACGACAAGCATCGCGATTTCGTGCGCCTCGTGTCGATCGAGAACATCCACGGCGCGAAATATCTCGAACAGCTCAAGTCGTTCAAGAACCGCAACGTCAGCATCATCAAGACGCTCGAGGAACTGGTCGAGCGCGGCGCGGCCAGCGGCGCGTTCCGCAAGGACATCGACGCGTTCGACCTGCACCTGCTGATCAGCTCGTTCTGCTTCCATCGCGTGTCGAACCGCTACACGTTCGGCGCCGCGTTCGGCCGCGATCCGTCGGCGCCGCGCCTGCGCGCGCGCCATCGCGACACGATCGCCGACGCGGTGCTCCGCTACGTCGCCGCGTAAGCGGCGCCAGCAGCCGGCCGGGGCGCGACTCGTTCGCGCCCTTTGCATTTCGGCGTGTCAGCCCATCAGTCCGTCGGCGCGGTCGACGCCAGCGCGATCCGTGCCTTTTCTTCCGGGCTGCCCGCCACGTAATACTTCTTCGCCCAGCTCGAATCGGGCGCAAGCGCGAGCCGCGCGTGCGTACCCGCGCCCGTACCGTGCTGCTGCTTCGCGTGGATCGCCAGCGCGCGGGCGCGGTAGTGCTCGTAAAGCCGCAGGAATTCCGCGAGATAGATCGCCGCGATCCGCTTGTCGCGGATCTCGAGCAGGTTCTCGTCGTTGTACTGCTCGGAATTGCGGCTCATGTTCGCCGAGCCCGTATAGACGACCGGATTCGCGCCTTCCGCATCGATCACGATGAACTTGTGATGGATCACCACGGGCGGAAAGGCCGGCGCCGGTTCGCCCGGGAAAAGCCGCAACTCCGGCTCGAAACCTTGCGGCACGGTAGCCGGCGAGAAATACGACGCATCGATCACGTCGTGGTTGTCGCGGCTGCGGTGGTACAGCTCGAGGTTCGCGAGCGTGGCCGCATCGAGCGACTGGCCGGCCTGCTGCGCAGCGTCGGCCTTCGTTGCGCTGCCCGCGTTGATCCGGTTCACGAGGCCGAACATCATCAGCCCGCGATCGCCGGCCGCGAAGCATGCATCGCGCAGCGCCGCGTCGGTCGGCATGAACAGGCAAAACGACACCGAATGCTTCGCGGCCGCGATCGCGGCGACGATCGTATCGATTTCGGTACGCTGCCCCGCCGGCTCCGGCGAGTATGCGACGCGCACCTGCGCGCTGCCGATCGTCATCGGCGCCGACCAGCCCGGCGACAGTCGCGCGGTCTCCGCGATCGACGGATTCCCGGCCAGCGCGTGGGCGCGCTCGTTGTACAGCGCGGCGAGCGCGGGCGAGTCGAACGCGTGCAGCACGTTGGCCTGCTCGGTCAGCCCTTCGGTCGTGAAGTTCGCGGAACCGGTCAGCACGCGCGCGGGCGCCGGGTTCGACGGTGCATCGGTCACGATGAACTTGTCGTGCATGATGTGCGTCCGGTCGCGCGGCGCGAGCGTCGCGAGGCCCTGCAGCGCATCGACGGCCGGCTGGTTCGGCGACGGCAGCGGCGGCTTGCCCTTGCGCGCCGTCGTGTGCGCGTCGTAGACGATCGCGAGCGACGCTGCGCCGTGCCGGCGGCCGAACGCGTCGAACGCGGGCAGCGCCCACAGCGAGTCGGTCAGGTGATAGACGGCCGACACCGCGCGCGACGCCGGATCGAGCATCTGCGCGAACACCTGCTCCATGTCGTTCGCGAGCCACGTGCGCAGTTTCAGCGCCTGCGCGGCGCTCGGCGCCTCGTTCGGCGCGAGCCCCAGCGCAGCAACCTGCTTCGCGAACGCCTGCGAGCTGACCACCGCGCGGTTGAACCACGTGCCGATGCCGTCCTCGATATGCGCGGGCAGCACGACGTCGCACACGCCGGCTTGCGCGTCGAGCACCTGCAGGTTCGCCGGCGTGCCGACGACCGGATAGACGTCGTAGCGGAACGACGCGTCGCGGTCCTGCGGATCGATGCGTGCATCCCACCACATGAATTTCTGGATCGGCGCCTGATCGGTCGGCGCATCGCCCTGCGTGTCGGCGGCCGGGCCGTCGAACGTCAGGCGGTTGGGCAGCCAGCTGTCCGGCGCACGCGTCTTGCCGTCGGCCGACCAGAAGCCCGGCGTGCGCCGGATCGCGAAGCCGAGGAAATCGGACCGCGACGCCGCATCGGGCCAGTCGAAAGCCAGCAGGACCAGGGTGGGGGAAAGATAGCTGCGCACGCTGACGGTCATTCGTTGCTCCCTGGCCTGACGGCCGGTCGAGGTGAATGAGTCAGTCTCGATGGCGGTTCTTCCCGCGCGATGACCGTTCGATGAACCTTGTATGTCGGACGCGCGTCAGTCGCACACGAGCAGCTCGATCCCGCGCGCCGTCAGCGCGCGGCGCACGGCCTTGTCGGGCGCGCGCTCGGTCACCAGATAGCGGGCGGCGGCCGCGCCGTTGATCCGCACCGGCGTCACGCGGCCGAATTTCGAATGGTCGGCGACGATGATCGCCGTGCCCGCCGCCGCGATCATCCGGCTGCGCACTTCGGCCGCGAGCCGCGAGTAATCGGTGCATTCGCCGTCGGGCGTGATGCCGCCGGCGCCGACGAACGCGAAATCGACGTGGTATTGCGCGAGCTGGTGGATCGTGTCGAGCCCGAAGGTGGCGTCCTCGTCGTCGGACAGCTCGCCGCCGAGCAGCGTCACGCGGTTGCCGTTGCGCCGCGCGAGCACGAACGCGGTACGCCAGTCGTTCGTGTAGATCGACAGCCGGTGCCGGTCGGCCAGCGCCAGCGCGACCGCATGCGGCGTGCTGCCCGAATCGATCAGCACCGATGCATCGTCGGGCACGAATTCGGCCGCGCGCCGCCCGATCGTGCGCTTCGCGTCGGCGTTCGCGGCCTCGCGCTCGGACAGGCTCGGCTCGCGGCGATCCGCGGCCAGCGCGCCGCCGTGCGTCATCACGAGCAGCCCGCGCGCGGCCAGCGCGTTCAGGTCGCGCCGCACGGTTTCGCGCGACACGTCGAGCGAACGCACGAGTTCCGCGACCGACAGCGCGCCCGATCGTCCGAGCTCCGACAGGATGTATTGATGACGTTGTTCCGCCAGCATCGCGTGTGCGCCCGAGGCGACTGGTAATGGGTAAGCCGGCCATTGTATTACGGACGTTTGACGACCATTTGACGACGCCGGGAAGCGCGGCCGGCGCGTTTCCCGAAAGCGAAATTCAGTATTGTCCGGCGCGCGCGAATCCGTGCGGCGGCGGGCGCTACACTTTGCGCTTCGCCGAACGACCAACCAAGGGGCTCGCGCCATGTATCGCAAAGGCAGTGTGATCGAAATCCAGTTTCCGCCGGAACGCCTCAACGACGCGGCGGGTGATCCGTACTGGATCGACCTGACGCTCGACGAAGCGCGCCGGCTCTACGAACAGCTCGCCGCGCGCTTCGCGACCGACGCGCGCGCCAACCAGCCGCTCGACACGTTCTCGATCGACTGATCGTCGCCGCTGCGCGCCCCTCCGCGCAGCGGCGTGCGGGGCACGCATCCCCACGGCACCACACATCCGGCGCGCGCTGACCGCCGGCACGATCACGCATCGCGTGGCACGAGTGCAGGATTCGACAAGACGCCGGCACCGCTTCGTCCGATACTGGCCGACTTTCCGGTTCTGTCCGGCCGCCTCGCGGCCCGTCACGCATGCTTACCTCGATCGTCGCCGCCGCCTTCGTCGCGCTCTGGTCCACCGGCTTCATCGTTGCCCGGGCAATCAAGCCTTACGCCGACCCGAACCTGTTCCTGCTCGCGCGCTTCGCGGGCACGGCCGCGTTGTTCGGCGTGGTCGCGCTCGTCGCGCGCGCGCCGTGGCCGGCCCGCCGCGAATGGCCGCGCCACCTGATCGCCGGCGCGCTGCTGCAAGGCGTCTATCTCGGCGCGAGCTACTGGGCCGTCGCGCAAGGGTTGAATGCGGGCGTGATGGCGCTGCTTGGCGCGCTGCAGCCGCTCGCCACCGCCGTGCTCGCGGTCCCGCTGTTCAACGAACGCCTGCCCGCGCGCGGCTGGCTCGGCATGGCGCTCGGGCTGGCCGGCGTCGCGCTCGTGCTCGCGCCGAAGGTCACGGGCGGCGTTGCACCGCCGCCGGGCGCCGCGCCGGCGTGGCTCGTCGTCGCCGTGTCGGTCCTCGCGGTCGGGTCGATCACCGCCGGCTCGCTGTACCAGAAAGGCAAGCTCGCGCAGAGCGACCTGCGCACCGCGGTCGCCGTGCAGAATTTCGGCGCGGCGATCGTCGCGGCCGTGTTCGTCCTGCTGCTCCATGAAACCCGCTGGATCGGCGCGCCGGCGCTGTGGGTGTCGCTCGTGTGGGGCGTCGTGCTCCTGTCCGGCGGCGCGGTCACGATGCTGATGTGGATGCTGCGGCGCGGCAATGCGGCACGCGCGACGTCGCTGCTGTTTCTCGCGCCACCGCTGACCGCGCTGCAGGGTTACGGGCTGTTCGGCGAAACGCTCGCCGCGATCCAGCTCGCCGGCTTCGCGCTCGCGCTGGTGGGCGTCGTGCTCGCGCGGCGCTGACGCCGCCCCCGGGCGCCTACCCGGCCGCCCTTCGCGCGGCATCCTGCCCCCGCCCGGCGCACCGTGCACCACGGCGATGCGCCGCGTCTCGTCGATGCAACGCAAAACCGCCGGATCGCCGGCCCGGCGCGGCGGCACACCACGATTGCGCTTATGATGGGCGCCTTGCATTTCGTTCCGGAACTTCCTTCATGACATCCGCCGATTACGCCAGCCGCCAACGCGCGATCATTGCCGAACTGAACGTCGCCCCGCACTTCGACGCCGAAGCCGAAATCGACCGCCGCGTCGATTTCCTCGCGCAGTACCTTCGTTCGACCGGCCTGCGGACCTACGTGCTCGGCATCAGCGGCGGCGTCGATTCGTCGACGGCCGGCCGGCTCGCGCAACTGTCGGTCGAGCGCCTGCGCGCCGACGGCTACGATGCGCGCTTCATCGCGATGCGCTTGCCGAACGGCGTGCAGAACGACGAAGAGGATGCACAGCGTGCGCTGGCGTTCGTGCGCGCGGACGAGGTATTGACGGTCGACGTGAAGCCGGCCGCCGATGCGATGCTCCGTTCGCTGGTCGCCTCCGGCCACGCGTTCGACACCCCGGCGCAACAGGATTTCGTGCACGGCAACATCAAGGCGCGCGAGCGCATGATCGCGCAGTACGCGGTGGCCGGCGCACGGCGCGGCATCGTGATCGGCACCGATCACGCGGCCGAATCGCTGATGGGTTTCTTCACGAAGTTCGGCGACGGCGGCGCGGACATCCTGCCGCTCGCGGGCCTGAACAAGCGCCGCGTGCGCGGGGTGGCGCGCGCGCTCGGCGGCGAGGAGCTGATCGTGATGAAGGTGCCGACGGCCGACCTCGAGGAACTGCGCCCGCTGCGCCCGGACGAGCACGCGTATGGCGTGACCTACGACGAGATCGACGATTTCCTCGAAGGCAAGCCGGTCGCCGACCGCGTCTACGAAACGGTGCTGCGCTTCTACGACGGCTCGCGCCACAAGCGCGCGCTGCCGTACACGATGTTCGACTGGCCGGCCGCGTAAGCCGGCCCCCGGCTACCGACATACCGCCGCGCGCACCGTCACGGCCGCGCGCGGCACGCTCGGGACGGGCAACGCTACGCGTGCCCACCCGTCTTCTTCGCCTGCAGTGCACGAATCCGCATCCGCGCGCCCGTATCGCTGACCGTCGCGTCGTACATCGTCGCGAGATCGCGCTTGAGCGCGGTGCGCGAGCCACCGTCGAGATACACCATGTGCCCCGACGGATAGAACCGCGCGGACAGGTTCTGCCGCACCTTCTGGTCCTCCAGCGGCATCTGCTGCAGATCGATCACGGTCTGGTAGAACGGCGTGACGAAATCGTAGAAGCCGTTCGCCGACAGCACCTTCAGGTCGACGTTCAACGCCATCACCGCGGCGAGGTCGCCGGCCGTGTAGAGGATCACGTTCCCCTGCGCATCGATGCCCTGCTGCGCGCCGGTCGGGTCGATGTGGCTGAAATCCCAGTTCTGGAACGCCTGGTCGTTCAGGTCCGTGAACGCGGAGTTCGACGTGAACTTCAGCTGCTCGTTCAGGTAGCTGTTCCACATCGCCGTATAGACGCCCGTCACGGCCGTCATCGTCGGATCGTTGCCGCCCGAATTCGGGTCGATCTTGCCGGCGATACCCGACGAGATTCCGGTCACGCGGCCGTCGTACGAACCGAGCGCGAGCCCCTGCGCATGCAGCAGCGTCGTCAGGAACAGCGAATTGCCGCGCGCGTCGTAGCCGGCGATATTCAGCCCCCACGACTGCAGCGTCGCCGTATCGATGCCCGTGTATTGCGACAGTTTCTGCACGGTGGCCGGGTTCGCATGCGGCACCGCGCGCAGCGCGCTCAGGTAGTCGGTGCGCGCGAACTGCGCGACCTCCTCGACGAACGCGCCGAGATCGCTCGGCGGCGGCTTGATGCCGAGTTTCTTGTGATACCACGCATCGGCCGCGGCGGTCGGCAGCGTACCGACCGGGTTGCCGGCCTGCCGGTAATCGAGGATCGACGATTGCAGCGTGACGCCGTTCAGGTCGACGCCGTCCTCGTGCAGCTTGTACGCGAGCACGCAGCTGCGCGCGGTGCCGTACGATTCGCCGAACAGGTATTTCGGCGAATTCCAGCGGTTGTTCTTCGTCAGGTAGCGCTTGATGAACTGCTTCAGCGAATTCGCATCCTGGTCGACGCCCCAGAAGTCACGGTTCTTGTTCGGCGCGACGGCCGCCGAATAGCCGGTGCCGACCGGGTTGATGAACACCAGGTCGCTGTGGTCGATCATGCTGTCCGGGTTGTCTTCGATCTGGTACGGCGCGGGCGGCGTGAAACCCGGCATCGACGTCTTGATGCGCTTCGGCGCGAACGAGCCGAGCAGCACGAACACCGACGACGAACCGGGCCCGCCGTTGTAGAAGAACGTCACGGGCCGCGTTTCCTCCTTCGCGCCGTCGGCCGTGAACGCGACGTAGAAAATCTTCGCGGCCGGCTGCGAACTGCTCGGATCGACGGTCACCAGATGGCCGACCGTCGCCGTGTACGCGATGCGTTTCCCGTCGATCAGGATCGTGTGGTGCGTGATCGCGGCCGCCTCGGTCGTGTCGGTCACCGAATCGTCCGGGCCGTTGCCGTACGCGACCGGGTCGAAGAACGGCTGGTCGCGGCCGTGGCTCAGCGCGACCGGGTTGATGGTCGGCGGCACGCCATGCGAATTGTGGTCGCCGTGATGCAGCGGATACACGCCGCCGGAAGATGCGGAATCGATGCCCATCGTGCTGCTCCTGGAGGTGAAAAAAGACGCGGGCAGACCACCCGCGTCGAACGGAAAGGCGTGCGCCGGCGCGTCAGCTCGACGGCTTGCGCGCGAGGATCGTGGCGAGCTGCGCGCCGTTCGGGCTGCCGAGCCCCGTGCACGCGTCCCAGCCCGACGCGGCCGCATAGGTGCCGTTCGATCCTTTCGTGATGTCGCGCAGCGCGCCCGGATGCTTGTACAGCACCGGATTGATCCAGCCGGCCGACGCGCCGGCCGCCGCATTGATCCGCGCGATCAGCGCGGCCCACAGCGGCGCGACCGCGCTCGTGCCGCCCATCACCGCGGGCGTGCCGGCCACCGACACTTCGTAGCCCGTCTGCGGCGACGCGTCGCCGGCGACGTCCGGCACGCCGCGCTTCGCGAGCGGCGTGCTGCTGCCGTCGGCGCGCGCGACCTTCAGCCCCTGCTGCCACGCCGGCAGGTCGAACAGCGCACTGACGCCGCCGCCACCCGCGCCGCCGCCCGACGCCTCGTCGTTCCACGTGACCTCGCTGCGAATGCCCTGCCCGGGCAGCGCGTCGAGCTGCGTGCCGCCGCAGCCGAGCACGTACGGGCTCGACGCGGGGAAGTCGACGTGATCGGCGCCATCCTGCAACCCGTCGCCCGAGCCGCTGTCGCCGGACGCCGCGCAGACGGTGATGCCCTGCGCGGCGGCCGCCTGCAGCACGCGGTTGAACGCGTGTGCGGACTGCGCCTGCCAGATCGCTTCCGGGCCGCCCCAGCTGATCGAGATCACGGACGGCTGGTTCGTCTTGTCGGTCACGGCCGCGTTGACGGCCTGGATGAAGCCTGCGTCGCTGTTCGGCGCGAAGTAGACGGCGATCTTCGCGGCCGGTGCGATCGCGCCGGCGATTTCGATGTCGAGCGCGACTTCGCCGTCCGGGCCGTTCGGCTCGCCGGTCGGCGCATTGCGGCCGGTGCCGACGTTCACGTCGACGAGCTTGGGCGGTGTCGTGATGCCGAGCCCGCGGAAATACTGCTGAATGTCGGCCGCGCGATAGCCGCCGCCGAGCTCGATGATCGCGATGCATTGCCCGGCGCCGTCGCCGGCCGGAAAGTCGTACAGCGACGCAAGCTGGATCGGCGTGAACGTGACGGCCGCCGCGCCGCGCGCCGGCTTGAACGGCGGACGGAAGCGGAAGTGCGGCCGCGCCTGCGGGCGACTGTCGAGGCCGAGCACGGCCGTCACCGCATCGCCGAGCTCGTCGGGCAGCGCGATCGGGCCCGAGCGGCCGCGGTATTGGCCGATCGAACGATGCTCGAAACGCTCGAGCTTCACGCTGAACGCGGTTTCGAACTGCCGGATCGTGCCGGACAGCACGACGACGCTTTCGACCGGATCGACGCGATCGACCGTCAACTGGTGACGTCGCGCGAACGCCTCGGTCTTGCGGATGTCGTCGGGATTGGCGGAGAAACGCTGCGCGAAAGCGTCGCGCGACACCGGTTTTGCGCGGGCGTCGCCGGTGGCGAGCTGGTGAACCAATGCATCGAGTTGCCCTTCTTCCTGCCGCCGCAACATGATCGTGACGTGAATGCGTTCTGCCGGATCGCACTGGCCGAGGCACTTGGACTCGGCCACGATGCGGGGCTCACGGTCGGCTTGAAGATGCCTTGCCATGTTCAGACCCTCCTTGGTACCGCGTTGCACGGAACAGCCAGGAAATCGGACATAGCCTGCGGAAGACGGTTCCGTTCGGTCAGTCGGTTCGCGACAGCGCGTGTGCGACCGCGCGAAGTTAAAGGAAGTTTAGAACAGTCAGACGATTTGCGCGCACGCCCTGCTGCGGCAAGGCATGCGCGCGAAGGCCGGCATTGCGCGCGGCCTGCATCGATCCCTCACGGCGCGCCGCAGGGCCGATCGGCCCGCGCGGCGACCATGCCGCGACGACGCTCAGTCCATCGACAGCCGCAGCGCGAACCCGATCAGCGCCGCGGAAAAGGTCCAGCGCTGCACCGTCTGCGCGAGCGGATGCGCACGCATCCACGCCGCGATGCGCGACGCGCCGAACACGCACGCGAGGTCGAAGCACACACCGGCCGCCACCAGCAGCGCGCCGAGCTCGAACATCTGCCAGACGACCGGCCCGGCCTCGGGCCGCACGAACTGCGGCAGCAGCACCGAGCAGAACAGCAGCGCCTTCGGGTTCAGCAGGTTGGTCAGCAGCCCCTTCACGAACGACTGCCGCAACTCGCCCGCCGCCGCGTCGCCGTCGCCGAGCGCGAACACCGGCGAGCGGAACACCTGGATCGCGACATACGCGAGATAGAGCGCGCCGCCGTAGCGAATCACTTCGTACAGCCACGGCGCGCTACGGATCAGCGCCGCGACGCCGCACGCCGACAGCGTCACGTGCGCGGTGCGCGCGAGCGACAGGCCGGCTGCCGCCGCCATCCCCGGCCGCACGCCGCGGCCGATGCTGGTCTGCAGCACGAGCGCCATGTCGGGCCCCGGCACCGCATAAATGGCCGCCAGCGCGGCGAGATAAATCAACAGCAAATGCGTGGAAATCATGGTCCGCCCCCGTCCTCCAATGACGATATGTTGCCGCTGAAGGAGGAGGGATTATTGGCCATCTTTGGCTGAGGCTTGGCGATTCGTGGTGGAATCCGCCACAATCCCCCTATCAGAACAAGGATTCCGCCAACATGATCGACCTCGACAAAACCGACCGCGCGATCCTCGCTGCGGTGCAACGCGACGGCCGGCTGCCGATCGCACGGCTCGCCGAATCCGTGGGCCTGTCCGAGACGCCTTGCGCCCGGCGCCTCAAACGTCTCGAAAACGACGGCTACATCGAGCGCTATCGTGCGCAGCTGTCACGCCAGGCGCTCGGCTTCGGCGTGGTCGCGTTCGTGCTCGTGCGGTTCGCGACGCACGACCGCAAGGTCGCCGACCGGTTCGAACGGGAAGTGCTCGGCATCGAGCGGATTCTCGCGTGCCACAACGTCGCGGGCACGGCCGATTACCTGCTGCAGGTGGTCGCGCGCGACCTCGACGACTACGGCACGTTCCTGCGCGATTCGCTGCGGATGCTGCCGGGCGTGACGTCGATCGAATCCGCGCTGTCGCTGCGCGAGGTGAAGCACGACGCGGGTTTGCCGGTGCCGTGATGCGCGCCGGGCCGGCCAGCCCGGCCGGCCGCAACGCTCGTTCACCTTGCCGGCTGCGCCGGTGTCATGCGACGTCCGGCGCTTGATGCGCGCGCTCGAGATCCTCGAGGAACGCCTCCACGAGCGGATTCCCGCGCCCGTTGCGCGCGACGACCATGTGGAACGTCACGTCGTAGCGCAGTTGCTCCGGATTGAGCGGCGCGAGCAGCCCCTGCGCGACGTACGGCGCCGCGAAATGCTGCGGCAGGTAGCCGAGATGGTGGCCGGACAGGATCAGCAGCGCGACGGCCTCCATGTTGTCGGCGGTCGCGGTCACGCGGTCGGGCGTCGTCGACAGTTGCGCCTCGGGCAGCGGATACGAGCGCCACGCCCATTCGAAGCCCGCGACGTCGGCCGGCGTCAGCGTGCCCGCGCCGTCGAACAGCGGATGGCCGCGGCCGCAATACGCGACCTGACGCTCGATGAACAGCGGCGTGTAATGCAGCGACGGCACGCGGTGCCAGAAATAGCCGACCGCGATCTGGATCTCGTCGCTCAGGAGCTTCTCCTCGAGATCGCCGGGCGCGCGCACCGAAATCGAGAAGCGCACGGCCTCGTCGCGCGTGCGGAACGCGGCGATCGCCTCGGCGATCCGCGCATTCTGGCTCACCGGCGTATGGCCGATCAGGCCGATGTTCAGCGTGCCGACCAGCTGGCGGTCCATGTGCCGAGCGGCCATCCCGAATTCGTCGAGCGCCGCGAGCAGCTTGCGGCTCATCGCGTGGAACCGCTCGCCCTTCGGCGTGAGCCGGAAGCCGCTGCGGCCGCGTTCGCAGAGCCGGTAGCCGAGCCGCGTCTCGAGCGACGACAGTTGCGCGCTGATCGTCGACTGGCCGACGTTCAGCACCGCCTGCGCGGCCGACACGCCGCCCGCGTCCGTGACCGCGAGAAACACGCGGATCAACCGCAGATCGAGGGTCGACAGATTCCCCAGCACGTTCATCCCCTTCCATACATCGATGAGAATCGATGTTTACGTCGATATCTTCGCATTCTTCTTTCCCGGCGGAGCGCGTAAAACTGTGCGCCAAGCCGCGTCGCATGATACGGCAACCCCACACTGGAAGAGACGCCCCCATGAACGACCACACCCATTTCCAGCCGCTCGGCGGCAATGAAATGCCGCGCTGCGGCGGCATCGCGACGATGATGCGCCTGCCGCACGTGGCGAGCGCCGAAGGCCTCGACGCCTGTTTCGTCGGCGTGCCGTTCGACCTCGGCACGTCCAACCGCACCGGCGCGCGCTTCGGCCCGCGCCAGATCCGCACCGAATCCGTGCTGCTGCGCCCGTACAACATGGCCACCCGCGCAGCACCCTTCGATTCGCTGCAGATCGCCGACATCGGCGACGTCGCGATCAATCCGTACAACCTGCACGATTCGATCGCCCGCATCGAGGCCGCGTACGACGCGATTCTCGAGCACGACTGCAAGCCGATCACGCTCGGCGGCGACCATACGATCGCGCTGCCGATCCTGCGCGCGATCCACCGCAAGCACGGCAAGGTTGCATTGATCCACGTCGATGCACACGCCGACGTGAACGATACGATGATGGGTGAAAAGATCGCGCACGGCACACCGTTCCGTCGCGCGGTCGAGGAAGGCCTGCTGCACGGCGACAAGGTCACGCAGATCGGCCTGCGCGGCACCGGCTACGCGGCCGAGGATTTCGACTGGTGCCGCGAGCAGGGCTTCCGCGTCGTCCAGGCCGAGGAATGCTGGAACAAGTCGCTCGCGCCGCTGATGGAAGAAGTGCGCGCGCGCATCGGCGACACGCCCGTCTACATCAGCTTCGACATCGACGGCATCGACCCCGCCTACGCGCCGGGCACCGGCACGCCGGAAATCGCGGGCCTCACGGTGCCGCAGGCGCTCGAGATCATCCGCGGCGCGAAGGGGCTGAACATCGTCGGCTGCGATCTCGTCGAAGTCGCGCCGCCGTACGACCCGTTCGGCACCACGGCGCTGCTCGGCGCGAACCTCGCGTACGAGCTGCTGTGCGTGCTGCCGGGCGTCGCGTACCGCGACTGATCCCCGCACCGCCATCTATTCCAAATCAGAGGATTCCAGAGGAGCACACACAAAGATGGGGACTTCCGTCAAGCAACCGAAGCGGGCAGCGCTCGCTTCGTTCGTCGGCACCACGATCGAGTGGTACGACTTCTATAGTTACGCGACCGCCGCCGCCATCGTATTCGGGCCGCTGTTCTTTCCCGGCGAAAACCGCTTCATCAGCCTGCTCGCGTCGTTCGGCTCGTTCGCGGTCGGCTTCTTCGCGCGGCCGCTCGGCGGCGTGCTGTTCGGCTATCTCGGCGACCGCTTCGGCCGCAAGCGGTCGCTGCTCGCGACGCTGATGCTGATGGCCGTGTCGACGGTCGCGATCGGCCTGCTGCCGACCCACGCGCAAGCCGGCGTGGTCGCACCGATCCTGCTCGTGCTGATGCGCGTGCTGCAAGGCATCGCGGTCGGCGGCGAATGGGGCGGCGCGGTCCTGCTGGCCGGCGAGCACGCGCCGGAAGGCAAGCGTACGTTCTTCGCGTCGTTCGCGCAGCTCGGCAGCGCGAGCGGCCTGATCCTGTCGATGCTCGCGTTCGGCGCGATCAGCACGCTGTCGAAGGACGACATGATGAGCTGGGGCTGGCGCGTGCCGTTCCTCGCGAGCGCCGTGCTGCTGGTCGTCGGCTTCGTGATCCGCGCGAGCGTGTCCGAGTCGCCCGAGTTCGAGGAAGTCAGGAAGAGCGGCAACACCGCACGGAACCCGGTGCGCGAAGCGCTCAAGTACTGGCCGCTGCTGCTGCTCGCGATCGGCGCGAACGTGTACGGGATCGCCGGCGTGTATTTCAGCAATATCTTCATGATCAGTTATGCGACGCAGTTCCTGTCGCTCGACCGGTCGATGGTGCTGCATTGCATGACGATCGTCGCGGTGCTGCAGTTCGTCGTGCAGCTCGCGGCCGCGTTCCTCGCGCAACGCTTCGGCACCACGCGCGTGCTGCTGATCACCGGCGCCTGGGCGATGATCGTCCCGTTCGTGATGCTGCCGCTCGTGCACCTCGGCACGCCGGTGTCGATCACGGTCGGCGTCGGCCTCGCGACGCTCGCGGAATCGGGCTACTACTCGGTGGTCGCGGGCTTCGTCAGCGGCATCTTCGTCGCACGGATCCGCTATACGGCGATCTCGATCGCGTACCAGGTGTGCGGCGCGCTCGCCGGCGGCCTCACGCCGCTGGTGGCGACCGTCATCGCGCAGAACACCACGCCGCACTGGTGGCCGCTCGCGATCCAGTACGCGAGTGCCGCCGTGCTGTCGTCGCTGTGCGTGTGGCTGATCTCGCGCCGGGTCAGCATCGACGATGCGGGTGCACCCGGCAAGACGGACGAGGTGCTGCCGCGCGGCACGCGCACCGCGTAACGCCCGGCGCATCGCGCAAATGCACGCATGACGAAAGCGGCCCGCTTCTGCGGGCCGCTTTTTTTTGCCGTCGCGATCGTTGATCGCGACGGTGCCGCACGGTGCTTGCCGCGTGGCTACCGCACCTGATTGCGCAGCGTCTTCGCAGCCGCGACCATGTTCGTCAGCGCCGGAATCACTTCCGCCCACTGACGCGTCTTCAGCCCGCAATCCGGGTTCACCCACAGGCGTTCCGCCGGAATCCGTTCGGCCGCCTTCCTCATCAGGCCGACGATGTGATCCTGCGTCGGGATGTTCGGCGAATGGATGTCGTACACGCCCGGCCCGATTTCGTTCGGATACTTGAAGTCGTCAAATGCATCGAGCAGCTCCATGTCGGAGCGCGACGTCTCGATCGTGATCACGTCCGCGTCCATGTCGGCGATCGACGCGATGATGTCGTTGAACTCCGAATAGCACATGTGCGTGTGGATCTGCGTATCGTCCTGCACGCCATTCGCGGTGATGCGGAACGACTCGACCGCCCACTTCAGGTATTCGCTCCACTGCGCGCGGCGCAGCGGCAACCCTTCGCGCAGCGCCGCTTCGTCGATCTGGATCACGCGCACGCCGGCCTGCTCGAGATCGAGCACTTCGTCGCGGATCGCCAGCGCAAGCTGGTAGCACGACACCGAGCGCGGCTGGTCGTCGCGCACGAACGACCAGTTCAGGATCGTCACGGGGCCGGTCAGCATCCCCTTCATCGGCTTGTTCGTCAGCGACTGCGCATAGGTGATCCACTCGACCGTCATCGCCTTCGGGCGGCTGATGTCGCCGAACAGGATCGGCGGCTTCACGCAGCGCGAACCGTACGACTGCACCCAGCCGAACTGGCTGAACGCGTAGCCGTCGAGTTGTTCGCCGAAGTATTCGACCATGTCGTTGCGCTCGGCTTCGCCGTGCACGAGCACGTCGAGCTCGAGCGATTCCTGTTCGCGGACGCTGCGTTCGATCTCGGCCTGCATCGCCGTGCGATAGCCGGCTTCGTCCAGCGTGCCGGCCTTGAACCGGCTGCGCGCCTGGCGGATTTCGGCGGTCTGCGGGAACGAGCCGATCGTCGTCGTCGGGAACGCCGGCAGGTTCAGGCGCGCCGACTGCTTCGACGCACGCTGCGCATACGGGCTCGCGCGGTTGCCGAGCCGCGCGTCGATGCGGGCGATCGCGGCCTTCACCGCCGGATTGTTCACGCGCGGCGAGCGGCGGCGCGACTCGATCGCGGCGGCATTCGCGGCGAGCGCGTCGGCCACCGTGTCGCGGCCTTCGTTCAGGGCGGTCGCGAGCACCTTCAGCTCGTCGAGCTTCTGCAGCGCGAACGCGAGCCATGAGCGGATTTCCGCGTCGAGCTTCGCCTCGTTCGCGAGATCGACCGGCACGTGCAGCAGCGAGCATGACGGCGCAAGCCACAGCCGGTCGCCCAGTTGCTTCGCGAGCGGCTCGAGCCAGTCGAGCGTCGCGTTCAGGTCCGTCTTCCAGATGTTGCGGCCGTTGATCGCGCCGATCGACAGCACGCGTTCGGGCGGCAGCTCACGCACCAGCGCGTCGACTTCGTCGCGTGCGTTGATCGCGTCGATATGCAGGCCGTCGACCGGCAGCGACGCCGCGAGCGTCAGGTTGTCCTGAAGCTGGCCGAAATACGTGGCGAGCAGCAGCTTGATACGGCGCGTTTCCAGTGCCGCGTACGCGGTGCGGAACGCGTGGCGCCATTCGGCATCGAGCTCGGTGACGAGAATCGGCTCGTCGATCTGCACCCATTCGACGCCCTGCGCGGTCAGCGTGTCGAGCAGCGCGCCGTACACGGGCAGCAGCTTCGGCAACAGCGCGAGGCGATCGGAATCGTCCTTCGCCTTGCCGAGCCACAGGTACGTGACGGGGCCAAGAATCACCGGCTTCGCATTCACGCCCTGCGCGTTCGCTTCGGCCAGTTGCTGCAGCAGACGCGACGGATCGAGCGAGAAGTTCGTGTCCGCATGGAACTCCGGCACGATGTAGTGATAGTTCGTGTCGAACCACTTCGTCATTTCGCCGGCCGCGACCCCGCCGCAGCACGCGGCGTGCGCCTCCGCCGACTGCGCCGACCGGCCGCGCGCGACGCGGAAAGCGTTGTCGAGCGCATCGCCGTGGAAATCCTGCACGCGCTTCGGCAGGTTGCCGAGCGTGAAGCTCATGTCGAGCACCTGGTCATAGAACGCGAAATCGCCGATCGGCGCGAGATCGAGGTCGCGCTGGTCGTGCCAGTGGCGCCGGCGCAGTTCGGCGCCGAGCGCCTTCAGTTCGTCGCGCGACGATTCGCCCTTCCAGTAGCGTTCGAGACCGAACTTGAGTTCGCGCTTCGCGCCGATGCGCGGAAAACCGAGGTTGTGTGTCGTGACCATGAGGCTGCCGTCCAGAGAAAAATGAAGATCCGGTAGCCATCATAGGGATTTCAAACCATGAAATAAAATGGCATTATTTCATTCATCCATTAACATTCTTCATGCATTCGTCGGGTGTGCGCAAGCCATGCTGGAACGATTCCATCTCGTCGTCATTCGTGAAGTCGAGCGCCAGGGCTCGCTGACCGCGGCGGCCCATGCGCTGCACCTCACGCAGTCGGCCCTCAGTCATACCGTCAGGAAAATCGAGCAGCAGCTCGGCACGCCGATCTGGGACCGCGAAGGCCGCGGCCTGCGGCTCACGCAGGGCGGGCAGTATCTGCTGAAGCTGGCGAACCGGCTGCTGCCGCAGTTCGAGCTCGCCGAGGAACGGATGAAGCAGTACGCGAAGGGCGAGCGCGGCACGCTGCGTATCGGGATGGAGTGCCATCCGTGCTACCAGTGGCTGCTGAAGGTCGTGTCGCCGTACCTGTCGCGCTGGCCCGACGTCGACGTGGACGTGAAGCAGCGCTTCCAGTTCGGCGGCATCGGCGCGCTGTTCGGTTACGACATCGACGTGCTCGTGACGCCCGATCCGCTGAACAAGCCGGGGCTGCGCTTCGATCCCGTGTTCGACTACGAACAGGTGCTGGTGGTCGCGGATTCGCACCGGTTCGCGAATGCCGACTACGTGACGCCCGAGCAACTGACCGACGAGATCCTGATCACGTACCCGGTCGAAACCGACCGGCTCGACATCTACAACCAGTTCCTGACGCCGGCCGGCATCGTGCCGAGGCGGCACAAGTCGATCGAGACGACCGACATCATGCTGCAGATGGTCGCGAGCGGGCGCGGCGTGGCCGCGCTGCCGCGGTGGCTCGCCGACGAGTATGCGGACCGGATGCCGGTCGTGCCGGTCAAGCTCGGCAAGAACGGCATCGCGAAACAGATCTTCCTCGGCATCCGCGAAGCGGATGCCGCGATCGACTATCTGGCCGCGTTCGTCGCGCTGGCGCGCGAATCGACGTGGAGCGCGCCGCGCATGCTGCGCTAGGCGCGCCCGCCCGGCCCGCGCGTCAGGCGGCGCGAACGCCGGTGCCGGTGCGTTCGCCGCGTTCGACCCACGCACCGAACAGCAGGCCGATCGTCGTCCACATGATCACCTGCATGCCGATGGCCGCCACGCGGAACTTCCACAGCAAGGCCGCCGGGAAATCGGCCGGCAACTCGCTGACCGACGGCAGCCCGATCTGCACGGCCGCGATGATCGCGACGAACACGAGCCCGGCGACGATCGACGCGTTCCACTGCCCGAGCTTTGCCACCAGATGGCGGCGCACGCTGACCGAGAACACCATCGTTGCGACCGAGATCGCGATCATCAGGAAGAACAGGCCCGTGCGATACCCGATCGTATCGGGGTCGCCGACCGACGGCGGATTGGCCGGGTACTTGAGGTTCGGCACGATCACGAGCGCGACGAACGCCGCCAGCGCGAGCCAGGCGGCCAGCGGCCGTGCCGGCAGGCGGCTGCCGCGTCCGTACGCATACGCGAAGACCAGCGAGAACAGCCCGCCGAATGCCGCGCCGTAGGTCACGACGCCCGTCAGCAGCCCGAGGCCGGCCTGCGTGTGGCGGCTGACCAGTTCCGGCTCCGGTGCCTCGCCTTGGGCGGCGGCGGTTTTCTCTTCGAGGGCGATCGCCTGATCGACTTGCGGTTCGCCGACGACTTTCGCGAAACCGAACGTGAGGAGGCCCGCGGCGATGCCTGCGAGCATCCCGCGCATGAGCAGCTTTCCGACCATCTTTTACTCCGCGTCAGTGGCAGGGAAAGCCGAGCAGATGGCGGCCGTCGTGGACGAATTCGTGGACATACATGCCCGGCACGAGCGACGTCGCGCCCTGTTCCGCACCGACGAAATAGAGTGCGAGCAGCAGGATCAGGCCGACGAACACGGCCCACGGCAACAGCTCACGGACGGGGATGGGTGCCGGCACGACCGCCGGCTTCAGCACTGCTTCGCTCATGGATACACCTCAGGGGAATCGCGCCCCGACAAATGATGGATGGGTACGAAGGTAGGTCTGGCTTCCGGGATCATCGATTCCCCGGTTACAGTGGCGCGACCGCGCCGGAATTGCACCGGCTTCCGCGCTTCGTATCGGGCGAATTGTACGCGCGAACGTTCGCGTATTGAAGCGACGACAGATGGGCAAGCGCGCCCCGCTCCGGATCATCCGACCACCGACATGAACCTGCATGCCTCGCTGCGCCTGATCGCGCACGCCTCGACCCGCGCGATGCGCACCGGCACGTTTCCCGACGACGATCCGCTCGACGCGCGCGGGCTTGCCGAAGCCGCCGCGCTGCACGGCCGGTGGACGGCCATCGCCGGCTCGCTCGTGCTGTGCAGCCCGGCACGCTGCGCAACGCAGACCGCCGACGCACTCGGGCTGCACGCCGACATCGACGACGCGCTGCGCGACATCGACTACGGCGACTGGCGAGGCAAGCGGCTGCACGATCTCGCACGCGATCTGCCTGACGAACTTGCCACGTGGATCGGCACGCCGTCCGCGTCGCCGCATCGCGGCGAATCGTTCGACGCCGCCGCACGTCGGGTCGGCACGTGGTTCGACGGGTTGCCGCGCGAGCGCGACGTCATCGCGATCACGCATGCGCCGATCGTCCGCGCGGCCATCGCGCATGTGCTGCGGATGGACCACGCCGCGGCCGCGCGTCTCGACGTTGCGCCGCTGTCGTGCACGACGTTCGTCGCGTCGCCGGCCGGCTGGACGTTGGCGACGACGGATGATGAGCAGCGCGATACCGGCGCGTAAGCCGCTGTCGTGTTCACTATGTGAGTGATCGACGCGACTCGCTGCTTCGCATGCCGCCACTCGCCTTACATCCCCGTAAGACACACCGTTCGTCGTCCCGACTGTCATCAAACTGACTGCTAGCCGCAGCTAGGATCGGACGCGGTTCCCTTACGAGATGCCGTCATGAATCAACCTGCTTCGTCCGCCCCGAACAATCCGGGCTCCGTCGCGCGCACCCGGCAGGTCGGCTATGCCGCCTTCCTGCTGGTGCTCGTGCTCGGCGCCGTCTATATCGCCACCCACCTGGTCGCCGATCTGGCGCCGGTCCGCGAAGGGACGCTGTTCCCGTACCTGCTGCTCGGCGCCGCCCTGCTGATCGCGCTGGGCTTCGAATTCGTCAACGGCTTCCACGACACCGCGAATGCGGTCGCGACCGTGATCTATACGCACTCGCTGACGCCGAACGTCGCGGTGATCTGGTCGGGCATGTGGAACTTCCTCGGCGTGATGGTCTCGAGCGGCGCCGTCGCGTTCGGCATCCTGCAGTTGCTGCCGGTCGAGCTGATCCTGCAGGTCGGCAGCGGCTCGGGCTTCGCGATGGTGTTCGCGCTGCTGATCGCCGCGATCGTGTGGAACCTCGCGACCTGGTATTTCGGGCTGCCGTCGTCGAGCTCGCATACGCTGATCGGGTCGATCATCGGCGTCGGGCTGATGAACCAGCTGATGCATGGGCCGTCCGGCACGAGCGGCGTCGACTGGGGCCAGGCGCTCGGGGTCGGCAAGTCGCTGCTGCTCTCGCCGATCGTCGGCTTCCTGTGCGCGTCGCTGCTGCTGCTCGTGCTGAAGGCGCTCGTGCGGATTCCGGAGCTGTACAAGGAGCCGCCGAAGGATCAGCCGCCGCCGTTCTGGATTCGCTGCCTGCTGATCCTCACCTGCACCGGCGTGTCGTTCGCCCACGGGTCGAACGACGGGCAGAAAGGGATGGGGCTCATCATGCTGATCCTGATCGGCACGGTGCCGACCGCGTATGCGCTGAACAAGGCCGTCACGCCCGCCGAATCGCAGACCTTCGTGGCGGTCGCGAACCAGGCGGCTGCGACGTTCGGGAAGTACACGAACGGCATCGCGCCGTCCGCGAACCCGCGTGCCGATGTCGAACACTACGTGCAGCACCGTGAACTGACACCCGCCGTGCTGCCGGCCGTCGCGCAGCTGTCCACGTCGCTCGCGACCGCCGTCGGCGCGTCGGGCTCGATGGCGGCCGTGCCGCAACGCGACGTCGACAACGTGCGCAACACGATGTACCTCGTGTCCGAGGCCATTCGCCTGATCGAGAAGTCGGGGCAACCCGCGTTCGCCGCCGCCGACAAGCTCGCGATCGACAACTACCGCAAGCAGCTCGACCACGCGACCAAGTTCATTCCGACGTGGGTGAAGGTCGCCGTCGCGATCGCGCTGGGCCTCGGCACGATGGTCGGCTGGAAGCGCATCGTCGTGACCGTCGGCGAAAAAATCGGCAAGCAGCATCTGACCTACGGACAAGGCGCATCGGCCGAACTCGTCGCGATGCTGACGATCGGTGCCGCCGACATGTACGGGCTGCCCGTGTCGACGACTCACGTGCTGTCGTCGGGCGTCGCGGGCACGATGGCGGCGAACGGCTCCGGGTTGCAATGGAGCACGGTGCGCAGCCTCGTTCTCGCGTGGGTGCTGACGCTGCCGGCGTCGATCGCGCTCGCGGCGGGGCTTTACTGGTTGTTCCGGTCGCTGGCCTGATTTGTGGACGCGGCGGGTGGCGGGCGGGAGCCGCCATCCGCCGCGATAGGTTGGATCTGGCGTTTCGCTACCTCTTCGCTTCTCCTTCTCCTCCGCCACCTCTCTGGTACCTCACCACATTCAGTGTGCCGATGCCGCAGCCCGCTTTTCGCTGTTTCATCATCCGAATTAAAGCGCAAGATCTGGAGCGTACCGGCGCATGGACGCCGCTAGACTGGGTTCATCAACTTCCATCGTGGACTCGACCGTGCGCGACTGCACGGCCCCACACCGCCGATGCCCAGAGGTACGCCCGTGAACATTGCCGATCTGCAACCTGCCGTCGAATCGCTGGACATCGCGCAACGCGTCGACGCCCTCGACTGGCCGACGGTCGAGGGCGAACTCGATCGCTACGGATGCGCGCGCGTACCGGGCCTGGTGTCGGCAAACGAGTGCGATGCACTCGCGTCGCTCTATCCGTACAATGCACTCTATCGTTCACGTGTCGTGATGGCCCGGCACGGCTTCGGCCGCGGCGAATACAAGTATTTCGCGTATCCGTTGCCTGCGGTCATCGCCGAGCTGCGCGCGACGCTCTACCCGCATCTCGCGCCGATCGCTAATCGCTGGAACCAGGCACTCGGAGTCGACGTTCGTTATCCGAAGGAGCATGCGACGTTCCTCGATCGCTGCCATGCGGCGGGACAGACGCGACCGACGCCGCTGATCCTCCAATACGGCGCCGACGACTACAACTGTCTCCATCAGGACCTGTACGGCGAGCACGTGTTTCCGCTGCAGGTCGCGATCCTGCTGTCGGCACCGGGCCGCGATTTCAGTGGTGGGGAGTTCGTGTTGACGGAACAGCGACCCCGCATGCAGTCGCGCGCGGAAGTGGTGCCGCTGACACAAGGCGACGCCGTGATCTTCGCGGTGCACGGCCGGCCGGTGCAGGGAACCCGCGGCGTCTATCGCGTCAACTTGCGCCACGGCGTCAGCCGGATTCGAAGCGGCCATCGCCACACGATCGGCATCATCTTCCATGATGCGCAGTAGCGGGAATCGGGACGACGGCGCTACTGTCGTCCGCATATCGCATTCGGCCTTGATGCTCGTTCCGGCACCGCACGTCATTGTCCGGAGAGCGCGGCGGTCCAGCATGGTTGCGCGGCAGGCCCATTCGCCCGCGGTGACGGCAAACCGGTTACGCTGACCGTCAAGCGATCGCTACCGTGACGAATCGGCGCCTCGGGTGAGCGCCCAAAAACAAGCTCACTCACTGGTTGCACCGCCAATTCGATTTGCAGTCGGGCCTATCCTCGCGCTATGTTGGCCCGCAGCCGGTCGCCAGCATTGGAAGCCAGCCGTGCATAGCCCGGCAACGTCAGCAGCGCGAGCACGCCCGCCGCGACGAACGCCCAGCGGAAATCGTCGAGCACGTAGTGCATGCCGGCCGCATCGCCGCGCACCAATGCCGCTAGCCGCAGCGACAATGCGCCAAATGCGATCCCCATTCCGATCGTCATCTGCTGCGCGGCGCTCCACAGCGTGCTGGCCGCGCTCGTCTGGTGAGACGGGATATCCGCATAGGCCAGCGTCGCGAGCGTCGTGAACTGCATCGACCGCGTGAGCCCGTAGACGAATACGACGAACAGCGTGATCGCCAACGGCGTCGACGCAGTGAGCCAGCCGCATGCGATCGTGAAGATGCCGACGATCGTCACGTCGACGAGCGCGACACGCCGAAAGCCGTAACGGTCGAGGATCCACGATGTCCCCGCCTTCATCCCGAGATTGCCGAGCGCGCTCGCGAGCAGCAACAGGCCTGACTGAAACGGCGACAGCCCGAAGCCGATCTGGAACAGCAGCGGCAGCAGGTACGGGACGGCGTTGATCGCCATCCGCGTGATCGAACCGGTGATCACCGTCACCGAGAACGTCGGCACCTTCAGCGTCGTGAAATCGAGCAGCGGATGCGCGCTGTGTCGCGCATGCAGCCACGCGGCGATGCCGAACAGCACGCTTGCGCCCACCAGGACACCCGCGCGCGTGAAGTCGACATCCTGCTGTCCGGCCGCTTCCGTGCCGATCAGCAGGCACGTCAATGCGCCACCGGCCAGTACGAAGCCGACCCAGTCGAGCGGCCGTTGCTCGTCGGCCCGCGTATTCCGGACGATCAGCCAGGTACAAACGAGTGCGGCAAGACCGAACGGGACGTTCAACAGGAAGATCCATCGCCATGACGCGTAGGTCGTGATGAAGCCGCCGATCGGCGGCCCGACGACGGGCGCGACGATGCCCGGCCACGTGATCGTCGCGATCGCGCGCATCAGTCTCGCCTTCTCGGTACTGCGCACGACGATCATCCGGCCGACCGGCACCATCATTGCCCCGCCGACACCCTGCAGCAGCCGCGCAGCCGTGAACGACATCACCCCTTCGGACAGCCCGCACAGCACCGACGCGCCGGTAAAGACGACGATCGCACTCGCGAAGACGGTACGCGAACCATAGCGGTCCGCGATCCAGCCGCTGATCGGAATGAACACCGCCAGCGCCAGCATGTACGCCGTCATCCCGAGACTCAGCGCATTCGGTCCGACGCCGAACGAGCTGGCCATTTGCGGCAGCGCAGTCGCGATCACGGTCGTGTCGAGGTACTCCATGAAGAACGTCGCGGCGACGAGATACGGCAAGAAGTCGGTCGTCCGACCACTTTGGGCGGGGCTGTCTGTCATGAACGATGCAGGAGACGGAAGGCCAAAGACGCCGACCGCCGGGGATGCAGACACGCACCGGCGAATCGGGACGAACGGCGATATTACCCCGAAGGGCTTGCTCTCCGCTCTGTCGAGCATGCCGGGCGAATGAACTTTATGCGCATAGATTTTTTATGACGATTTCGCGCTGCGCTCGCGGAGTGAGGCATTTGATGTGGCACACCGAAGCGTCGAGAGATGAAGCGAGGTCTTCGTCAGGAAGCGGTATTTATCGATCATCGTCGATCAACATCGCTCATCACCGGCCATCACAGCTATCGGCGCTGGATGTGCAGCATTAGCTGGAGCCGGCCCGAAGAGGGATAGGTCCGATTGGCAAAAGGAAGTGGCGGGAGATGCCGGACGGCACGAACAGCGAGTGTGGAACTGGCGGGCTCGGCGCTCCGATTGATTGCGTCAGCGGGGAGCCAGTGGACGTAGCCTTGGCACCGTTGCGCCGCACGCTTTTTTTGGCGCACCAATGCAAAAACCCCCGCCTTTCGGGCGGGGGTTTCTGGCTTAGGGAGCCTGACGATTACCTACTTTCACACGGGAATCCGCACTATCATCGGCGTAGAGTCGTTTCACGGTCCTGTTCGGGATGGGAAGGGGTGGGACCGACTCGCTATGGTCATCAGGCAAAGGGGGTTGTTGCGTTGCTTCGCAGCGCAACCAATCTTGGAAGAAGCAGTAATTTAGGTTGTGTGTATCACACACGAGAATTCAACATGTCGCTTTGGATCGCGACCGGTGCTTTCGCACGGCGCCGATCTACAAGGCAGACTTGTTATAGGATCAAGCCTTACGGGCAATTAGTATCAGTTAGCTGAACGCATTACTGCGCTTACACACCTGACCTATCAACGTCCTGGTCTCGAACGACCCTTCAAGGGGATC